>JBBRQL010000001.1:0-64883 GCA_038226425.1 Verrucomicrobiota bacterium
GAGCGCGGCGACGAACTGCGCGGCCCGGCTGGCGTCGCCGACCTGCGCGGCGGCGCGGAGGATCTGGGCGCGGCGTTTGGTGTCGGTCCAGCCGGCGTCGAGCGACTTGGACGCGGCCTCGCGGGCCTCGGGCGAACCGACCTTCCGGGAGGCGAGCTTGAGCAGCATGCCCTCGGCGAGCATCGACGCTTCACCGTCGAGCTTCGGCGCGATCTCCTCGAACACAGCGTGGACCTGGTCGAGCTTCGGCGCGTTGTCCACGGCGCTCTGGGCCTTTTCGGAGAGGTTGTTCTCGGAAGTCGTCCTCCGCACACGGGGCAACGCGGTGAGCACGGCGCGCCACGCGTCGGCGCTGTCGGTCTTCGCCAAGGCGATCACGGCTTGGGCTCGGATGGCGTCCGACGTGGCGGTGGCGGTGGCGGTGCGGACGAGCAACGGGATGGCGTTGGCCGGGACGGATTCGGCGTTCGCAAGCTGCGCAGCGATGGCCGGCAACAGGCTCGGCTCGGTGGCGGCGCGGGCGATCATCTTGTCCAACGCGTCGCCGGCCGGGATGCGGTGGCGGGCGAGCTCGCGGCCGATGTGCGCGGCTTCCTTGCTGTCGGCCTTGTCGAGCGCGGTCTTGAGCGCGGCGGCGATCTTGGGCGTCTCGCTCCAGGCCTCGGGCTGGTAGTAAGGCCCGCGGGTGTCGGGACGCGTGCCCCACGAATCGCCTTTCCACTGACCATCGACGAAGTGCAGCCGGCACAGCGCGGTGAGCAGGCCGGCGCGGCGTTCGGGGTCGGTCTCGCGGTCGAGGCGCGCGAGCAACCCGGCCACCGCCGCGGGCTCATGCAAGTTCTGGAGCACGCGCAGCGCACCGGCCCGGAGAGCCTGCGACGCATCGGTGTCGTCCACCGTCTTGAGGCAGACGTCGACCGCTTTGAGCCGGATGAGCGACTGGACGGCGGTGTGGGCGACGATGGGATCCGCGTCGGCCAGGAGCGGCACGATGGCGGCCGCGGACATGGCATCGCCGCCGCGGGCCAAGGCGACGGCCGCTTCCTTGCGCGTGCGCGGATCGGACGACTTGAGCGCCGGGAGGATTGCGCGGACGGGTTCCGCCCCGAGCGGCCGAGCGTTGTCGGCCAGCGCGCGGATCGCCCACGGCGCGATGGTGGGATCGCCGGCCAAGCGGACCAGTTCTGTCTCCGCTTCGGACCTCGGACGCTGGGCCAATGCGAAGACCGCCGCGACGCGGGTGGCGAGCGGCTTCGCGGTGTCCGCGGCCAAGGCGGTGAGCGGCCGGAGAAGACCAGCGCCGGCCGGCGTCGTCCCGCGTCGGACTGCCGTGCGCTGCGCTTCGAGGCGGCGCCGATGGCTGGGCGATTCCAGCTGCTTCACCAAAGCCGCGTCGCCGAGTTTGTCGAAGACCGGCATCGGCTCGGGCTTGAAGCCCTTCGGCGTCGCGCGCACGAGGAAGCCGGCCTCGGGTCCGACCCATGTGAAGGTCGCGCCTTTCCAGCTCGCGGCGTAGATGGCGCTGTCGCCGTCCACATCGAGGTCGGTCACGCGCGGCAGGCGCATGAACTCCTCCTGCGTGGCGGCGAAGGTCGCGCCCTTGGCCGTGAGGCCGTGGTGGTAGATCCAGTCGCGTCCCCAATCGCAGGTGAACGGCGCGTTGTTCCAGCGCGCCGGGATGCCCGGCTCGTCGATCCAGGCGGCGCCGCAGCCGGAGCCTCCGCCGTAGTCGGCGAGTGGTTCGACGAACTCGCCGGCGAAGTTCTTGAACAGGCGCGGATACCCGTGCTCGGTCGCGCCGCTGAAATGATGGAAGCGCACGTCCCAGCCGCCGCCGTCGTTGGTGTTGTCGCGCGCGAAGACATCGAGCAGCGGGCTGACCGCGGCCTCGAGGATGTTGCGGGTGCCGTTGGCGAAGAGCTCGAGGCCGGAGCCGTCGGGACGGAAGCGCACCACGCCTCCGCCGCGCAGCTGCAGCTTCCGCCCGTCCGTGCCGGTCGCCTCCATGAAGCCGAAATCCCCGATGGCCGCGTAGAGCCAGCCGTCGATGCCGAGCTCGAGGCCGTTGGAGGAATGGTCGGCCGGACGGTCCTTGAAGCCGAAGGCGATGCCTTTCACGAGGGTCTTCTCCTCGTCCACCACACCGTCGCCGTCCTTGTCGATGTAGACGCTGATGTCGGGCGGATGGAGCAGATAGAGGCGGTCGTGGTCCCAGACGAGGCCGCGGGGCGAATCGACGTCGGGCACGAAGGCCTTCACCTCGTCGGCCTTGCCGTCGCCGTCGGTGTCGCGCACGCGGAGCACGCGGCCGAGATGCGGTTTGCGGTCGAGTGATCCGTTGCCGTCGCTCGACACGTAGACCGTGCCGCTGGTCGAGGCGGAGACGAAGACGGGATAATTCACCGCGGGCGGCGTGGCGAAGATGGTCACGTCGAACTCCGGCGGGAACTTCACGTCCTTGATGAGCTCGGCGGCCTTCTCCGGGACGACCGCGGGGAGCTTGGCGAGCTCTTCGGGCGTGGGTTGGCGGTCCTTCGCGGTGAAGGTCTGCGCCGTCACCGTCGCGGCGGCGCTGAGCGCCAAGGCGAGCTGGCAGACGGTCCGGCGGGAGAGGAAGCGCGGGAACGGGGACATGGGGGCGGCTTTCTCTCAGTTGCCGGAGGAAAACTCAAACAGGACTTCCGGCCCGACCCTCCGCGCGATCGTCCGGTCCTTCCATTCCCGTGAGGTCCCTGAGAGGCTCGGCGCATGGATGACGGTTGGGAATCGGTCGGATGCGCCGCGTGCGGTCGGCGGGAATCGACGCCGGTGGTGGTCGTGCCGATGGCTGACGCGCCGGGCGGACGTTCGGCGGTCGTCCAGTGCTCCGGCTGCGGGTTGCGCCGGCTCGATCCGCGCCCGGGCGGGGCGATCATCGGACGCTACTACGCCGCGGCCGGCGGACAGGGCTACAACGCCTACGCCGGACGCCGGCGCAGCCCCTTGAAGCAGGCCGTCTGGGACGCTCTTCGTGACGGCTATTCGCGTCCTGCCGGACAAGCGTGGTGGAGCCGCCTGCTCAGCCCGCTGACCGGGGCCGTCGCCTCCTGGGCATTCGACATCAACGTGCGCCTGGACCGGGCCGAAGGGCTTCGCGTGCTCGAGGTCGGCGCCGGGTTCGGCGACCTGCTGATCTATCTCCGGCAACGCGGTTGCGAGGTGCTCGGCACCGACCTGAGCGAATCGGGCGCGGCGATGGCGAAGGCTTCCGGCATCGAGGTCCGGCTCGGGCATCTGGCCGAGCTGAACTTGCCGGCCGGCGGCTTCGATATCGCGGTGATGTGCCACAGCCTGGAGCACGTCGCCGATCCCGGCGTCGAACTCGCCGAACTGGCGCGGCTGCTCCGGCCCGGCGGACGGTTGCACATCGCCGTGCCCAACGGCCGCGCGGTGCGCCTGGAGCACGACGGCACGCAGTGGATCCATCTGTCGGCGCCGCTACACCTTTGGTTCTACGATGCGGCCACGCTCACGCGGCTGTTGGAGCTCCATGGCTTCCGCACGGTGGTCGGTCCGCGGACCACGACCATGCACCACGCGATGAACGCCTGGAGGTTCTACTTCTTCCGGCAGGGTCCGGTGGCGGCCACGCGGACGCTCCTCCGGTTCTTCCGCGGATCGATGCGCCGTCCCGACGGCGGCGATATCCTCCGCGTCGTGGCGGAGAAGGTCGGTTGAGCGCCCGAGGTCAATCGACACCGAAGTCTTGGACGAACCTCCCATCCTCTCGGTAATCCTCCGGCCTCAAACCCAAGTGTCCTATAGTGGGCCTCCGGACATGCTCGGCGATTTCGGCGCGTCCGTGGTGTCTCCGCTCAATCCTGAGCGATCGCCGCTGATCCCCCGGGCACGAACGAGCCGGACACTTGTGCGGTCAGGGGGGCTCGAAGTTGGTCCTCTGAGAAGAACAGGTCGGCGTCCTGTGCTTCCATGAGCCATTCGATGATGTCTCGCGGGCGCCGCCACGTTCCCGCGGTCGGATCGGAGGCCTCCACTCCGAAGGTCTCTTCGATAGCCATCACGAGTTCGATCGCGTCGAGTCCCATGGAATGTTCCTGCCTTCGGCCGGCGTTTGGGTCAACTTTTCCGCCGTGAGAATCCTGCTGCTGCTCTGCCTCACCGTCCTTCCGACCGCCTTCGCCGCCGATTGGCGACCGTTGTTCGACGGCAAGTCCTTGGCCGGTTGGACCCCGACGAAGTTCGCCGGTGCCGGCGACATCGAGGTGGTCGACGGCACGATGGTGCTCAACCAAGGCCTGCTCACCGGCGTGAGCTACACCAACGCGACGCCGACCGTGGATTACGAGGTCGAGCTCGAGGCGCGGCGGACGCAGGGCATCGACTTCTTCTGCGGGCTCACCTTCCCGGTGAAGGATTCCTTCGCGACCCTCGTGGTCGGCGGTTGGGGCGGCGCGGTCGTGGGCATCTCCAGCCTCGACGGCGACGACGCGGCGCACAACTCGACGACCAGCTACCACCGCTTCAAGAACGGCCAATGGTACCGCATCCGCCTCGCGGTCACGGCGACGAACCTGAGCGCTTGGCTCGACGGCGAGCAGGTCGTGAACGCCGACATCCGCGGCAAGACCGTGGCGCTGCGGGCCGGCGAGATCGAGGAGAGCAAGCCCTTCGGCATCGCCAGCTGGAGCACCACCTCGGAACTGCGCGGCATCCGGCTGAGGAGACTCGGGGCGGCCGCCGAAGCTCCCGCCAAGACCGTCGCGTTGCCGGCGACATTGGTGGCATCGCTCGACCGCTTGGTCGCTGCGGCCACCAACTCGGACTTCGCCCATCGGCGTCTCGCGGAGATGTGCGACACCTTCGGGGCCCGCTTCACCGGCTCGACCCAGCTCGAAGCGGCGATCGACTGGGTGCTGGGCCAGATGAAGGCGGATGGACTGGACCAAGTGCGCGGCGAGCCGGTCATGGTCCCGCGCTGGATCCGCGGCGAGGAGTCCGCGGAGTTGCTGGAGCCGCGCCGCGAAGCGCTGCCGATGCTCGGGCTGGGCGGGAGCATCGCGACGCCGCGCGGCGGGCTGACGGCGCGCGTGCTGGTGGTGACGAACTTCACGGAGCTGAGCAACCGCGTCGCCGAGGCGAAGGGCCGGATCGTGGTGTTCGACGCCCCGTTCACCGACTACGGCGAGACCGTGCGGTTCCGCTGGGCCGGGGCGAGCGAGGCGGCAAAAGCGGGCGCGGTGGCCAGCATCGTCCGCAGCGTGACACCGTTCTCGCTGCGCACGCCGCACACCGGCGCGATGTCCTATGCCACGAACGCCCCGAAGATCCCGCACGCCGCGTTGGCCTCGGAGGACGTCGCCCGGCTCTCTCGTTGGCAGGCGCGCGGGATCGCGCCGGTCGTCCGCCTCCGCATGGCGGCGAAGACGCTGGCGGCGGGACCGTCGCGCAACGTGGTCGCCGAGCTGCGCGGACGCGAGAAGCCGGACGAGGTCGTGGTCATCGGCGGGCACATCGATTCGTGGGACGTGGGGCAGGGCGCCCAGGATGACGGCGGCGGATGCTTGGCGGCGTGGGAGGCCTTGCGCCTGATGAAGGAGCTCGGGCTCCGGCCGCGGCGGACCGTGCGCGTGGTGCTGTGGACGAACGAGGAGACCGGCGGCGCGGGCGCGAAGGCCTACCGGACCGCCCACCTCGGCGAGCTCAAGGACCACATCGCGGCCATCGAGGCCGACAGCGGCACGTTCGCGCCGGAAGGATTCGCCTTCACCGGCAGCACCAAGGCCGGCGAGGTCATCCGGTCGATCGGCGGGTTCCTCGGTTCGCGGCTCGGCGCCGGAAAAGTGACGAACGGAGCGGGCGAGGCGGACATCGCGCCGTTGCTGGAGCACGGCGTGCCGAACCTCGGCCTGCGCGTCGATCGGGAGCGGTACTTCTGGTACCACCACACGGCGGCCGACACGGTGGACAAGGTGGCGCCGCGCGACCTGGCCCGCTGCACCGCCGCGATGGCGGTGATGGCCTACGCCTTGGCCGAGATGGAGGAGCCGCTCCCGCGGTGAAGCGGCCGGTCGCTAATCCTACCCGGGCTTCACTTAAGCTACTTTGATCGGCCCGGTCGCTTGACGCCCCCTAACCCCCCGGTAAGCTGCTTGACGAACGAACCGCCGCGTGTCCCGCCGATGTCATCGGTGTCGGCACGCGGCAAATTTTCGCAGCAAAGGCACATTTAATGAGCGCAGTAGCAGACGCCCCGGCACCGGCCGGTGGCCAATCCAGATTCACCAAGATCAACGAGGCGGTCATCCGCATCGCAGGCAACTCGCAGGACGGCATCCAGGCCATCGGCGGTTTCTTGGCCCGGCTCGCGGGCCGGAGCGAGCAGGAGGTCATGACCTTCATGACCATCCCGTCCACGATCTCGGGCGGGCCGTCGATCTTCCAGGTCCGCATCGGATCCGGCGAGGTGCTCTCGGCCGGCGACGAGGCCGACCTGCTCCTGTGCTTCTACCAGCACAGCTACGAGGACCACATCAAGTCGCTCAAGCTCGGCGGCATCGTGCTCTACGACGCGGACCACGTGACGCCCAAGGCCGAGTGGCAGGAAAGCTACCGCCATGTCGGCGTGAACATCTCCGGCCTCACCGTCGAGGCCATCGGTGGAACCGGCCGCGACAAGGGCAAGAACATCTACGCCCTCGGCCTTCTGGCCAAGATCTACGACCTCGACATCACCAAGCTGAAGCGCCTTTTCAGCGAGCGCTTCGGCGGCAAGGACGCGTCGATCCTCGACAACGCCAACGCCTGCTTCGATTCCGGCTACAACCACAGCCTCGAGAACCTGCTCAAGAGCTACCAGTTCTATCCCGGCGCGGACAAAGGCGGCCAGCAGGTGGTGATGAACGGCAACGAGGCCCTTGCCTACGGCCTCATCGCCGCGGGCGTGCGGTTCGGCGCCGGCTATCCGATCACCCCGTGGTCCGACATCATGGAGCTGCTCCGCAAGGAGCTCCCGAAGTACGGCGGCAGCTTCATCCAGTGCGAGGACGAGATCGCCTCCGTCTCCATGGCGCTCGGCGCCAGCTGGGGCGGACGCGTGGCGGTGACCGGATCGTCCGGCCCGGGCATCTCGCTGAAGACCGAGGCGATCGGCTGGGCGTCGATGGCGGAGATGCCGTTGATCGTCGTGGACGTGCAGCGCGGCGGCCCGTCCACGGGCATGCCGACCAACGTCGAGCAATCCGACCTCAACATCGCGACCTTCGGCGGCCACGGCGACAGCCCGCGCGTCGTGCTCGCGCCGAGCGGCGTCGAGGACTGCTTCTACACCGCGATCGAGGCGGTGAACATCGCGCGCAAGTACAGCACGCCGGTCTTCATCCTCACCGACCAGGGCATCGCCACGCGCATCGAGGCGTTCCCCGAGCCGAAGCTCGAGCAGGTCTGCCAGGACATCTCCCCCGATCTGACGCCGGTCGCCGACCACAAGCCCTACGACCTGAGCGCTCCGGACGGCCTCACCCGCCATCTTGCGCCCGGCACCCGCGTCGCGAGCGGCAAGTATCCGGTCGTGACCGGTCTCGAGCACGACGAGCTCGGGCATCCGACCGGTTCGCCCAAGGTGCATCTCGCGATGATCGCCAAGCGCCGCAACAAGCTGCGCAAGCTCGCTTGGGAACTCCCGTTGCCCAAGGTCTACGGGCCCGATGAGGGCCAGATCCTGCTTGTCGGATGGGGCAGCTCCGAGGGCCCGATGCGTGAGGCCGTGGACCGCGCCCGTGCGGTCGGCGACGCCATCTCGGCGATCAACCTCAAGCACATCAACCCGCTGCCGAACGGCTTGGAGAAGATCTTCAAGGGCTTCAACCACGTGTTCGTGGTCGAGCTGAACGACGAGGGCCTCTATGGCTACGGTCAGCTCGGGGCCGTGCTCCGTGCCCGCTATGCGGACCCGAAGATCCAAGGCATCAACAAGGTCGACGGCCTCACCTGGAAGGTGAAGGAGATCCTCGACCGCGCCCGCTCGCTCGCCAGCCCCAAGTGAACCGGGACCGAACCTGACCGCGTTTTATCCAGACATGAGCACGCTCGCTTTCCCTCTCGTCTCCCTGCCCCGCACGGGCAGCCTCGACCTCACGCCGGTCGCGCCGCTCCTCGACGCCGACCGCAAGCCGCTGACCAAGAAAGAGATCTCCGCCGACCATCCGACATGGTGTCCCGGCTGCGGCGATTTCTCGGTCCTCGCGCTCTACTTCAAGCTCATCGAACGCCGCAAGCTGTGGCACGAGAAGGTGACCACCGTCGCCGGCATCGGCTGCTCCAGCCGGTTCCCGTATTTCGTGCAGGGCCACGGCGCCCACTTCATCCACGGCCGTGCGCTGCCGTATGCCAGCGGCGTGAGCATCAGCCGGCCCGACCTGCATGTGTTCGTGTTCGGCGGCGACGGCGACGCCTTCTCGATCGGTGGCAACCACTTCACCCACACCGCCCGCAAGAACATCAAGCTCACCTACGTGGTGATGGACAACCAGGTCTACGGCCTCACCAAGAACCAGACCTCGCCCACCTCGCCGCTCGGCTACAAGTCGAAGACCGACATCTGGGGCAGCTCGGACCGGCCGGTCAACCCCGTGAAGCAGGCGATCTGCGCCGGCGCGACCTTCGTGGCCCGTGCCTCGGCGATGAACCCCAACCATCTGCTCGCCACCATGGAGGCGGCGATGGACCACGACGGGTTCAGCTTCATCCAGTGCCTCAGCGAGTGCGTCGAGTTCTTCCCCGGTGCCTTCGACAAGGCCATCCCGCGCAAGGGCGGCGTGTTCAACGAGGTCCCGAAAGAGCACGACGTCACCGACGAGTACGCGGCCTACAAGCTCGCGGACGAGGCGTGGCCTGGTAATTTCGGCATCTTCTATAAAGCCGATCGCCCGACCAAGAACGCCAACGAGGCCAAGATCATCGCCGACCACAAGGCGAAGGTCCAAGGCATGGCCGACTGGCAGATCCTCCAGAAGAACTTCGACCGCATGAAGTGATCCGATATCGGATCCGACCGGGCCCCGGCGATTCCTGCCGGGGCCTTTTTGTTTTCGCGGACGACGAAAGATCCCACGCAAAGCCGCAAAGGCGCGGAGAGGAGATCGGGGCCGGTAAGGCCTGCGCGCGGGCGACTTGCCGTGTTCTTTGCGGCTTCGCGCCCTTGCGTGGGATCTTGTCCGAGCCGCGCCTCACGTTCACTTCGCGTCGACCATAGGACCGTCGTGCGCGAGCTTCACGCCTTCCCATCGCGCCATCACCGCGGTCGCGAGGCAGTTGCCCAACAGGTTCACCGTCGTGCGGGCCATGTCCATGAGCTCGTCCACGCCGATGATGAGGGCGACGCCTTCGAGCGGCAGGCCGAACGTCACCAGTGTGCCGGCGAGGATGACTTGCGACGCGCGCGGGATGCCCGCCATGCCCTTGCTCGTGAGCATGAGCGTGATGAGCATCGTCACCTGTTGCGCGACGGTGAGCTCCACCTTGGCCGCCTGTGCCACGAAGACCGATGCGACGGCGAGATAGAGGGTGGAGCCGTCGAGGTTGAAGGAATAGCCCAGCGGCATCACGAACGAGACGATCCGCTTGGGCACGCCGAGGCCGATGAGACGCTTCATCGCGTCGGGCATCGCGGCATCCGAAGAAGTGGTGGTGAACGCCAGCAGCATCGGCTCGCGCAGCGTCGTCAGGAAACGGCGCACCGGGATTCCCGCCCACAGCGCGACCGGTAACAGAACGACGAGGCAGAACACCGCCAGTGCCGCGTAGAGCGTGAGGATGAGCTTCGCGAGGTTCAGCAGCACGCCGAGCCCGCTGTGGCCGACGGTGTACGCCATCGCCGCGCCGATGCCGATCGGCGCGAACATCATCACCAGCCCGGTGAACTTGAACATCACCTCGGTGAGCCCCTCGCAGAAATGGAGCATGTGCTCGCGCGGCTTGCCCTCGGTCTGCGCCAGCGCCACGCCGAACACGATGGCGAAGAACACCACCTGCAGCACGTCGTTCGCGGCCGCCGCCTCGAAGAAGCTCCTGGGCACGATATGCTCGATGATCCCCGAGAGCGTGACCTTGCTGGCGGTGACGCCCTCGGCGGTGCTGTGGGCCGGCAAGGTCATCCCGTCGCCGGGCCGGGTGAGGTTCACGGCGACGAGGCCGATGAGCAGCGCGAGCGTGGTCACCACCTCGAAGTAGAAGATGGATTTGAGCGCCAGTCGGCCGACCGCCTTGAGGTCGTCGCTATGGCTGGCGATGCCGACCACCAAGGTGCCGAACACCAGCGGCACCAGGATGCACTTGATCGCCTTGAGGAAGATGTTCGAGAACAGCTTGAGGTGCTGCGCTTCCGCCGGGAACAACCAGCCGACGAGCCCGCCGACGAGCATCGAGATGAGGATCCAATGGGTCAGCGAGATCCGGCGCAGGAACTGCCACATGCGTGGTAGCGTGCCGTGCGGGCGACGGGTCGCACAACCCTTAGGTGCCGGGGAAGTCGGGAAAGTCGCCGATGGCCCGTGGCTGGCGGTCTGCCGTCAGTCTCTGCGGAACCACCAATCCACGACACCGCGCCAGAAGTCGTCGCCAAACCGGACGGCCAGCCAACCGCAGACGACGGCCGTGAGGCCGACTGCTGCCCAGCTCCAGCCGCCGAAAGTGGTCACCCTCATGCCGATCTGGCCGAAAGCGATGATTGCGCCGCCGACAAGGCCGCAGACGAAGCGGAGACGTTTCTCGAAGAGATCATGCTTCGGGGCGGGAAACATGGCTCGCGGAGCGGATGAAGCGTCGACCGGTCGGCGGACGCCCGATGCTCAGACGTCCGGCAGGGGCCCTGCCTCGCTCACTTCGCGTTCGGGCCGAAAGCCCGGATGTTGAACCCTTGCGTGTCCCATGAGCCGGCGTAGACGGTCATGCCGAAGTGCCCGGCGATCTGTTCGAAGGGCGGCAGCAGCGTGGCATCGAACCACTCGTCCATCGCCTTCGTGGATTTCGGGTTGCTGCCCGGGACCATCTTGCCGAGCCCGCCGCCTTGGCGGAGCGCTTCCCACATCGCGCGTGTGGTCTCGCGCTGGTCCTGGTAGCCGAAAAGCCCCGTGCCCATGCCGCCGACCTTCTGCGCCGCCTCGGCGAGGCCCGGAGCATCCTTGAGCGGCTTGCCGCCGCCTTCGGCGCTGCGGAGATATTCTTCCAGCACCGCCGGGCTGCTGCCCATCGCGACGAACCCGCCGCTGGCCGCGACCTCGAGCAGCTTGCTGTCGGGCTGGCCGGGCGTGCCCATCTTGAGGCCGAAGATCTTCTTCCCGTTGAACTCGCGTTCCTTCGGGTCCTCGCCGCCGGTCGGCAACAGGCCGGCGGCCGCCTTGAAGCCCGAGGCGAGCTGGTCGGCGTTGCCGGAGCCGAGCAGCGTGAGGCCGGGCGGTTCGGAGAGCTCGGCCATCGTCTTGCCCTTCGGCGCCTTCTCGAAGGTCACGAAGTCGTCGCCGAGATTCCCGACGAAGGCTTTCTTGAAATCGAAGTTCGGGTCCTTGTCTTTGCCCAGCGCGCTGATCGACATCTGGAGGAACCCGCCGAGCTGCGGCGAGACCTCCGACAACATCGATTCGAGCGCGGCCCAGGTCTTCTGCCCGTTGAGCCGCCAACGTTGGAACTTCACCGCGTCCGCCGGCACGAAGGCGGGCGGCGCGGCGTCCTTCGGCTCGAAGGCGAACAGCTTGAAGAGGCCGGTCCGCTTGGCCTCGGGGATGCCGGCGGCGAAGATACCGAAGCTGCCCTCGGGCGTCTGCTGGGCGGAGAAGGCGAGGCTGCGCAGGCCGTCGATGCCGAACGCCGCGAGCGCCTTCCTCGGGTCGATGCCCAACGCGGCCGCCTGCGGTCGCAGCATGTCGGCGCCGGCCCCGAGCACGCCGGAGACGGCGGCGATGTTCACCCAGCCGAACGCGTACGAGCCGCGGAAGGAAGCGGCCTTCTCGCTGCCCTGGAACTCCGCGGTGTCGGCGACCGACGGCACCGATCCGCCGGTGAGCTTGGCGACGACCTTCTCGATCGCCTTGATCGAATCACCGACCACCAGCGCGGAATCGACCTGTCCGAAGGTCAGCTCCGTCTTCTTCGGCGTCTTGCCGTCCTTGTCGTCGTCATCGTCCTCGTTCTCCTTGGACTTGGGAGCATCCGCCTTCGGCTTCGGCGGATCGATCACGACGGTGGTGAACTCCACGTCGCGGATCTTCTCGGTCTTCAGCGGGCGCTTGGCCTCGGTCAGCTTCTGGCGCGCCTCCGCGAGCTTGGCCTTGAGCTGTTCCGACTTGTCCTTGGCGTCGAGCACGAGCACGACGGCCGGCTCGGTCTTGTCGTCGGCCAGGTTCCATCCGTTCTGGAGCAGCGCGACAGAGAGCTGGCCCTGGAGCAACGGGAGATAATCGGCCGTCTTGATGCCGAGCTCTTTCTCGAGGTCGCCGAGCACCTTCTCCGTGAACTTCGCCTCCAGCTTGTCGCGGAACGGCTTCATCGCCGGATCGGCCCACAGCTTGCCGTAGTTGCCGCCGTCGAACGCGGCCTTGGCTTCGGTCCATGCCGGGACGGTGACGAGCACCAAGGTGTCCTGCGGAAAGAGCTGGGCCGGCGGCGGAACAGCGGCGAAGGACCATGACAACGAAGCGGCTGCGACGATCGCGAGGAGAGGAAAGCGGAGTTTCATTCAGGAAAGGACCGGCCGGGTCGGGCGTCGTGGGAAGGTCGCGACGAAGCCGATGTTGGCAAGCGGGAACTCGCGGCGGGGACCCGGTGCGCCGCCGCGCTTCGTTTGGTTCGTGCCGGCTTGCGCTCCGTGGCATGCTCCGCGGGTGCCTCCGGCCCATGGACCCGTCACACCGCCCGCTCCGGCCGTCGCCCGGGATGCCGTGCGGTCGTTGGCGTCGCCGGTGATGGTGTTGCGCGGGGTCGGACCCGAACGCGTCTTCCAGCTCGGCCGGCTCGGTATCCACACCGTCGGCGACCTGTTGCTGCACGCGCCGCGGCGATACGAGGACCGCCGGAAGTTCATCACCATCCGCGAGCTCGAGCTGGGCAAGAGCGCGACGGTCTTCGGCAAGATCATCGCCGCCGGGGTGAAGCGTTACCGCGGCGGCGCGAGGTCGGTGTACGAGTTCGTGATCGAGGACGGTTCGGCACGGCTGCATTGCCGATGGTGGAACCTGCCGTTCCTGGAACGCATCTTCGCGGTGGGCGACGAGGTCATGGTCTTCGGGAAACCGAACCTCCTGAAGCCTCGCACCATGGACCATCCCGAGACCGAGAAGGTCGAGGGCGGCGACGACGTCACGGTCCACATCAACCGCGTGGTGCCCGTCTATCCGCTCACGGAAGGACTGCCCCAGCGATCGGTGCGCAGCTTCCTATGGCGCGCGGTCGAGGAGTTCGCGGGCCAGGTGGGTGAGCCTGAACCTAGGCTGGTGCCGGTCGGAGCAGGGGGGCAGGGGAGCAGGGGGGCAGGGGAGAGCGTCCCCGTTTCTCCCCTGCCCCCTTTCTCCCCTGCTTTCTTCCCGACCCGTGCCGACGCCGTCCGCGTGCTGCATTTCCCGGCCGAGATCGCGGATGCCGAACGTGCGCGCCGTCGCTTGGCGCTCGACGAGTTCGTGGCGCTGCAGCTGGAGATCCAGCGGCGTCGGCAGAACCTGGAGCGCAACGCGCGGGCATTCCCGTGCGGCGGCGACAACCGGTTGATGAAACCGTTCCTCGCCGCGCTCGGGTTCAAGCTGACGGGAGCCCAGGTGCGGGTCCTGCGTGAGCTGCGGGCCGACCTCGCCGGCCCGGTGCCGATGCGGCGGCTGCTCCAGGGCGATGTCGGATCGGGCAAGACCGTGGTCGCCGCCGGCGCGGCGCTGATGGCGCTGGAGAGCGGATGCGACGTGGCGCTGATGGCCCCGACCGAGATCCTCGCGGCGCAGCTCCACCGCAACCTTGCCGGGTGGCTCGGACCGCTCGGCATCGCGGTCGACCTGCGCACGGGCTCCCACAGACAACGTGCTGCCAGCGTCCCGCTGGCAGCGACGAAACCGGGGCCTTCCCGGATGTCCACGACGGAATTCGCGTCGACGATGGCAGGCGAACCCTGCCGGCAAGATGCCGGCAGCACATTGTGTGATCCGTTCTTCGATCGTGGTTCCGACATCGAACGGTACCTCGGCTGGCTACCGCATTGGCGGCAGGCGGAGAAACTCTACTTCGTCACCTTCCGGCTCGAGGATTCGGTGGACCAACAGACCCTGAAGCTTTGGCAGCAGGAACGCGAGGTGTGGGAGCGCCATCATCCCAAGCCGTGGGATGACGCGGTCTGGCGGGAGCGCCAGGAACGGTTCACCCGCCGCAGCGAGGAACAGCTCGACGCCGGGCATGGTTCTTGTGCGTTGAGGCGGCCTGATGTCGGAGAGATCGTCGTGTCCGCATTGCGGCAGTTCGATGGCGACAGGTACCAGCTGGGGGATTTCGTCGTGATGCCGAACCACGTCCATGTGCTGGTGCGGCCCGCGCCCGGACACGGGCTCGACCAGATCCTTCACTCATGGAAATCGTTCACCTCGAAAGCAGCCAACCGGAGCCTTGGACGGACCGGTGCGTTTTGGCGCGAGGAATCGTTCGACTATCTGGTGCGCAGCGAGGCGCAATATCAACGCTTCCGGGACTACATCTCGGAGAATCCGCGCAAAGCCTGCCTGCCCGGAGATGCCTATCGGCTTGGTGCCGGGAGTTTCACGCTTCCGTGGCCGGAACAACGTGCTGCCAGCGTCCCGCTGGCAGCGACGAAACAAGGGACTTCCCGTATGTCCATGACGGACCTCGCGTTGATGGTGCCAGGCGAGCCCTGCCGGCAAGATGCCGGCAGCACATTGGTGGTCGGGACCCATGCGTTGCTGGAGGACTCGGTCGGTCTCGGGAAGCTCGGGCTGGTCATCATCGACGAGCAGCACAAGTTCGGCGTCGCCCAGCGCGAGACGTTGCTGCGGAAAGGCCGCGACGGCGGACGGTTCCCGCATCTGCTCGTGATGACCGCCACGCCCATCCCGCGGACGCTCGGGCTCACGCTCTACGGCGACCTGGACGTCACCTTGCTCGACGAGGTGCCGGCCGGACGCGGACGCATCCGCACGCACGTGCGCGATGCGGCGGCGCTGCCGAAGGTCTGGCAGTTCGTCCGCGCGGAGCTGGAGAAAGGTCGCCAAGCGTATGTCGTCTATCCTCGCGTGAGCGAATCCGACCGCGACGAGGTCAAGGCGGTCACGAAGGAGTTCGCCCGGGTCCAGCAAGAGCTCGCGCCGCACGGCGTGGGTCTGCTGCACGGACAGCTCCGCGCCGAGGAGAAGGACCGTGTCATGGCCGCGTTCCGGGCAGGGACGACGAAGGTCCTGGTCGCGACCAGCGTGATCGAGGTGGGCGTGGACGTGCCGAACGCCACGGTGATGCTCATCGAGGACGCCGAGCAGTTCGGGCTCGCGCAGCTCCACCAGTTGCGCGGCCGCATCGGCCGCGGCGCGCACGAATCGCACTGCATCCTCGTGGCGGAACAGAAGACCGATGCCGCGAAGGCGCGCCTGAAGGTGCTCGCGGAGACGACCGACGGGTTCGCGTTGGCCGAGGCGGACCTGCGCCTGCGCGGACCGGGCGAACTCATCGGCCGCCAGCAGAGCGGCGTCCCGGAGTTCCGCTTCGGCGACCTGCGCGGCGACCGCGACCTGGTCGAGCTGGCGCGCTCGCTGGTCCGGACGCATCTGCGCGGGAAGTAGCGGACGGCGGCGACTTCGGCACCGGATCGGTCACAAGGCGCGGCGCATCCGGACGAACGGGATGGTGAGGCCGTCCGGCAACGGAGCGTCGATCCGTTCGACCGCGACGAACCCGTGCGCGGCGTAGAGGCGCTCGCCGGGCAAGGTCGCGACCAGTTGGGCGTCTCGGAAACCGGCGACCGCGGCGGCGTACATGCTCGCCCGGAGCACCATCGAGCCGATGCCTTGGCGCGCTCGCTCCGGCGCGACGAAGAAGGCGCGGATCCGGGCCGGCTCGGTCGCTGGATCGAGCAACGGGTCTTCGGCGGACTTCATCTGGTCGCCCCCGTAGAGAGTGCGCCGCCGGCTCCAGCCGCCGCATCCGACGAGGCCCGGAGCGTCGGTGACCACGAAGTAGGTGCCGTCGTCGATCAGCCGGGTGTCCGGTCCGAAGACATGACGGATGGCGCTCTCGATCTGGGCCGGAGAATAGCACGTCCGGCCCAAGGCGCGGACCGAGCGCGGGATCAGCTCCCGGATCGCTGGAAGATCCGCTGCGGTCGCGAGACGGAGGGCCGGGCCTGACATCGGGTCGTGGGATGTTTCACGCGCGCCGGGTCATCCGGCGTTTCATCCATCCGGCGTTCAGCTGGTCGAGCAGCACCGCGAGGATGACCACGGCGCCGATGATGATCTGCGAATAGCTCTGGTCGATGCCGACGATGACGATGCCGCTGTTGATCATCTGGATCACGAGCGCGCCGAGCAGCGCGCCGAGGGCCGAGCCCTTGCCGCCGTTCAGGCTCGCACCGCCGACGACCGCGGCGGCGATGACGTTGAGCTCGTAGCCTTGGCCGTCACCGCTCGTGGCGGCTCCGTAGTAGCCGAGCGAGAGGAGCGCCGCGAGGCCCGCGGCCAAGCCCGCGAAGAGGAACACGCCCAGCTTCACCCGTGCGACGCGGATGCCGCTGAACCGGCTGGCGAGCTCGTTGCCGCCGACCGCGTAGATGCGCCGTCCGGCGGACGCCCGTGCCAAGTAAATCCCTCCGGCGACCGCGACCAGCAGCATCACGACCAGCGGGACCAAGGTGAGCCCGCCGGCCGTCTCCCATTTCACCAGGTCGCGGAACGGCGCCGGGAACCCGCCGATGCTCTGGCCCTTCGTCACCACGAACGCGACGCCGCGGAACATCGCCATCGTCCCGAGCGTGATGATGAACGGGTGGACGCCGAGGCCCACGATCATTCCCCCGTTGAGCAGGCCGCACACCGCGCCGACGCCGAGGCAGGAGAGCGCACCGAGCCAGGTCCCGGCGATGGGCCAATCCGCGTGCCCGCCTTCGGGTCCGGCCATGCGGAACACGAGCGCGCCGAGCACGCTGGCCAACGCGTAGGTCGCGCCGACCGAAAGATCGATCTGGCCGGCGATGACCACGAACGTCATGCCCACGGCCATGATGGCGATGAAACTCGTGTCCTTGGCCAACTGGGCGAGGTTCTGGGCGTTGAGGAATTTGTTGCGGTCGTCGAAGACCGGCGTCTTGTCGCCGTTCGCGTCGGTGGTGAAGACCCGTTGCCGGGTGCCGTCCGCCTGGAGCTCGAGCCGGGGCAGGCGGACGGATCCGCCGAAGACCGAGAGCAGTGCCCCGAGCAGGAGGATGACGAGCACGAGCCCTCCTTCCTGGAGCCGGAACGCTGGACGGAACGGACGGGACATGCCCGACGCTAACGGCGCGGAGGGCGGAGCGACAACGGCCAATCGGTCCAGGTCAGAAGCCTTGCCGCTCCGAGACGGTCTTGAGCGACGGGATGGTCTTCTGGAGCTTGCGCATATCGGTCCGGTGGTCGGGTTCCGTCGCCAAGTCCGAGATCCCGACGCCTTTTTTTGGAGCCCGCCATCGATAACGTTCCACGTGACCGTCCAAGAACGAGAGTGTTCCGCCTTGGTTGTGCCGGTCGGCGGGCACATCGAGCCAGTGGTCGCCGAAGAATCGATAGCCCTCGGGATACAGCCCGAACGTGGCGTCGGCGATGGTGTCCTCGTGGACGTCGACGAAGGCCTGGCAATCGGAGATGCCGGGGTCGTTGACCTCGGTGAGCTTCGCGTAGGCGCCGCTACCGTCGGCGATCTGCGCGTTGAGCCAGATGCTGAGGTTGTAGCTGCGCGTCCTCGGCGCGAAGCCGCCGTTCTTCAGGGGGACCTTCCCGGGATCGGCGGGGCACCGGTAGATGCCTACCGTGCGGTTGTACGGGAAGAGCACCCCGTTCTGGATGTTGGTGGTCGTCGGGTCTCGCCGGACATCGCCGGGGCACCATGAGACCCCGGGGCTGAAGGTGCCGTCGCCGTTGTTGTCCACCTCGAGCACGGAATCGTTCTGCGGCAGCTCGTCGCGGTGGTCGCCGATGTAGAGCATGTAGGCGAGCTGGAGCTGCCGGAGGTTGTTCAGGCACGCGGTCGTCCTGGCCTGTTGGCGGGCCTTGGACAGCGCCGGCAGGAGCATCGCGGCCAGCACCGCGATGATGGCGATGACGACCAGGAGCTCGATCAACGTGAACGCGACGGGGTCCTTCCGCGGACCCCGGGACAATCGCGATGGACAGAAGATGCCCATGTCATTCGACCCGGTAGGACACGAGGTCATCTACACCGGACCGGGACCCTCCGCCACAGCGAAGAACGGCGAAAAATCTCGGCCACCTCGCCGGTGCCGCGCACACTTCCGCGGACATGACACGGTTGGTCCTGTTCGACATCGATGGAACGCTGATCCGCACGGGCGGCGCCGGCGTGCGCGCGTTCGCCCGGACGGCGGCGATGGTGTTCGGCAAGGCGGGCGGCACCGATGCGCTGCGTTTCCACGGCCGCACCGACACTTCCCTGGTCCGGGAATTCCTCCGTCTCAACGAGATCCCGGACACGCCGTGGAACCTGCGGCACTTCCTCGATGCCTACGTCTTCTTCCTCGAGGCGGAGCTGCGGGCCGGCGCGGGCGAGCTGTGCCCCGGTGTCCGCGGGCTGATCACCGGCCTGCGCGCTCTCCCCGAGCCGCCGGTGCTCGCGCTGCTCACGGGGAACATCCGGCTCGGAGCGGCCTTGAAGCTCGCCGCCCACGGATTGGCCGACGAGTTCGTGCTGGGGGTGTTCGGCGACGACCACGAGGACCGGAACCAGCTCGCCGTCATCGCGCGCGACCGGGTGAGCCGCCGCCTCGGGCGCCGTCTTGACGGCGAGGAGATCCTGGTGGTCGGGGACACCCCGGCGGACGTCGCGTGCGCCCATCATGTCGGGGCGCGTTGCGTCGCGGTGGCGACCGGCGGCATCGCGTTGGCCGAGCTGCTGGAGCATTCGCCCGCTCTCGCCGTGGAGTCGCTCGACCAGGTCTCGGCCCAGAGGGTCGCGGCGGCAGGCATCCACTGGGAACGCCCGACCGACTGGGAAGCGCTCTACCGGACCGGCGAGACGCATTGGGACAAAGGCGAGGCCTCGCCCGCGTTGGCCGATTTCTTGGCGGCGAACCCGGACCTGCCGCGCGGCACCGTGGCCGTGCCCGGATGCGGTCGCGGCCACGACGTGCGCGAATGGGCCCGCGCCGGCTTCCACGCCGCGGGCTTCGACCTTGCGCCCACCGCCGTCGCCGAGGCGCGGGCCGCTTCACCCGTCGGATCGACCGCGGAGTTCGCCGCCTCCGACTTCTTGGCGGATGCGCCGCCGCGCGGCTTCGACTGGCTCTTCGAGCACACGCTTTTCTGCGCCATCCCGCCGTCGAGGCGTGACGACTACGTCGCCGCGGCGGCCCGTTGGGTCCGGCCCGGCGGCCATTATCTCGCGGTCAACTATCTGCAGCCGCGCGACGAGTGCGGGCCGCCGTTCGGCGTCACGCCGGCGGAGCTCCGCCGGCGTTTCGCGCCTTGGTTCGAGCTCGTCCGGGACTGGTCGCCGCGTTCGTTCCCGGGACGGGACGGTCGCGAACGCGTCTTCTGGTGGCGCCGGACGGCATCGCCGGCGCCGGACGGCCGTTCATCGTGAACAATTGTGAACAAATTTCCGTCACCTACGGGTTTTTCTGTTTGACCCGACCCCGGCACTTCTTTACGTAGGCCGCAGACCAAGCCGTGATCGCCTGCATCGGGGCACTCCCTTGCGGGCTATTTTTTTCGGCCAAGCCGGTCAGAACGCCGAGTCGCCATGTTGAAGTCGAAGACATTCCTGGGTGTGGATTTTGGGGCCGGGAGCCTCAAGATCGCCGAGTTCGCGGTGACGCCGCAGAACGGGCTGCGCCTGCTCCGCTTCGGCGTGAAGCCGCTCGGTCTGGCCGGTTCGCAGGACGCCGCCCGCGAGAGCGCGCTGAAGAAGGCGCTGCCGGAGCTGCTCGCCGAGGGCGGCTTCCTCGCGAAGGAGGGCAACCTCTGCGCGCCCGGCTTCCAGGTCTTCTCCAAGTTCGTCAAGCTGCCGCCCGTCGATACCTCGAAGGTCACCCAGATCATCCAGTACGAGGCGCAGCAGAACGTGCCTTTCCCGTTGGCCGAGACCGCGTGGGATTACCAGATCCTCGGATCCGCCCCGAGCGGCGAGCTCGAGGTCCTGCTCGTCGCGATCAAGTCGGACGTCGTCGAGAAGCTCTCCGCCATCGGCGAGGCCGGCGGCCTCAAGATGTCGATCGTCGATTCGACCGTCGGCGCCTTGGCGAACGCCTTCCGGTACAACTACGCCGACCAGGAGGGCTGCAGCCTGCTGCTCGACATCGGCGCGAAGACCAGCAACGTGCTCATCTTCGAGGCGAACAAGTACTACGCCCGCAGCGTGAACGTCGGCGCGAACGCCATCACCCAGGAGTTCGCCGCCGAAGCGAAGCTGCGGTTCGACGACGCCGAGAAGTTCAAGATCTCCGATGGTTTCGTCAGTTTGGGCGGCGCCTATGAGGAACCGGACGATCCCAAGCAGGCCGCGGTCTCCAAGGTCGCCCGCAACGTCCTCACCCGGCTGCACCTGCAGGTCACGCAGACGATCCAGTTCTACCGGACCCAGCAGGGCGGCAGCGCGCCGGTACGTGTCTTCCTGTGCGGTGGCGGTTCGATCATGCCGTACGCTTCCCAGTTCTTCCAAGAGAAGCTCAACCTGCCGGTCGATTTCCTGAACCCGTTCCGCAACGTGGAGATCGACCCCGGCGTCGACGTCGCGAGCCTCGAGAAATACGCGCAGTGCTTCGGCGAGGTCGTCGGCCTCGGGTTGCGCAACGTCGCGCAGTGCCCGATCGAGCTGAACCTGATCCCGAAGGCGTCGCTCACCCGCCAACAGTTCAATTCCAAGAAGCCGTACCTGCTCGCCGCGGCGTTCGTGCTGGCCGCCGGTGTGTTCGCTGTCGGCTGGTTCTACGCCAAGGTCGCCGATGCCCGACGCGACGGCTTGGCCAAGGTCGCGGCCCAAGCCGAACCGCTGGAGCAGAAGAAGACCAAGCTCGAGGCCGAGGAAGGCAAGCTCAAGAAAGCCGCTGAAGAAGCCGTCCTGCTGGGCAATTGGCTCCAAGAGCGGACTTACTGGGCGGACATCTTCACCGAGGTCCGCCGCGTCCTGAAACAGACCGAAGACCTCCAGCGGCAAGCGCTAGGGGTCCCGGTCGGTGTCTGGGTCGACACGTTCCTCTCGACGGAGCCTTCGGTCGCTGCCGGCCAGAGCGCCGAGGAAGAGAAGCCGATGACCGCGATGGACCGGTACCGCATGGACCCGATCCTTGCCCGGCGCTACGGACTCGTCCCGAAAGGACCCGCGGGCGGCGAAGGTGGGGCCGAAGGTGGGGCCGGTGCTGCCGACGCAGGAGCCGGAGCGACGGGTGAAGCGAAGTCCGCCACCCCGAAAGCGGCGGCGGTCAACACCAACGAACTCGCGACGATCAAGGTGACCTTCCGCGCGGTGAGCATCAACGAATCGGCCAACAACCAGCTGATCTACGCTTTGGAGCGCGAGCTCAAGGCCAGCCCTCTGTTCGATGCCAAGGACACGCAGTTGTCCGGATCGATGGAGAAGGCGGAAGCGAACGCTCCGACGTTCTCGTTCCCGCTCAGCCTGAAATTGAAGCGTCCCATCAAGCTCTGATATGGCCTGGATCAAGCGGAATCTTTTGTTCGTGGTCGGCTTGGCGGTCTCCGTCGCGTTGCTCGGTGCCGGGGTGTTCTACCTCTTCACCACGATGGACGAGGCCGACCGCGTCAGCGCCGAGCTCGACGCCAAGAACCAACAGCTCGACGGCTTGGTGAAGCGCGAGCCGTATCCGAACTCCGAGAACATCGAGAAGGTCAAGGAGGAGCAGAAACGGGTCGAGGCCTTCAAAAAAGATGCCCGCACCCGCTTCGGCCAGCTCGTGAGGCCCGGCTCGCTGGACAACGCATCGTTCAAGTCCCTGCTCGAATCGACGATCGCCGGGTTGACGCGCCAGTCCGAACGCATGGGGGTCAAGCTGCCGGAGAAGTACGACTTCACCTTCGCCGAGCAGCGGAAGCAACTCCAGTTGGCGACCAACACGCTGGTACCGCTGGCCACACAACTGGACGATCTGGACAACATCTGCCGCGTGCTCTTCGATGCCAAGATCCATTCCTTGGTGGCGTTGAAGCGGTCGGGGATGGCTTCGGGTGAAGCGATCGGCAGCGCGGATCTGTTGACCAAGAAGGTCGGCACCAATGCTTTGGCCGGTGGCTCGATCCACCCGTACGAGATATCGTTCCAGTGTTTCAGCACCGAGCTGGGCAATGTCCTGGCCGGGTTCCTGAACTCTCCTCAGGCCTATGTGCTCAAGACGATCAATGTCGAGCGGGGTTCGACTTCCACGACAGCGGATCCGAACGCGGCTGCGGTAGGGTCGGGCCCCGTCCCGGGCCGGCCGGGAATGGATATGGCGATGGCTCGTCGCTACGGGCTCGTGGGCGGCGGGAACCGCTACGGCCAACCCCAGCCTCAGGCCCCGGTCGCCGCCCCTGCGCCGACGCGCGCCGGAGAGACCGTCCTCGAAGAGAAACCGCTCCGGGTGACCATCGGCCTCGAAGTGGTCAAGCTCGCGGTCGCTCCGGTCGCACCCGTCGTCGACGCACCGGCCAAACCGACCACTCCCTCCGCTCGCTGACCCATGCAATTCCTCAAAAAGCATTACGAGAAGATCGTCCTCGGCGTGGTCTTGCTCTGCGTCGCCGCGACGTCGCTGGTTCTCACGATGCGTGCCGGCGATGAGCGGCAGAAACTCGCGGAGCAGCTCCAACAGAAAGTCGGCGGGAAACAAAAGCCTCTGAAGCCGGTCGAACTTGCCGGCAGCATGGCTTCGTTGGAACGGTTGTCGAAGCCTTCGGTGGTCACTCTTGCCGGCGAGCACAAGACCTTCAATCCGGGCACGTGGATCCGCAAGGCCGACTCCAGCATCGCACCGGTCGGTGACAAGGGCGGCCGGGGCGCCGAAGGCCTCACGCTGGTCGCCGTCCGCCCTCTCAATCTTTCGGTGACCTATGCGTCGGTCGCCGGCACCGGTGAACCGTACCGTTACCAGTTCATCGTCGCACGCGACCATGAGAAACAGGCACCGAAGCGCCGCCCGACGACGATCTCGCTGACCGAGGGGACCAAGAACGATCTTTTCGTCCTCCGCGAGGTCCACGGTCCCAAGGACAATCCGACCGACGTCGTGATCGAGGTCCTGTCCGGCAACGAGCGCGTCACCTTGTCCAAGGACAAGACCTACACCAAGGGGATGGATTTCGCGGCAGACCTCCGCTACGAGGCCGAGAACAAGAACTTCACCGCGAAACGTCCCGACGAATCCTTGGTGTTGTCCGGTGCGACGTACAAGATTGTTGCCATCCAAAAAGACGAGCTTGTAGTCTCAGCGCCTAATCAAGTCCGCACCACGATCAAGCTCTCCCCCGCGCCCTGACCCGAGTCCGATCCTTTACGCTTTCGAGTTCCAACCGAGAAGAACCCCATGACCAAAGTGTCCAAACTCCTCCGCGTGTTCCTGCTGTGCGCCTGCGTCCAAGGCGCGTCGGGGCAGGCCCCGAGCCAGATCGCTGAAGAAGAAGCCATCCGGCGCCAGGAAAAGTCGATCCTGTTGCGCAGCACGCTTGAGGCAGCTCAGACGGCGCAGAAACAGAACGATCTCAAGACCGCTGCCAAGCTCTATGAAGATGCGTGGTCGTTGACCGAGGTGCTCGGGGCGAACGTGGAGGCCGAACGCCGCCAGACCGTGGCCGGTCTTTCCGGATCGCGCCTTCAGCTGGCCATCGCCGCGCAACGCGCCGGCGATGCGCGTGAAGCGGACACCCAGGTCACCCGCGCGCTGAAGGTCGATCCGAACAACACGGTCGCCAAGAGCTTCAAGAAGGACAACGACCGCCGTCTGGCCGACCTTCAGGGCAGATTGCCGAGCGAAGCCGTCTTGGCCCGTGCAGCGGACCACAGCACCAACATGGTCAAGGTCGCGTCCTCGGTCCAGGACGGCGTGGTGCTGTACCAGATGAACAAACTGGACGAGGCCGAGGAGGTCTTCCAGAAGGCGATCAAACAACAACCTGAAAACCAGGCCGCCTATTACTACTTGAACCTGATCCGCGAGGCGAAGTTCACCCGTGCGGCCAAGAACAAGTCGCTCACCACCAAGGACCGGCTGGTCGAGGTCGAACAAGCTTGGGAAACGCCCAAGTCGAACCTCCCCATCGCCAACCCGTGGGCCAAGACCAATCTGATCCACACCGGCAACGGACGCCAGATCATTGCGAGCAAGCTCGACCGGATCATCCTCAACGAGGTCAAGTTCGACGGTCTTCCATTGACCGAGGTCGTCAAGTACCTCGAAGAACAGGCCAAAGCCCGCGACCCCGAGAAGCGTGGTGTCAATTTCCTCATCAGCTCCAGCATCGACGTCCCGACCCCGCAGGCGACCCAGCAGTTCGACGCGACCGGCCAACCGGTAGCTTCGGCTCCGGTCGAACCGCTTGACCTCGGCAATGTGGTCATCCGCCTCAACCCCGGTCTGCACAACGTCCGGTTGGCCGATGCATTGGACGCCGTGACCAAGGTCGCTGAAAAACCGCTCAAGATATCGATCGAGGACTACGCGGTCATCTTCACGCAGCGCCTGCCGGAGCCCGTCCAGTTGCACGCACGGCAATTCCGTGTCGATCCGAACACGTTCATGCAAGGGCTCCAGAGCGTTTCAGGCATCGACCTTGGTACGACCTTCCAGAGCACCGGTGGCGGCGGCGGCGGTGGTGGCGGCGGCGGCGGTGGTGGCGCCCAAGGCGGCCAAGGTGGTGGCATCTTCAATGTTCCCCGCGTCGATGTGAGTTCCAGCAGCAGCCAAGGTGGCGGTGGCGGAGCGGGTGGGCAGGGTGGACAAGGGATCACCGGTGTCACACGCACCAACTTGATGGCCAATGTCCAAGTGATGGTTCGCCAATTTTTTGCGGCGGCCGGCGTCAACTTCCCGCAGACAGCCGTCCCCGGCCAAGGCGGGGCCGGTGGTGGCGGCGGTTTCGGAGGCGGCGCGCAGCAACAGCAGTTCGGTCTCAACGGCCAGGCCCAAGAAGTCGATGCGAAGGCGCTGTTCTTCAATGACCGGACCGGCATCTTGTTTGTGAGGGCGACTTTGTCCGACCTCGATATCATCGAGAAGGCCATCCAGGCGTTGAACATCGCTCCGGCCAACATCGAGATCGAGGCACGTTTCGCGGAGGTCAGCCAGACTGACAGCAAGGCGCTCGGGTTCCAATGGTTCTTGGGAAATTTCCTGATGGGCGGTGGCAAAGTAGGTCTTAGCGGTGGAACCGCTCCTTCGTATCAAGGGCAAGCGTCTGCGGCCAACCCCGACGGGGTGTTCCCGCAGTACGGGAACATCTTGCCTTCGGGCAGTGACCAGAACGTCACCGCCGGCCTTCGGAACATCGATGGAAATCAAAGTGCCATCCCGACCGTGGCGACGCTGAGCGGCATCCTTACCGACCCGCAGTTCCGCGCGGTGATCCAAGCACTCGACCAGCGTGATGGCGTCGAGTTCCTCATCGCACCGAAACTGGTCACCCAGAGCGGGCGTCAAGCCCATATCGCGGTGAACGATGCCCGCACGGTCGTCGTGGGTGTCGGTCAGAACCAACAAGGTTCTGGCGGCGGTACCGGAAACACTGCCAACGGTGTCAACGGCAACACGGGCGGCGGCGGCGCCGTCGCAACCGCGATCCAATACCAGACCACGGTGTTCCCGTTCGGTCCGACCTTGGATGTCGTCCCGTACGTCTCTTCCGATGAGTCGTCCATCCAGATGACCATCATCCCGAGCCTCACGGAATTCGTCGGCTACGATGATCCGGGCGGTTTCGTGCCGCAGGCCCAGTCCGTCGCCGGGAACACGGTCGGTACCTCGTTGAAGGCGGTCTTGCCGCTCCCTCGTATCCGGGTTCGCCAAGTCGTGACCAGTGCCACGGTCTGGGACGGCCAGACGGTCGTCTTGGGCGGCCTCATCTCCGAAGATGTGAAAAAATCGCGGGACAAGGTGCCGGTCCTGGGTGACATCCCGGTGCTGGGACGCCTCTTCCGCAGCGAGAACTCGCTGAACATCAAGAAGAACCTCATCATCTTCGTGACGCCGACGATCCTCGATCCGTCCGGCCATCGCGTGAACGATCCGCGTAGCCTCCCGTTCGATCCGAACTCCTTCCCGGCCTTGGCTCCGACCGCGATCAAATGAACGGATGCGCCACGGAATTGGAAGTCCGCGGCGCGTGCAGGGAACCAATGTTGACAACTGTGAACGGACAGTCAAATTGACAAGCTTATGCCGAGTCTGAGTTTCAAAACGCAGAGACCTTGCCTAGGTCGGGCCGGATGGGTCGCCGCTCTCGCGGTGATGTCCGCGTGGGCTGGGTTGGGATCCACCGGCTTCGTCGACGATGGCGGTGAGTTCCTGCCCTTGGGCGTCCCTGCCGGGGACCAGACGAATCCTGCCTTGGCCATCAACGCCGAGGGCGGTTACGTGGTCTGGCAGGAGAACAGCGGGGCTGCCGGCACCTACACGATCCGGGCGCGTCGCCTGAACCGGGCGTTGACCGGATGGTACCGTTCGTTCGTCGTGAATTCCGCCGTTGAAGGCAGCCACGAAGAACCGCAAGTCGTCCAATTGGCCGACGGTGGAGCCGCCTTTTTCTGGCGCGGTGGACCACTCGGCAAACAAGGGATCTACGCGCGTTTTCTGAAGCCCGGTGGCGGCAATGCAGCCAACTTCGTCGGCGATGATCTCGAGATCAGCGCCGCGGGTCGCGGGCAGAACCAGAATGTCAGCGCCACGGCTCTCAAGGACGGCAGCATTCTCGTGACCTGGGCCAACTACGGCGACGACGGAAGCGGTTTCGGCGTCTTCGCTCAACGTATTTCGGCCACCGGTGAGAAGATCGGCGGCAAGTTCCAGGTCAACTCCACCACCGCTTCCAACCAGCGCTCGCCGTCGGTGACTGCGATGCCCGACGGAGGTTTTACCATCGCATGGGTCTCGGAAGGCCAGCGGACCGACCCGTCCCGCGACATCCTTTGCGACGTCTACTCGCGTGTCTTCGGACCCTCCGCCAAGGCGACCACCGGCGAGATGCGCCTGAACCAAGGCCTCAACTTGGCTGCCACCCCTTCGCTGGCCGCCAACGCGGACGGTGGGTTCGTTGCCGCCTGGGCTGAGCGTGATCAAGCTGTGGCCGCGAACGGCTGGGACATCATGGCCGGTTCGTTCAACCGTGACGGGGTGGCCATCAAGCCGAACGTCCGGCTCAACACCTTTCTCAAGTCGGACCAGCTCGCGCCCAAGCTGGCCGCTGTCAACGGTTCCGTGATGGCGACGTGGACCAGCATGGGCCAGGACGGCTCACGGGAGGGCGTGTTCGCACGCAGCTTCGCCCCGACATTGGAACTGCTGGACGAGGAGTTCGGGGTGAACCAGACGACCGTCAGCCAGCAGATGGATCCAGTGGTCGCCGCGGACTCGACCGGCCGGGTCTTGTCCGTGTGGACCTCCTTCAATTCCATCGAGAGCGGTTTCGATCTGGTCGCCCGCAAGTTCGCCGCTCCGGCGTCCATCACCAAGCTGGCCTGTGACATCGTCAAGACCGCCGAAGGTGCCCGGTTGACTTGGCAGACCGAACCGGGCCGCACCTACCAAGTTCAACGCTCGCTCGACCCGATGGCTTGGGACGCCGCTGAAAAAAGCGACCGCACGGCTGTCGGCTCATCGGATTCCATGGCGTTCCCGCTCGGCGCGTCCGGTGGGACCTTCTTCCGCGTCGTACGGCTTCCTTGATCAAGTTATGTCGCGTCATTTTCTAGCGTTGTTCATCGCTTCGTTGGTGTTCATCGCACCAAGGCAAGTTCATGGTTTTTCTCTCCTAGGAGCACGGCCAAGCTGGCAGACGCCCGAAGTCGGGCTCGCGCCACC
The DNA here is from genome assembly GCA_038226425.1 of Verrucomicrobiota bacterium. Lineage (GTDB taxonomy): Bacteria > Verrucomicrobiota > Verrucomicrobiia > Limisphaerales > UBA9464 > CAIVQB01. The sequence goes on from JBBRQL010000001.1 coordinate 28,235, forward strand.
GTACCCGTCCGGAGTTGGGGGGGTCATGTATCTTGGCGAAGGATATCGCTTCAACATGCCGGTGTTGACCTACGCCTACGATGCCTCGTTTCTCCGTTATTTCGGGGCGAACGGAGTCGCAGCCATCGAATCCGCGATGAAGGTATTGAACGACCTTCCAGCGGCCGATAGCATGAGTGCCACGTTGGAGGAGTTTCCAACGACCACATTGCGCCACAACGCCACAGCAAGCGCTCTGTCGATCATCGATCTCAAGACGACGACACTGTCGTTCATGCTAGAGCAACTCGCTGTCGCGGCTCCGGAAAACTATGTCTGGTCCATCCGCGCACATTTCACGGACCCGGCCGGTATCGACCACTTTTCCGTCATCAATCCGAATTATGATCCGGTCACGTTGACTCAGTCATCCTTCATCAACGGATATCAGTATACCTACCAGATCCGCCAGACTGATACAGCGGAGTGGAAAACCGCCAATTTCCCGGTCGACCCCTTGGCGCCTAGTTTCACTACGGTGGCGAATTATGGACAAGCGTTCTTCGCGAGGGGCCGAGGTGGTTCGTTGGCGTTCGGTCCTGGTTCCTATTTCCCAGCATTGACCCGTGAGGACGTGGCAGCATTCCGATACATGCTGAGCACGACAAATTACGCAGTGGAATCCCTCCTGCCTGATGTGATCGCTTCGACAGGTGGTGCTCTTGGAGTGAGCGGTGGAACTTCGGTCGGCAGCGGTGGTCTTGGCGGCGGTGGAGGTGGTGGCTTTTCGGGAGGGTTTGGAGCACCGTGGAGTCCTGCCTTCTCGGTTGCAGTCGGTGGAGCTGGGACTTCGAATCCTCCTTGGTCGATCGTGGCCGCCAGCACCAATGTCGCGACCAATGCGGTGGTGGTCACGGTGACCGGTGGTTTGCCTTCGGTCGTGAACGCCCTTCGGCCCGGTGTCGGCAAATATAGTTTTGTCCAGATCGGTTACGATTCGATTCTTGGTGCGGCGACCCGTCCCTACTTGGTGACTTGGCTTGATCGATATGTGACCAACAGTGTGACCCGGGTACAAGCGCTTGCCCGACAGATCACGACCCCCGACATCCTCTTTTCGGCCGCCGATCTTGGGGTGATCGATCATCTTCCGATTCTCAGTTCAATTACGGCTGATGGGTTTGTGAACGATTCCGCGCTGAACAGGGTCAACGGGGGCGGATTCGGAGAACTGGCCGGTCCCGGCATCATCACCTCCGGCAAGGAGATCACCTTCAGCAAGATCGGGCGCTACTACATCAACACCGAGGAGACCACCGAAGCCGACGGCTTTCTTTTCGGTGGATGGGGCTCGTTCGACGGCTCTACCAACGCGCCTGTGTTGTATCCCAGTGGAACCTCGATCAAGGCGATCGAGAAGCTGGTGCTCGGCGGACGGTGACACCCACCAGCCCTTAAAGTCCTAAGACATGAAACGTTTTCCATTCCGGTCGGTGCTCGCTGCGCTGGTTGTCTGGTGCTTTGTTCCATCGGCTCAAGCCTATGTGAACAACGGTGCCGTGACCATCGTGCCGGTCATCGACGATGTGTCCTTTGTCAACAACGGCCTGATCCAGATCGCCACTGAACTTCCGTTCGAGACCCAGAACACGCTGTATTTCACCAATTCCGGGACCATCCTCGCCGGCAGCTTCTTCGGAGGATCTTTTGCGAACGGAGGCGTCCGCTTCGAGTACATCAACGGAGCGACCGGATATCGCAGCCCGGCCTCTGTCATCGAGAACGAACAGGGAGCCGCCATCACTGGTCGCCCTTACGTGCTGTTGAACGCGACCAACATCGTCAACCGAGGGACGTTCACGGTGCCGGCGGATGGGCTCATCCGTTTGACCGGACAGAACGTCGACCTCTCCCGCGGAAAACTTGATCTCGGTGCCTTGGACGGGAACAGCCTCAGCGATGGATACGTCACCGACACGAACCTGTTTGTCGGGGCCTCCGGTGTGACGGATCTTCATTGGGGGACCGACACGGTCGATCTTCCCCTTGCGTCCTTTTTCAAACTGTTGCCGAGCGGGGCGCAGGTCACGACACCGGGATATCGCGTATTTCCCGACGGCCGCATCGTGATGTCGTTGAAATCGCCGTCCACGTATCTGTACCAGCAGTTCGACGGCCCGCCCAAGACGCCCACCAACCAGATCATCCAGGCCGTGTTCGTGCTCAACGGGAACACGAACATCAACGTGGATGTGTCCTTTCTCGATAGCGATGAACGGACGAACAGGTTCAAGATCCCGACGGTCCAGTTCAGCGGCTTCGAGACCAACGTGATCACGAGACAGAAGCAGCTCAGGTCGATCTGGTTGTCGGATTCCTTGACCGCGAATTCGCTGCTCTTCGCGGACACGAATGTGTTCCTGAACACCAACGGGATTGCCGGAAGTTTCCGCCCCGAGAATTTCGATATCTATCGCAACGGGGTCGGCGGGGCACGCCCGAACGGGACGCTGACGAACGACACGTTCCTGAAGTTCCTGTCCCCCGAGTTCACCAACGGGATGGCGTACACCAACGCGACCGTTCCTGCGTTCTATTCGGCCTACAAAGCCTATATCAACGGTCAGTTGACCTTCGGTGCGAATCTTCCGGATGCCGACATCACCAACTACGGCGGCCGGCTCGAGATCAACGCGGACAACCTGAATCTTCAGGACGCGCGCATCCGCGGTGTGGGTGTCGTCAACGCCAAGACCAAGAACTTGGTGAGCTCTGCTGGAGCGGTCATCGACGTGCCCTATCTCTATTATGATCTGGATTCCGCGGATGGGAACTTGGTCTTGCGCAATCTTATCGCACCTTCGGTGAGCCGGTTCGCGTCCGGGACCATCCAAGCATGGAGCGCACTTTGGACCAATGGCTTCTCGGTGAACGTCACCAACACGACGGTCGGGACGGACGGGACCACGAACTCCGAGGTGACCGCGCAGGATTACCAGACCGTCTTCCACGTGCTGCTGGTCGCGAGCGCTTTGGACACTATCGGGTCGGTGGACATCACGGGGTTGAACACCCGTGCGACGAATACGACAGTCGCCGACAAGGTGTCCATCTCGCGGAGGTTCCAGACCAGTTCGGACACCTTGTCCATCGATGGCGAATTCAAGCTTGGTACCTTGACCGCCAGCACCCTGTTCGACTTCGGCGCCACCAATGCGCCGAACCTCCGGTACCTTACCAACCGGGGAATCATGAACATCGCCGGCTACGCTAATTTCGGGAGCGATCGCGCGACACCCTACGAGGTCTTCAACAACTCGCGGACGAATCTTGCGACCGGTTTCTCGATAACCTCGAAAGTCTTCCAAAACTCGGGCTCGTTGCAGTCCTCCTTCGGCCCCATCTCGATCGTCGCCGGTTCCGCTGCGCTCGATGGGAACGATAGTTTGGTGCGTTCTCCGAAGGATATCTCTCTGACGGCGACGACCCTCAAGGTCCGTGGCGGGAGCGTACGGAGCAGCAGAGGCATCCAGCTCGCCGTGACGGATTCGCTCACGGATGCAGGTATCAGCACGCCCACCACATTTGTGAGCAGCTATGGATTCTCGCTCGCAACGCTTCCGAAGGTGAGCAGTCTGCTTGGCGCCAACTTCGAGGTCAACACCACCGAGGGCGGCACGGCCGACATCTCTTGGCCGGGCAATGATCTCGGTGCCGGTCCATCCGGCTACGTGAACAATGCGGTCATCGGCCATCTGGTGCTCAACTTGGCTCCGGACAGCCTGTTGACCCTCACCGAGACCGGCTCGAAGAACGCGCTCTACGTCGACTACTTGGAGATGAACTCCGCCATCGCTGATGACTTGGCTTCCTATGTCGACATCGGGGCAGGCATGACGCTCTACTTTGCCGACTCCAACATCCCGATCGAGAAGCTCGACGGGGCTCTTGGCGGCCATATCAAGTGGGTTTCGACCTATGCCGGACCGCGCAGCGGTGTGGATGTCGCGCTGGGCAACGGCAAGACCATCCGCATCAACCGCGCGCTGTTCGATAGCAAGTCGATCGACTCGGACAGCGACGGTATCGCCAACGGATTCGACACGACGCCGTTCGGTGGCGTCCCGGTGACCGTCAAGGTCATCAACCTGCCGCCGTTGACGACCGAGATCTCTTGGATCGGCGCCCCGAAGACGGCTTACCGTGTCGAGGCCGCGGCCTCGTTGTCCCCGACGCTATGGGACTTGGTGTCCCGCGTGACCAACAATGCCGCTGTGTCCGTGCCGCTCAGCGTCCGTGAACCGGTGCCCGCCGACAATGCGGTGCGCTACTTCCGTGTGACCTACGAGCCCTGAGTTAGCTCCATCTTTCGACGTCATCTGATTATGCTTCGCCAGCGACTTTGGGTTCTTGCCGTAGGTCTCCTGTTATCCGGGGCCGTCCTGCGTGCCGAGGAAAGCTCCGACACCATAGTGATCGCGGGCCACAAGGCCCATGCCACGCGGATCTTCGCCAAGCACAAGCAAGGCGGTATCGGGATCGGTTCCCAGGTCCGCCCGGCTGCTTTCGCGAAGATCGCGTCGGTCGGTCTGAACGTGCGGAAAGAGTACTCCCTCGTTCCGGGATTGTTGAGCTTGGACGAGCCGAAGGGAGGACTCAGCACCTCGGCGATCCTGACGACGGACATGCGCATCCGTCGCATGGCCGAGCGGATCGAGACTTTGAAGGCCACGGGACTCTTCGAGTATGTGGAGCCCGATTTCGTGGTGACGGCGAACGCGGTTCCCGATGATCTCCGCTTCCGCGATGGAACGCTCTGGGGACTACAGAACACGGGCCAAGACGGCGGCACCGCCGGTGCCGACATCGATGTGGTCAGAGCTTGGGACATCACGACGGGGACCAACTCCGTTGTGGTCGCGGTCATCGACACCGGTATCCGCTACACGCATCGTGACCTCGCCGCGAACGTCTGGACCAATCCTGGAGAAATCCCGGGCAACGGGATCGACGACGACAAGAACGGGTATGTCGACGATGTCCATGGCATCAACTCGCTGAACGGTTCCGGTGATCCGTACGACGACAATTTCCACGGCACCCACGTTTCCGGGACGATCGGCGCCGCGGCGAACAACGGTGAGCCCCATGTCGGCGTGGCATGGAAGGTATCGTTGATGGGTCTGAAGTTTTTGGATTCGAACGGGAGCGGCTTCCTCTCGGATGCCATCGAGTGCATCCAATACGCGGTCAAGATGAAGGTGCCCATCTCCAACAACAGTTGGGGCGGTGGCGGCGCGGACCAGGCGTTGGCGGATGCCATCCTTGCGGCCGGAAACGCCGGGCACCTGTTCGTCGCGGCGGCCGGGAACGCGGCGTCCAACAACGACATCGAGTTCGACACGCCTGCCAGTTATGCGTTCGACAACATGATCTCGGTCGCGGCGATCAATCGTAAGGACCAGCTCGCCGACTTCTCCAACTTCGGCAACCGTACCGTCCACATCGGTGCTCCCGGCGTCGACATCTATTCGACATGGACCTCGTCCGACAGTTCATATGATGTGATCAGTGGAACGAGCATGGCATGTCCTCATGTCGTCGGTGTCGCGGCGTTGGTCTTGGCCGCGAATCCGAAGGCGAACCTTTTCGAGCTCCGGCAGCGCATCTTGAACTCCGCGGTACCGACCACCGACCTTGCCGGCAAGACCGTCACGGGGGGGCGCGTGAGCGCGTATCGTGCGGTGAGCGGGGTCGTCGACGGGAAGCTCGAGCTTTCTCTCACGCCTCCGAGCGGGTCCGCGCTCCTGGAAGGGAACGCCACGCCGATCTATCTCCGTGTGACCGACTTGGTGGCCGTCACGAATGCCGTCATCGTCGCTACCCTCAACGGCCCCGGATTGACCGATGTCCCGTTGGTGTTCACCAACAACGGCGTCCTTCCGGATGTCATCGCTCTCGACGCGACCTATTCCGCAACGTTCCCGGCGGCAGCCAAAGGGTTCTACATCTTGGATGTGATCGCCACCGCCAAAGGCAAGGAAGGAGTGACGAATTCGTTCAGCTACTCGGTCCAACCTCGCCCCGACAACGACCAGTTCAAGAAACCCAAGAAGATCGCGTTGGCCGGCGAACAACTCCGGGGCGAAGACACCCGGTTGTCATCTTTCGAGCCTGGTGAGTCCTCCACGTTTGCCGGTCCGGATGGTGTCGGATCGCTTTGGTATGCTTGGACGCCTACCAAGTCCGGAACGGCCTTGATCGACACGTTCGGGACCGGTGTGCCCGTGGCGGTCGGGGTCTTCACCGGCGACAACCTCAACACATTGGCTTTGGTGGCGTCCGGTGTGCCGGTGGCTCCTAAGACGGCCACGACCTTCTCGTTCAATACGGTGGGCGGGACGACCTATCGGATCGTGGTGATCGGTAAGGGTGAGGCAGGTCGCGGCATCTTCCGGTTGCGGTTGACCCCAGATGCGGTCGTCGACCGGACCGCGCCACAGGTCGCGTTCACAAGCCCCGAGAACGGGTTCATCGCGACGACGAACCAGGTCATCGTCAGAGGGATCGCGATCGACCCAAATCCCGGAGCCTCCGGGGTCCGCCAAGTGTTGGTGAACGGTCAGAGCGCCGGGATCACCAATGGCGTCTGGTCCGCTAAAGTGGCGTTGAAGACCGGTATCAACACCGTCACTGCCGTGGCCCAAGATTTCGCGGAGAACGTCTCCGCATCGGTGAGCATCAACATCAATCTACGGGCCGCGAGCATCGCGAACGACGGATTCATCGGTGCGGCGGAGTTCGCCGACCTGATCGGCACGGAGAAAGGGAGCAACATCAACGCGAGCCGTGAGTTCGGGGAACCGCAGCACGGAGGGAGCGAGGGCGGACATTCTGTCTGGTGGCGATTCACCGCCCCGTCGGACGGCGTGCTCGGCCTGAGCACCGCGTCATCCAGCTTCGACACGTTGCTCGGCGTGTATCTCGGCGACACGGTCGACAACCTGACCACCTTGGCGTCGAACGATGACGAGAAAGCGGGCACCAGCCAGAGCGCAGTCGCTGTCGCCCTGCGCGCCGGTCAGACGGCCCGCATCGCGGTGGACGGGTTCTCCGGCGCGACGGGAGCGATCAGCCTATCGCATACATTTCTGAAAGGCACTGTGCGCCCGGTAACGGTGCTGGCTGGTGCTGGCGGCAGCGTCTCGGCGTCGATCAGCAATCTTCCGGTCGTGCTCAAAGGAGTCTATGCCGACGGCACGACCTTGAATCTGACCGCTACCGCTGATCCGCGGTACGAGTTCATCGGCTGGACGGGGACGACCAAGTCGTCGGACAACCCACTGAAGGTCGTGGTCGGGAGCGAAGTCAGCTTGATCGCCAATTTCCAGGTCGTGGCGTTCAGCGACGACTTCGAATCCGGCGACTTGAAGCATCTTGCTTGGGTGACCGGCGGGTCGACCCCTTGGGGAGTCCAGACCAACACTGTCTCGCTGGGCCGCTTTGCAGCGAAAGCGGGCACGATCACCGACAACCAATGGAGTTCGTTGGTGGTCGATGCGAATTCTTTCACCGGTGAAGGCGCTTTCGATGTCAAGGTCAGCTCCGAAGCGGGATGGGACCAGTTGGAGTTCTACGTGAACGGCACGGTGGTCCAACGCTGGTCCGGTGATGTAGCATGGACGACCTTCACTTTCCCGGTCGCGTCCGGAGCCAATCGTTTCGAATGGCGTTACACCAAGGACGCAGTGAACAGCGTCGGCGAGGACACCGCTTGGTTGGACAACGTCCAGCTCCGCATCCGTCCTGAAGTGGACCCGACAATCCCGGTCGTCTTGACGTTCTCGGGCTATAGCGACGCAGGGGCTGAGATCGAGGTCCGCGGACAGATCGGTCAGGCTTACCAAGTCCAAGCGTCCAACGACTTCGTCCAATGGACGACGATCAGCACCAAGGTGAACAGCACCGGCACGTTCACCGTGAGCGATTCCGCGACCTTCGGTCGTTCGGAACGCTTCTATCGCGTCATCCTTGCTCCCTGAGGCGGGGGCGGACGCCTTGGCTTGAGCGATGAGATTGCTCGGCGTCACGGGCGGTATCGGGATGGGCAAATCGGCATCTGCCGCGCTGCTCGCGGCCCGAGGTATCCCGGTCGTGGACACGGATGATCTCGCCCGGCAGTTGGTGATACCAGGGTCGGCTGCGCTCGCGGAGATCCGCATCGCGTTCGGTCCGGATTGCATCGGTGCCGATGGAGCCTTGGACCGCCGATGGCTAGCCCAGCGCATCTTCTCTGATCCGGCGGCCCGTGGCCGGTTGGAGCAGATTCTCCATCCCCGCATCGCCGCGTCGTGGCGCGCCGAGGTGGAACAGTGGCGGCGAGATGGCACTGCGACCGGAGCCGTGGTCATCCCGTTGTTGTTCGAGAAAGGCTACGGTCCCGATTTCGACGCCGTGGTCTGTGTCGCCTGCAGCAGTGGGACCCAGCGGAGCCGCCTACGGGACCGAGGTTGGTCCGAGGAGCAGATCGATGCGCGGAACTCGACCCAACTCGGCGTCCCGGAAAAGATGTCGCGCAGCCAGTTCGTCGTCTGGACGGAAGGCAGCTTGGAAGCCCACGCCGGTCAGTGGCGGCGTGTCCTCGGCCGGCTTTGACTATTTGCTGCCGGGCTTGGTCGCGGGAGTGGCCGCCAGATCGGGCGGGAGCTGGTCGGCCGGGAATGCCTCGACGACCAGCTTGATCAAGCTGACGGTCGGGACGCCGAGATCGACGGTCCCGCCGGAACGGTCCACGACCATCGCGACGCCCGCGACGTTGCCGCCGATCCCGCGGACGATGTCGATGGTCTCTTGGACGCGACCGCCTTTGGTCACGACATCTTCGACCACGAGGCATCGTTCTCCGGGAGCGATCTTGAAGCCCCGACGGAGCACCAGCTTTCCCTCCTCCTTCTCGGCGAAGATGAATCGCAGACCGAGCTGGCGGGCGACCTCTTGGCCGATGACCAATCCCCCCATCGCCGGCGCTATCACCGTGACGGCTCCGAGGCCGCGGGTCTTCTCGGCCAACGCGGCACCGAACCGCTCGACGATGGGCATCTGCTGCAGCGCCAGCGCGCACTGGAAGAACTGCCGGCTGTGAAGCCCGCTGCGGAGGACGAAATGTCCCTCCAAGAGGGCGCCGGTGGAGCGGAACAGGCCGAGAGCTTCCTGGGTCGTCATGCGTGCGCGAGGCTAAGAACCCCTGCGCACGCGACAAGCGCGGATTCGCGCCCCGAGCGTCTCACCAGCGGACGCCTTCGAGGAACTTCAGCGTCCCGGGGATCTGGTTCACCGAATCCGCCGATTCGTCCTCGATGAAGTAGTGCTTCACGCCGCTCTTCTTCGCGGCGGCGAGGATCTTCGGCCAGTCCATCTGTCCGGTGCCGAGGACGACGTCGTTGTTCGGATCGGTGCCGCCGTTGTGGAAGCCGGTCGCCACGCCCTTCTTGAGGTCCTTCAGATGGAGCAACTCCCAACGACCAGGATATTTGGCCAGCCAAGCCGCGGCATCTTCGCCGGGGAAGGTGATCCAGAGGATGTCCATCTCGAAGGTCATCCAGCGCGGGTCGGTCTCCTTCATCAGGATGTCCATCGCCTTGATGCCGGCTCCTGCGGCGCCCGGCTCGAACTCGAAGCCGTGGCAATGGTAGAAGCAGCGGATGCCGTGCTTGGCGAGGATCTCGCCGGCTTTGTTGAAGACGGCGGCGGCATCGCGGGCTTGCTGGGCGTCGAACGATCCTTTGTGGTCGATCCAGGCGCAGCCGGCGTACTTGAGGCCGAGCGCCTTGGCCTCCTTGGCGATCCCTTCGGGGTCGGTCTGGAAACGCTTGTACGGGAAGTGCCCGCTGACGGGGACCAGGCCGCGGCGGGTCAGCTCCTCGCGGAACTTCTCAGGGGTCTGGCCGTAGGTGCCGGCGAGCTCCACCTCTTGGATCCCATAGCCCTTCACGATGTCCAAGGTGGACGGCACGTTCTTGGTGAAGTGGCCGCGGAGGCTGTAGAGCTGGAGGCCGACCGGTCCGCGGAACGAAGCGCCGGTGCCGGTCGACGACGAGGTCGTGCATCCGGACAGGACCAACGTGGCGGCGCTCAAGGCGGCGAGGAACAGACGACGAGATGCTTTCATGGGATAAGGAAAGTCACGCAGGGCGGGACCTCGGGAAGCAACGGAAAAATCGTTCAGACCGACCAACCTTTGCGGTAGCTGCCGCGGATGAACCGGTCGGCGGCAGGGGAGTGGGTCGCTCGCATCGCCTTGGCATCCCAATCGATCGCCTGCCGCGCGCGGATGGCGACGTTTCCCAGCAGCACGACCTCGGTCATCGGTCCGGCCTGGTCGAAGCCGGAGAGCGTCTTCGGCCCGCCCTTGCAGGCTGTGATCCATTCGGCGTAGTGGCCAGGCTCCCAGGCTGCCTCGTGGCGCGGCATCGTCTCCGTGATGTGCCGGAAGTCGGCCGCGGTGCGCCCGGACCGGAACGTGCCGCCGCCCTCGTAGTTCGTGTGCATGACATCTTGGTCGCCGACGATGAGCACGCCGTTGCCGTCGAACTTGGCCTTGGGGAACAGGTCTTGCGGCGGCACCTGGCCTCCGTCGTACCACCATAGCGTGAAGGCCGGTCGCGATCCGCGAGCGGCGATGTTCCAGCGGACCTTGCACGACCGAGGTCCGGATTCCTCGGTCAAGCCTTCGCTCCACGCTTCGGCGCGGGTCGCTTCGCGGATCTCGAGCGCCATGTCCGGGACGTTGAGCAGGTGGCAGCCCATGTCACCGAGGGCGCCGGTGCCGAAATCCCAGAAGCCGCGCCAATTGAACGGGACGTACGACGGTGAATAGGGCCTCTCGGGAGCACCGCCGAGCCACAAATCCCAATCCAGGTCCTTGGGGATCGCCGGTGTCGCCGACGGCCGGTCGACGCCTTGCGGCCACCAACGGCCGGGTCGGTCCGTCCAGCAGTGGACCTCGTGGATGCGGCCGAGCACGCCGGCGCGGACGAGTTCGGCATCGCGGCGGACCGCGGGATGGGAGCGCCCTTGGTTGCCCATCTGTGTGGCGACGCCTTTTCGGGCGGCCGCTTGGGTGAGCCGGCGAGCTTCCTCGATCGTGTGGGTGAGCGGTTTCTGGCAGTAGACGTGTTTGCCGAGCCCGATCGCCCGCATGGCGGGCAGGAAGTGCATGTGGTCCGGCGTCGAGACCGTCACCGCGTCGATGTCGCGGCCGACCGCGTCGAACATCCGCCGGAAATCGCGGAAGCGTTTCGCGGCCGGGAACCGCTTGCGGGCCTCGGCGGCGCGGGCGTCGTCCACGTCGCAGAGCGCGACGATGTCCTCGGTCGCGCACATCGTGATATCGGTCCAGCCCTTGCCGCCGACGCCGATGCCGGCGATGGCCAAGCGGCCGTTCGCGCCCAGCACGCGGGCGGACGACACGAACGGGAAGGCGAGCGCGCTTGCCGCGAGGGCGGAGCGCTGGAGGAACGAGCGGCGTGTCTGCATGGCGATGAAGTGGTGGGTTCCCGGGGATCGCCGGTCGGACTGCGGCGCGGGGAGATTTCTTCGGATCCTTTCCTGCCGGAGCTTCCCGGGCAAGGCCGCCGCGGGTGCGGAAAAGACTTCTCGTCCTAGCGGGCCCTTCTGGTACAAATCACCCCCTCGCGCATGACGCCCAAACTTTTTTCTGAACTCGGCCTTTCACCGGAGATCCTGAAGGCGATCGAACGCCTCGGTTTCGAGCAGGCCTCGCCCATCCAAGCGGAAGCCATCCCGGTGATCCAGTCCGGCCGCGACGTCGTCGGCCAATCGCAGACCGGCTCGGGCAAGACCGCCGCGTTCGCCATCCCGGCCATCGAGAAGGTGGACATCAAGAACCGCGCGGTGCAGGTGCTGATCCTGTGCCCGACGCGCGAGCTCGCGGTGCAGGTGAGCGAAGAGGTCCACAAGCTGGCGTGCTTCAAGCCCGGGATCCGCGCGCTGCCGGTCTACGGCGGCCAGAGCTACGAGCGCCAGTTCGCGGGCCTGAAGGCCGGCGCCAACATCGTCATCGGCACGCCAGGCCGCGTGATGGACCACATGCAGCGCGGCACGCTGCGGCTCGACCAGATCCACACCATCATCCTCGACGAGGCCGACGAGATGCTGGACATGGGCTTCCGCGACGACATCGAGGTCATCCTCAAGGCGATGCCGGTCGAACGGCAGACCGTGCTGTTCTCGGCCACCGTGCCGCCGCCCATCCAAAACCTCATCCGCAACTACACGCGCGACGCGGTCCGCGTGCAGATCGAGGCCAAGGCGCTCACGGTGCCGACCGTCGAGCAGGTCTACTACGAGGTGGACCGCCGTTGGAAGCTGGAGGCGCTGACGCGGCTCATCGAGCTGCACGACGTCACGCTCGGCATCATCTTCTGCAACACGCAGCGTATGGTGGACGAGCTCTCGGAGCATCTCCACGCCGCCGGCTACAGCGCGGACGCCCTCCACGGCGGCATGGCGCAGGCCGCGCGCGACCGCGTGATGAAGAAGTTCCGCTCCGGCGGGCTCGAGTTCCTCGTCGCCACCGACGTCGCGGCGCGCGGCATCGACGTGGACGACATCCAGGTCGTCTTCAACTACGACCTCCCCTACGATGTGGAGGATTACGTCCACCGCATCGGCCGCACCGGCCGCGCCGGTCGCAGCGGCCTAGCCATCACGTTCGTGAGCGGGCGCGAGTTCTTCCTCGTCCGGCACATCGAGAACTTCACCCGCCAACGGCTCCGCCGGGGCGAGATCCCGAGCGAAGGCGAGATCGAGCGCGCGAAGGAGAACCAGCTTCTCCAGCGCGTGCGCACGACGCTGCAGAGCGGGGAGTTCCCGCGCCGCGACCATTTCATCGAGACGCTGCTCGAGGAAGGCTTCGACTCCGTGGCGATCGCCAGCGCTTCGCTGCACCTGCTCACCGGCGGCGCCGAACCCGAACCCGCCAAGAGCGAACCGAAGTCGATGTCGGCGAAGCCTGCTCTCCCGGCCGGCCCGGCGCCGGCGCCGGCGCTCGCCGCTCCGCGCCCTGCGGTCTCGACGACCGCGCGGCCTCCGGCTTCTGCCGCGCCCAAGGCTCCGGCAACCCCGCGGCCCGTCGCGGCCGCGATCCAGGCCCCGAAGGTGGTCGATGAATCCGGTTTCCAGGACGGCGAAAGTGCCTCCGCCATCGGTGCCTTGCCGGCGGTCGACAGGATTGCCGCATCCGCGCCGGCCCCGGAACCCAAGGTGGCGAAACCCGCTGTCGTGAAGGCCCCGGTCAAGAGGGCGTTGGCCGCGCCCGCTGCGATGTCCGCGCCGCCGAAGCCGGCGTTGCGGTCCTCCACTTGGGACCGTCCGGCGTTCTCCGAGAACCGTCCGCCCTCCGTTGGACGTCCGGCTCCGGCCGCCCGGCCCGAGCCCTTCCGGCCGGGTGCGGACCGCCCGGCGCAACGTCCGATGCAGGACCAGCGCCCCCCGGTCGATCGTCAACGTGAGCGGGAGCCGATGCGTCCCACGCCGGAGCCGGTACCCGAGCCTCGCCCGGTGGCCATGACCATGATGCCCGTCTGGCTGGGCGTCGGCCAACGCGAGAAGATCACACCGGAAGAGGTCATCACTTGCGTCCAAGGCCACACCGGGTTGCCGGCGTCGGTGATCGGCGGGATCGAGATCCACGAGGAGCACACCTTGGTCGACGTGACCGGTGAGCATGCCCGCGGGGTCGTGCTGAAGCTCAAGCACGGGCTGTTCCGCGGGAAACCGCTCCGGGCAAAGCTCGCCAACCGTTGATACCAGCCGTCGCGGCCCCTCGGCTTCAGCCCGGGGTCGCGATCGCCGCGTTGTCTTGGTGCAGGGACATCAGAAGCTCGATGTGTCGGGTCGCGACGAGCGCGGCATGGCAGTTTTCATCGGGTGCATTTCTCGGCCCACCGGACCGTGCGCACGCTCCGGTCGGCGGGCAGGCAGGCGAGAGGCCTACCCTACGTTGTCGACCACCGCCTACTTGATGGCGCGCTGGGTCGAGCCCGCGTCGCTCTTCGACGGGCAGAGGTCGCGGATCTCGCAACCGGCGCAGTCCGGGTTCCGGGCCGCGCATCGGCGGCGCCCATGCCAGATGAGCTGATGGCTGAACGAGGTCCACCGGCCTTTCGGCACCCACTTCATCAAGGCCGTCTCGATCTTCACCGGATCGGTCTCGCGGGTGAGGCCGAGACGGCCAGAGAGGCGCGCGACATGGGTGTCGACGACGATCCCGACCTCGATCCCGAAAGCAGTTCCGAGCACGACGTTCGCCGTCTTGCGTCCGACCCCGGCGAGGGCGATCAGCTCTTCCATCGTGCGCGGGACTGCGCCGTCGTGCCGTTCGAGCAACGTCCGGCAAGCCGACTGGATGTTCTTCGCCTTGTTCCGGAACAGTCCGATGCGGCGGATGGCCTGGGCGAACTCGTCGGCGGGCGCGTCGGCGTAATCGCGGGCGGTGCGGTGGCGCTTGAACAGCTCCTTGGTCACGAGGTTGACCTGCCGATCGGTGCACTGCGCCGAGAGGATGGTCGCGACCAGGAGTTCGAGCGGGTCGCTGAAGTTCAGCTCGCAGTGGGCGCCGGGGTAGGCGGCCTCGAGACCGGCGATGATCCGGGCGGTCCGTCCGGCTTTGGCGGCATGAGATTCGCGCGGCACGGGCAGGGGATAGCCGGGATATCCCGTCGTCGCAACCGGCGCGCTTCCTGGACTGTCGACGAGAAGTCCCGGTTGTCATCCGGTGCCGCTTCTGGGAGTCTCACCGACATGGATTCCCCGTTGCTCTGCACAGATTGCGGCCCCTCGTCGATCGATCGCCGCGGTTTCCTCAAGACCGCCGCGCTCGCCGCGGCGACGACCGTCGCCGGCGGCATCCCGCTCCTGGGAGAAGTGGCCCGCAAGCCGACGTCCGAGACGCTCGTGGCGACCTTCCACAAGAGCCTTTCCGCCGAGCAACGCGCGCTGTTCTGCCTTCCGTTCGACCATCCGCTCCGGCTCCAGGTGGACAACAACTGGTTCATCACCAAGGGGCGCATCGGCAAGGACCTGTCGAAGGACCAGCAGCAGATGGTGCGGGAGATCTTCCTCGGGCTGCACAGCCCCGAGTACGCGGATCGCGTGCTCAAGGCCACCGAGCATGATTCGGAGGAAGGCGGCCTCGGGGGTTGTTCGGTCGCCGTCTTCGGCGAACCGGGCACCGGCAAGTCCGAGTTCGTGCTGACCGGTCGCCACGTGACACGGCGTTGCGACGGCGATTCGGTCGAGGGCGTGGCGTTCGGCGGACCGATCTTCTACGGGCACCAGGCCGGGCCCGACGACGAGGAGCGGCCGGACCATCCGGACAACGTCTATTGGTACCAGGCCAAGCGGGCGAACGAGGTCTTCCAGATGCTGGACGGCAAGCAGCGCTCGGTCGCGCTGGTGGACCGGCTCCGCCGCGAGCACGCGACCGAGACGGTGAAGCTGACCGGGCTGAAGACCGGGCAACCCGGCATCCCGCTCCGCGACCTCAGCCGCGACCAGCGCGGCCATGTGCGGAAGGTGATGGCCGATCTGCTCGCGCCGTTCCGCAAGGCGGATGCGGACGAGGCGATGAAGCTGGTCGAAGCGAACGGTTTCGACGACCTCCATCTCGCCTTCAGCAAGAGCGGCGACCTCGGCAGCGACGGTGTGTGGGATGTCTGGCAGATCGAGGGGCCGGCGATGCTCTGGTATTTCCGCGGAAGCCCGCACGTCCACAGCTGGGTGAACATCCGCCGGGATGCCGGCGCTTAGCGTCGGCGGCGTCGCGTCGCGGATCCGTTGGGCGACAGCCTTGCAACCTCGGACCCTGTCTGGCACTTGTCCGACCTGATGCCTTCCAAGCCATTGGCAAGCCTGACCAAGCTCAACTTGGGATGCGGGAAGAAACAGTTCCCCGACCATGTCAACGTCGACCTGGCGGCGGCGGTCGGGCCCGATGTGGTCCATGACCTCGATCAGTACCCGTATCCGTTCGAGGATTCGCGCTTCGGCGAGGTCTGCGTCTACGACGTGGTCGAGCACGTCGCGGACATGCCGGCGTTCATGCGCGAGATCTGGCGCGTGTGCAGGCCGGGAGCGGTGGTCCGGATCACCACCCCGCATTTCTCCAACCGCAACTCTTACACCGACCCGACCCACCGCCGGCACCTCGCGTTGTTCTCGTGGGACTACTTCACGGCCGGTCATCCGTTCAACTTCTACGGGTCCGAAGGCTTCGAGATACGCAAAAGGATGCTCATCTTCGAGACGACCTTGGCGAACAAGCTCGTGCACCGGCTGGCGAACCGGTGGCCGGTCGGATACGAGGCCCGGTGGGCCTGGATCTTCCCGGCTTGGTACATGTCCGTGGAGCTCGTGGTCCGCAAATGAAGCAGCCTGCTCCGAGGCGCGGCCTGCCCGGCCTCACCTGGAGAACCGGTCCGAGATCCGCTTGGCGATGGTGAAGGCCTGGGGCACTGCCAGCTTGAAGGCGAGGCGGAGGACCGGTCTTGGTCCGATGGGACGGTGCTGGAGGTAACCTCCTAGGAACCGCCGGAACGCGCCGCGCGCCTTCCGCAGGTCACCTTCCTCGTCGTGGCCGATGCAGAGGTAGAACTCCCGGAGGCTGAGCTCTCGGTCGATGAGGTCCGCGTGCCTTTCGCCGAGGAACCTCCGGAACGCGGAGTACGCCTTGATCTCTTCGAGCGTCCGGCGGACGAGAGGCTGGGAATTCCAATAGCTCGCGTCGTGGAGACGGTAGGTGCTCGAGGGTTCTCCACGGAGATACGCGAACGGAGCGACCTCCATGCAGAGCACCGCGAGAGGCCAGTCGCCCATCTGCATCTCGTAGAACCAGTCCGGAAAATCGCCGAAGACGGTGCGCCGGTACATCATCGACGACGTGAGCGGGAAGCCGTGGGCAAAGATGTCGCCCAGATCCAACCGGACCTCCGCGGGGTAGTGGCGTGCGTACCGGTAGGTCCCCCCGTTTGGTTTCAGGGCCCAGACTTCATGAGCGGACCCGGAGTACTCCGGATGGCCGTCAAGGTAGTCCACCTGACGTTGGAGCTTCTTGGGATCGTTCCAGAAATCATCCCCCTCCAGCAGCGCCACGTACTCGCCGTCGCAGCTGCGGAGGGTCGCGACCAGGTTCAACTTGCCGCAATGACCGAGGTTCTTCTCGTGGAGCAGCAGGCGGATGCGCCCGGGATGCTTCGCCGCCAGCTCCTTGACCAGCTCACGGGTCCCGTCGGTGGAGAGGTCGTCGCCGAGCACGATCTCGAACGGAAAATCCGTCGACTGGGCCAGGACGCTCTCGACCGCCTGGACGATGTAGCGGGCGTGGTTGTAGGTGATCATCGCCACGCTCACCTTCGGTGTCGCGGCGGGTATCCCGGCGAGGACCGACGGAGCGCGCCGCGAGGTTGGGTGAGCGTCGGGCATCATGTTCGGCACCGTGCTTCCGTCCGAAGGGACCGAGGACCTGCCTGCCCGCTGGTTGCGCGGAGCGAGGGATCCTCCAAGAGCCGGAGACCAACTCCCACCATATAGCCCCGGCCTCTGCGAGACAACCCCGCCTTGAGGACGCCGAGGGTCCCCTTGCCTCGTCGTGTCCGCGGAGGTTACGGTCCTCCGGTCATGGCCACGCTCGCCCTATCGCGACTCCGCGCCCTTCTCGCCCGCGCCTCCGGGACGCGGATCCTGGTCGTCGGCGACGTGATGCTCGACCACTTCGTCTGGGGCCGGGTGACGCGCGTCTCGCCCGAGGCCCCGGTCCCCGTGGTCGAGTTCGAGCGGGAGAGCTTCATGCCGGGCGGAGCCGCGAACGTCGCCCGCAACCTCACGGACCTCGGCGCCGCCGCCGAGTTGTCCGGCGTCGTCGGCAAGGACCCGGACGCCGCCCGGCTCAAGCAGCTGCTGACGGACCATCGGGTCGGGGCCTCCGGTCTGATCGCCTCGTCCGACCGGCTCACCGCCACCAAGACACGGATCGTCGCGCACCAACAGCAGGTCGTGCGCGTGGACCGCGAGACCCGCGGCGGGCTCGACGCGAAGACGACCCGCGCGCTGCTGCGTCGCATCGATGCCCTGTTGCCGCAGGCGGATGCCGTGAGCGTGGGCGATTACGGCAAAGGCGTCGTTACCCAACCGCTGCTCGACGCGCTCAAGGAACGGTGCCGCGCCCAGGGCAAGTGGCTGAGCCTCGACCCCAAGCCGGTCCACCAGCTCGACCTGCGCGGTCTCTCGCTGCTCACGCCGAACCGCAAGGAAGCGTTCGAGCTCGCCGGTCTCGGCGACACGACGCGCAACACGGACCCGTTGGCCGACGCCCAGTTGATGAAGGTCGCGGAACGGCTCCTCGCCGATCTGTCGCCGGCGCTGTTGCTCATCACCCTAGGCGAGCTCGGGATGCTCCTCTGCCGGCGTGGCGCGGGGCCGTACCACATCCCGACGGTCGCGCAGGAGGTCTTCGACGTCTCGGGCGCGGGCGACACCGTGATCGCCTCGTTCACGCTCGCGATCGCGGCCGGCGCTTCTCCGGTCGAGGCGGCCATCTTCTCGAACCACGCCGCCGGCGTCGTCGTGGGCAAGGTCGGCACGGCGACGGTCACCCCGGAGGAACTCGTCGCGAGTTTCGGAGGTGCCCGATGAGCGCCCCGAGGCCGGCCGTCTTCCTCGACCGCGACGGGACCATCAACGTCGACCGCCATTACCTGAGCGATCCGGCGAAGCTCGAGTTCTATCCTGGCGTCGGCCCTGCGCTGCGGCGGCTGATGGACGCGGGCTTCCTGCTCTTCGTCGTCACCAACCAGTCCGGGATCGGCCGCGGCTACTACACCGAGGCCGACATGCACGCCGTCAACGCCCGCATGTGCGCGCTGCTCGCGGCCGACGGCGTGGCCTTCGAGAAGATTTATTTCTCGCCCGAGGCGCCCGAGCAGCCGAGCCCCAACCGCAAGCCGTCGCCCCGGTCGCTGCTCGACGCGCGCGACGAGTTCGGCGTGGACCTGGCGCGCAGCTTCATGGTGGGCGACAAGCTCATCGACGTGGACACCGGCCGCAACGCCGGCTGCGCCGCGAGCCTGCTCGTCCGGACCGGCTACGGCGCGGAGACCGAGCGGAAGGAGGCGGCGAAACTCGTCGGTGCCGTGGTCGTGGACGACCTGCCCGGCGCGGTCGACTGGATCCTTGCGCGCTAACGGGCCGCCGGACGGCGACCGTAGTTGATGCCCATCACGCCTCCGAGCAGGTCGGACACCTCGGTTTCTTCGTAGCCGAGTCCACGGAGCTTCGCGTCCACGCCGCGTTGGGCGGGATACTTCTGCAACGAATCGAGGATGTAGCCGTGGGTGTCCGCGTCGCCGCAGAAGAGTCGGCCGAACACCGGCACGCACCAGCGCAGGTAGGCGAAGTAGAGCCTTCGCCACGCCGCGAGCTCCGGCTTCCCGAAATCGAGCACCAGCAGACGCCCGCCCGGGCGAAGCACGCGCGTCAGCTCGCGCAGGCCGCGGTCGATGTCCGCCAGATTCCTCAACCCGTAGCTGATGGTCACGACGTCGAAGCACGCGTCCGCGAACGGCAGGCAGAGCGCGTCGCCCTGGATGAAGCGCGGCGCTGCGCGCGAGGAGCTTGGACGTGCCGCGGCACGGCGTCGGGCGACATCGAGCATCGGGGCGCTGAAGTCGAAGCCGGTGGCCTCGGCGCCGGCGCGGGCGAGGGCGAAGGTCACGTCGCCCGTGCCGCAGCAGACATCGAGCGCGTGTTCACCGGGGCGGACGGAAGCGAGCCGGACGAGGCGCCGCTTCCACACGCGGTGCAGGCCGAAGCTCTGGAGGTCGTTGATGAGGTCGTAGCGCGGCGCGACCGCGGCGAACAGGTCCTCGACCCTCGCCGCCCGCGTCTCGCCCTCGGCGTAGAACTTGCCAGCCATGGCTGCACGCTACGGGCAAACCGCCGGACACAAAAGCTCGGGCCGTCTCGCGTCCTGGATCTTCGCGAGTTTTCGCGACGCCTTTTGCCTTTTGCCGGCGGCGTTCGCTACCGTCGGCCCGCCGATGAGCCGGGAACGACCTCGCATCTTATTCGTGGACCACGTCAGCAAGGTGCTGGGCGGGGCGGAGGTCAACCTGCTGGAGCTGCTCGCCTTCCCGGCGGCACGCGAGGGATGGGACGTCCATGTCGCCTGCGCGCCCGGCAGCCCGTTGGAAGCGGCGCTCGCGAAGCTCGGCGTGCCGCGCCACCCTTACGGTTTCGCACCGGCGTTGAACGAGCTCCGCGTGGTCGGGCGCGGCTTCAGCCCGATGGCCAAGTTCCGCGGCTGGCGGGAACTCCAGAACGCGACCGGTCGTCTTCGCGGGATCGCGGCCGCGGTGCGGCCCGACGTCCTGCTGTCGTGCACCAACAAGGACCACTTCGTCGCCGGGGCCGTGGCCGCGGGAAAGCCCAGCATCTGGTGGGTCAACGACATCGTGTCCGCCGATTTCTTCTCGTGGCCGGTGCGGCGGATGTTCTCCGCGAAGGCGAAGCAGCTCGCGACCCGTCTCGCGCCCGTCTCCGATTTCGGCCGGGCAGCCCTGCTCGCGGAAGGCATCCCGGAGGAACGGACCACGACCGTCCACAACGGCATCCCGCTCGACCGCTACCGCCGGTCGAGCTCGACGCTGCTGCGCGACCAGCTCCGGCTCGGAGCGCGCGAACCGCTGTTCGGGCTCGTCGGCCGGGTGACGCCGTGGAAAGGGCAGGACCTGTTCATCCGCATCGCCGCCGGATGGGCGCGCCAAGGCCGGCCGGGGCGGTTCGCGATCATCGGCCGCGCGTTCAACGAGGACGGGCCGTTCGAGGCGTCGCTCCACGATGCCGTGCGCCACCATGGCCTCGAGGGGCGCGTCCATTTCGTGGCGTTCCAGGCGGATATCGCGGCGACGTTGTCGCAGCTCGACGTGCTGCTCCATTGCTCGACCAAGCCGGAGCCGTTCGGCCGCGTGGTCATCGAGGCGATGGCGGTCGGCGTGCCCGTGATCGGCGCGCGCGCCGGCGGCGTGCCGGAGATCCTGACCGACGGCGTCGACGGCCTGCTCGCCGCCCCGGGCAACGTCGGTGATTATCTCCGCCGGCTGACGGCGCTGATGGATGCCCCGGCGCTCCGCGCGTCGTTGGCCGTGGCCGGTCGGCGGACGGTCGAGCAGCGCTTCACGTTGGATCGCGTCCACGCCGATTTCTCTCGCATGGTCGGAGCCGTGTTGCCGCCGGCCGGGACCGCTTGCTAGCACTGCTCCGCCCGCGATGCGCTTCATCTTCCTCACCCTCGGCTACACGCCGGACATCGATGGCGGCGGGTACCGTTACGCGACCGAGGTGGCAGAGATGTTGGCGGCGCGCGGCCACGAGGTCCACGCGGTGTTCCCGAACCCCGGCAACCGCTTCCCGGAGCAGGAGACCCGGCGCGGGGTCGCCCTGCACCGTGTGCCGAAGGTCGGCGGCGGATTCCTCTCGAACTTCCGCGCCGCGAACCGGGCCGCCCGCGGCGTCGTGCGGGGGCTTCTTTCGACGTCCGCCGAGCCGACGCTGCTGTTCTCGCACCAAGCGTATCTTTCGCCGGCGTTGCGCCGGCTGCCGTTCGTGATGGTTCTGCAGGGGCCGTGGGGCTTGGAGCACCGGTTCGCGCGGCAGGCGGTCGCCCGGACCTGGCCGAGGCGGATGCTGGACGAGTTGGTCTGCGCGGCGATGACGCGGATCGAGCGGCGTTCGGTGGCGACCGCGCGGAGGGTCTTCGTCGCGAGCGAGTACTCGCGGTCGAAGCTGCCCGAGTGGCATCCGGGCCTGGACCCTGCGACCGAGGTCATCGGCGGCGGCGCGGATTTCAGCCGCTTCCATCCGCCGGCCGACCGGGCTGCGATCCGGCGCGAGCGCGGTCTGGGCGAAGACGACCTCCTCTTCCTGGCGGTGCGGCGTCTGGATCCACGCATGGGCCTGGGGCAGCTCGTGGACGGCTTCGCGCAGGTCTCGGCGGCGGCGCCTCGGGCGCGGTTGTGGATCGCTGGCAAAGGCGCGCAACGCGACGAGCTTCAGCGGCGCATCGATGCGGCGGGGCTGCGCGGTCGGGCGGAGCTGCGCGGCTTCGTCGCGGAGGAGGAGCTGCCGCGGCTCTACGGCGCGGCCGACTGCGTGATCATGCCGTCGCTCGACCTGGAAGGCTTCGGCCTGGCGACCGCGGAGTCGCTCGCGTGCGGCACACCGGTCGTCGCGTCGCGCGCCGGCGCGAACCCCGAGCTGGTGCGGCCGCTCGGCGACGGTCTCCTCTTCGAGCCGGGCGACGTGGCATCGTTGGCGACGGCGTTGCGGGACGTCCTCTCGGGCCGGCTCGCGTTGCCGTCGAGGGTTCGTTGCCTAGAGTACGCGCGGGCGGAGTTCCGGTGGGACCGGCCGTGCGACGCCATCGAGTGCGCGCACGCCGCGTCCGCGCTGCGCGGTTGGCCGGAGGGCCTGCGATGAAGGTCCTGGAGCTCGGAAAATTCTACCCGCCCGAGCGCGGCGGGATCGAGACCTTGCTCAAGCTCTGGTGCGAGGGCTTCGTCGCGGCGGGCGACGAGGTGGATTGCGTCGTCGCGAACACGACGGCCCGCACCGTGACCGAGACGCTGGGCGGCGTACGCGTCCACCGCTTGGCGAGCCATGGCATGGCGCTGGGCACCTCGCTCTGCCCGTCGTACCTCTCGGCCCCGCGGCGGATCGCGGCGGACATCGTCCATGCCCATTTTCCGAACCCGTTGGCCGACCTCGCGTGCCTGCGGACGCCGAAGGGCACGCCGGTGGTCCTGAGCTGGCACAGCGACATCGTGCGGCAGCGGGCGGTGATGGGCCTGTACAAGCCGCTCCAGACCGCGCTGCTGCGGCGCGCGGACCGCATCGTGGTGGCGACGCCGAACCATCTCGAGTTCTCGCCATGGCTTCCGGCGTTCCGCGAGAAGGTGGAGGTGATCCCCTTCGGCCTGGACCTCGCACGCTTCGCGCCGGGGGCGTTCGACCCGGCCAAGGTGGCCGCCTTGCGGGCGCGGGCGGGCGGGCGGGCGATCTTGCTGAATGTCGGCCGCCTCGTCGGCTACAAGGGCCAGCGGCACGCCATCGAGGCGTTGGCGGAGCTGCCGGGCGCGGAGCTCTGGCTCGTGGGCACCGGGCCGCTGGAGACGGCTTTGCGCACGGCCGCCGCGGCGTGCGGCGTGGCGGACCGCGTCGTCTTCCACGGCGACGTGGCCGACGCGGACCTGCCGTGCTTCTTCCAGGCGTGCGACATCTTCGTGTTCCCGTCGGTGACGCCGAACGAGGCGTTCGGGCTCGTGCAGGTCGAGGCGATGGCGTGCGGGAAACCGGTGGTGGCCTGCACGCTGCGGTCGGGCGTGCCCTGGGTCTGCGCGGACGGCGTGACCGGCCTGACCGTGCCGCCCGGTGATAGCTCCGCGCTGGCGCTTGCGCTCCGGCGGCTTCTGGGCGAGGAATCCCTCCGTCTTCGGTTGGGTGAAGCAGGACGGCAGCGTGCCCGGGAGGAGTTCGCCTCCGCGGTGATGGTGGAACGCTATCGCTCGCTCTTCGCCCGGCTCCGCGGACCAACCCGGCTCGGATGAGCTACAAGACCTATCTCGTCATGCTGTCCGTGTCGGCCTTCGGGGCGTTCTGGCTCACGCCGTTCGCCGCTTGGCTGGCCCGGAGATGCGGAGCCATGGACCTGCCGGACAAGCGCAAGGTCCACTCGCGTCCGATGCCCCGCATGGGCGGCGTCGCGGTGTACCTCGGCTTCCTGTTGCCGTGGGCCGGCCTCTATCTGCTCCACAATCCGGTGGCCGATGAGTTCAAGAACTACGAGACGGCCTTCTTCACGCTGATCATCGGGGCGACGGCCATGTTCGCGCTGGGTGTCTACGACGACATCAAGGGGGCCGACGCGACGAAGAAATTCCTGGTCCAGACCGGCATCGCCATCGGCCTGTGGGTCGGCGGGTACCGGATCGAGACCTTCCAGAACCCCCTCGGCGACGTCATCCGGCTCGGCTGGTTCAGCCTGCCGGTCACCCTGCTCTGGATCGTCGGGGTCACCAACGCCATCAACCTGCTCGACGGCATCGACGGCCTCGTCTCCGGCGTCACCGTGTGCATGGCGATCGCGTTGGCCGTCATCAGCGCCATCACCGGCCATGTCGTCGTGGCGCTGCTGACGGTGGCCCTGGCCGGGGCCTGCCTCGGGTTCTTGCCGCACAACCATTCCCCGGCGCGGATCTTCCTCGGCGATTCGGGCAGCCTGACGATCGGGCTGGTGCTCTCGTGCGTCGGCATCATCTCGCTGTTCAAGGAGCACGACCACGCGGCCAGCCCGCTGGTCTCGGTGCCGCTGATCCTCTTCGGCCTGCCGCTCTTCGACACGTTGCGCGTCATGTTCAAGCGTTGGCGCCGCGGCGTCTCGGTGTTCCACGCGGACAAGAGCCACGTGCACCACCGCCTGCTCTCGCTCGGGTTCAACCATCGGCAAGCGTCCTGGCTGCTCTACGGGGTGGCCTTCGCGACCGGGACGTTCGCGGTGCTGCTGACCGCGGTGGGGATCGACCGCCAGCTCCAGCTCACCGTGCTGTTCGCACTGCTCGCTGCCGGCGTCGTGGCGCTCTGGAAGCTTCGTTTCCGCGCCGCCTTCGCGAAGACGGAAGAGTCCGTCGACTGAAGGAGCCGGGATGCTCGCCCTCGAGACCGCCCGCGAGCGCCTGCTTTCCGCCCTCGTCGCGCTCCCAGCCGAGTCCGTGCTCGTCGCGGCTGCCGATGGCCGCGTCGCTGCGTCCGACTTAGCCACCCCCAGCGACCTGCCGCCCTTCGACAACTCCGCGATGGACGGCTACGCCGTGCGCGCCGCGGACACCGCGACCGTCCCAGTGCCGCTCCAGGTGGTCGGTCGGTCGGCCGCGGGCGACGGTTTCGCCGGCACCGTCGGCCCGGGCGGATGCGTCCGCGTCTTCACCGGCGCGCCGATGCCCGCGGGCACTGATGCCGTGGTGATGCAAGAAGACGTCGACGTCGACCCTGCCGACCCGACGCGTGTGGTCGTCCGCGAAGGCGTGAAGCCGTGGGAGGACGTCCGGTTCCGGGGCGAGGACGTCCGGAGAGGCGCGCGGATCGTCGCCGCCGGCACAGTGCTCGGGCCGCAGCAGATCGCTCTGCTCGGCGCAGCCGGGTTTGCCGAGGTGACGGTCCATCGCGCTCCGCGGGTGGTGGTCCTGGCGAACGGGTCCGAGCTCCGTCCGCCCGGCGCGCCGCTCGGGCCGGGCGAGATCCACGAGAGCAACACCGCCATGCTCGCCGCGCTGGTCCGCCGCGCCGGCGGCGTCCCGGTGGCGGTGCGGTGCGTGCCGGACGATGCGGCCATGCTCCGGTCGGCTTTGGCCGAGGCCTTCGCGGTGGCGGACGTGGTGGTCACCGTGGGCGGCGCATCGGTGGGCGAGCACGACCTCGTGAAGGCGGAGTTCACCGCGCTCGGCGGCGAGCTCGAGTTCTGGAGATTGGCGCTCAAGCCCGGGAAACCGTTCTTCTTCGGTCGCCACGAGGGAAAGTTCCTCTTCGGGCTGCCGGGCAACCCGGTTTCGGCATTCGTCACCTCGGTGCTGCTCGTGCTGCCGGCGTTGCGCCGGCTGCAAGGGATCGCCGACCACGGTCCGCCCTCGACTCCGGGCACGTTGGACGGCCCGCTCTCAAACCCCGATGGACGCCGGCATTTTGTCCGCGTCGCGACCGATGCGGACGGCAGGGTCCGCCCCAGCGGAGCGCAGGCGTCGCATCTGCTCGGATCGCTCGCGGCGGCCGACGGGTTGGTCGACGTGCCGCCGCGCACGACGTGGGCGACCGGGACGGCGGTCCGCGTGATCCGTTGGTGAGACCACCGCGAGACCTGGCATCGCCGGGATCCGCCGCAGTTCCGTCTTCCGCCCGGGAGGTGCCGCTTGGCAAGGTGGTCTGACCGTGCGCGAGTCGTGGCGAGAATTCTCCGAGCAGGCCGAGACGTGGCTGCTCGATGTCATCTTCCAGCAACGGCCCGGCAAGAAGGCCGCGGCCGTCCGCTTCGTGCTGCTCCTGCTCAGCCGTGTGTTCGGTGTCGCGGTGAAGCTCCGGCGCGTGCTCTACAACGCGCGCATCCTCCGCGATTCCACGCTCGGCGTGCAGGTCATCGCCATCGGCAACCTCACCGTCGGCGGCACCGGCAAGACGCCCGTCGTCGAGAAGTTCGCCCGCGCGCTGCAGGACGCCGGCCGCAAGGTCGCCATCCTCTCCCGCGGCTACCGCTCTCGTCCGAAGCCCCTCCGCGAGCGCCTGCTCGACAAGCTCCTGCTGCGCGAGGACACCACGCCGCCCCGCGTCGTGAGCGACGGCACTTCTCTGCTGCTCGATTCCGAGACCTCCGGCGACGAGCCCTACATGCTTGCGTCGAACCTCCGCGACGTCGTCGTCCTCGTGGACAAGGACCGAGTGAAGGCCGGTCGCTACGCGGTCGAGCGCTTCGGTTGCGACACGCTGCTGCTCGACGACGGCTTCCAGTACTGGAAGCTCCGCGGCCGCCGCACCGATGTCGTCTTGGTGGATGCCCAGCAACCGTTCGGCAACGAGTATCTGCTCCCGCGCGGCACGCTCCGCGAACCACCGTCGCACCTCTCCCGAGCCAACGTCGTCTTCCTGACCAAGGTCGACCGCGGCACACCTGAGCGCAGCCGCCGGACGGACGACCTGCGCGTCCGTCTCGCGCGGCTCAATCCGCGCGCCGAGATCGTGGAGTGCGTCCATCATCCGCTCTATTTCGAGGACGTCTTCACCGGCGAGCGCGCCGGGCTCGAGCTGCTCCAAGGGAAGCGCGTCGCCAGCTTCAGCGGCATCGCGCAGCCGGAGAGCTTCGAGCAGAAGCTCGTGGAGCTCGGCGCCGAGGTCGTGCTCGCGCGGCGCTTCGCCGACCACCACCGCTTCAGCCAGCAGGAGGTCCTCGACGCCATCAACCGCGCCAAGAAACGCCGCGCCGACATGGTGGTGACCACGCAGAAGGACGCCGTGCGCTTCCCCAAGCTCGACCGCCGCGACGTGCCCATCTGGTTCATGCGCGTCGAGATCAAGATCACTGCCGGTGCAGGTGGATTCGACGAGGCCGTCCGCCGCATCTGCTTCAAGTGAACGCGCTCATCGTCCTCCTCGCCCGCGCGTTCATCGCGCTGGTCCAGGCGCTGCCGCTGGACCTCGTGGCGCGCATCGGCCGCGCGGGCGGCGCGGTCGCCTTCGTCCTCGACGCGCGCCACCGCAAGGTCGCGCTCGCGAACCTCGACCTCGTGTTCGCCGCCGAGAAGTCCGCGGACGAGCGCCGCGCCGTCGCGAAGGAGAACTTCCGACGGCTCGGCGAGAACTACCTCTGCGCGCTCAAGACCGCGTCGATGTCGTCCGCCGCCATCGCCGAGCGGCTCGAATGGGTCGGGTTGCACGAGGCCGTCCCGGCAGGCGGCCAAAGCGTGGTCGCGGCGGTCGGGCACTTCGGCAACTTCGAGCTCTACGCTCGTTCGTCGGAACAGCTTCCCGGCTGGACCATCGCGACCACCTACCGCGCGCTGCGCCAACCGGCATTGAACCAGATCTTCCTCGGGCTGCGTGAACGGAGCGGCACCCGCTTCTTCGAGCGGCGGACCGAGGCGGACCAGATCCGCAAGGCGATGAACGCCGGCCATACCATGCTCGCGCTCTTGACCGACCAGCACGGCGGCGACCGCGGGCTTTGGCTGCCCTTCCTCGGCCACGATTGCTCGTGCAACCCGGCCTGCGCCGTCTTCGCGCTGCGCTACGACGCCCCGATCTTCACCGCCGTCTGCTACCGCACCGGGCTCGCGCGCTGGCGGATCGAGGCCGGTCCGGTGATCCCGGTCCGCGATGCCGCCGGGGCGCCCAGGACCGTCGAGGCGCTCATGCGCGACATCAACGCCGCGCTCGAGGCCGGTGTCCGGCGGGACCCGGCCAACTGGTTCTGGGTCCACCGCCGCTGGAAACCCCCGAGCCGCCGGCAGCAGCCCGGGGCACAGGCTCCGGCGCAGCCCGACGAGGAAGGATGACGGTGCCGACGACGCGACCGCATCCGCCTGACGACGACCCGCGACGCATCGTCGTCCGCGGCGTGAACTGGCTCGGCGACGCGGTGATGACCACGCCGGCGCTGCACCGCCTGCGCGGGCGGTTTCCGGACGCCGAGATCGTGCTGCTCACGCACGACAAGCTCGCCGGGCTCTGGCCGGGCCATCCGTCCGTCGACCGCGTGCTGACCTTTGGCAGGCAGGAAGGCGTGTGGTCGGTCGCGCGTCGGTTGCGCGCCGAACGGGCCGGCCTCGCGCTGTTGCTGCCGAACTCGCCGCGGTCCGGTTTGGAGGCGTGGCTCGCGCGCATCCCGCGCCGCGTCGGCGGGACATGGCGGTGGCGCGACCGGATGCTGACCGATGTCGTCCCGGCCGCCCCGGGCATCGTGGTGATGCGGAAGCGCAGCGAGGCCGAGATCGCCCGGCTCGTAGTAGGATCCGCCGAAGCCGCCTCGCCACCACCGTCGTCGTCGCACCAGATCCATCACTATCTGCGCCTCGTCGGGTCTCTCGGCGGCGACGTCGCGCCGGTCGCGCCGCATCTCCATGTGACATCGGCTGAACTGGGCACGATGCGCGCGAAGTTCGGTCTGGATCCGGACACGAGGTGGATCGGCCTCAACGCGGGCGCGGAATACGGTCCGGCGAAACGTTGGCCGAAGGAGCGCTTCATCATCGCCGCGCGGCAGGCGCACGAGCGGCTCGGCTGCGGCTTCGCGGTCTTCGGCGGCAAAGCCGACACGGCGCTCGCCGACGAGATCGCCGTCGGGCTCGGAACCCTCGGCGTCCCCCGTTCTGCGCTCCGCGTCCTGGCGGGCCGGACCTCGTTGCGCGAGCTGTGCGCCGCGCTCGCCGCGTGCCGCGTCGTGCTCACCAACGACACCGGTCCGATGCACGTCGCCGCCGCGGTGGGGACACCGGTGGTCGTGCCGTTCGGCAGCACCTCGCCCGAGCTCACCGGCCCCGGCATCCCCGGCGACCCGCGGCATCTTCTGCTGCGGTCCGGGGCGCCATGCGCACCGTGCTTCTTGCGCGAGTGCCCGATCGACCTCCGTTGCATGACCGGGATCACGACGGAACGCGTGGTCGACGCCGTCGTGCGCGCCGTTCAGGGCGCAGGCACGATGCGGTAGTAACCTTCGCCCGCCAGTGGCAACGCGACGTCGACGAACCCTTCGGGCCCGACGGTGATCGTCTGCACGGTCTGCCAACCGTCGGCCAACGTCGCGTTGGACTGGAGCAGGAACGCGCGGCCTGTCGGCGCGGCGAAGCGTGTCCGCGGCCCGTCCAGGTCACCGAGCTGGACCGCGATCCGCATCACGTCGGCCGCGTCACGAGGATCGGTGTGGTTCAGGAACTCCTGCCGGTTGCTCAGACCGTCGCCGTCCGGATCGGCATCGCCGCCGTCGTTCCCGGTCGCGCGCCGTGGGTCGAGGCCGTTGGCGGATTCCCACGCATCGGGCAGGCCGTCGAAATCGGAGTCGTCGGCTCCCGGCGTCGGCCACGCGCTCGTCCATGCTCCGGGCAGGGCGCCGAGAAGATCACGCGCGCTCCGGACCAAAGAACGACCGGTCCCGGAAGTGTCGGTCGGCCACGGTGCGAAGGCGGAGTAGCCGACCTCTTCCACGAGGACGTAAGGCGTGTTCCCGAGGTCGGGCACGCCGGGTTTCAGCAGGCGGAGGTCTTCCCCGTCGTTCTTCAGCGCGCCGTGCCACGGACCGGCCACGACGGCATCCGCGGGGAGCCCGTAGCGGGCGCGGAAGCGGCCGAGCGCCGCGATGTCGTCGCGCGGATCGAACGCCACCAGCACCACGTGCCCGCCGGACGGCACCACGATCTTCGCCGGGAGATCCAGGTCGATCCCGCCGCGCACGCGCCAGGTGTCCTGCGGTCGCGCCGGATCGCCGAGCAGCAGCGGGACCGGCCCGATGTTCCGCAGGTCGATGAACTCGCCGGTGGTGTCGTCGGCGCCCGCGGCGGTCGGCGGCGGCCGGAAGTGGATCTCGTCGAACACCAACGGGCCGACGATCGGCGAGGAGTCCGGACGTCCGGGCGTCGCCGAGACGCGGGCGAGGAAGCGTTCGTCATCCGGCCCGAGCACCTCGCGGCCGAAGCTCACACCGTTGTCCGAGGCACCGAACTCCGTGCCGTGGTGCCAGCCGGTGAGGTCGCCTTCCGCGCTCGCCGAGAAGACCCAGATCGCGCCGCCGGTGCGGGGCAACGCGAACGACGCGCCGAGCTGTTCTTTGCGCAGCGCGATGGCGCCGCCGGCCGGGATCTTCGTGCCAGAGGGCACGCGCCAACGCTTGGGTTGGCGGAGGTCGTCGCTCAACCACCAGCCGCCGATGTCCGCAGGGGCCGCGGAAGGATTCGAGAGTTCGACGAAATCGCTGTCGCCGGCGCGCGGGTTGGCGAGCAGTTCGCCGATGCGGACGGCGGGCACGACCGCGGCCGAGGGATCGGCGAGACCGGGGGATCCGCCCGGAGCCGCGCTGAGACGCCACGCAGCGCCCGGTGTCCCGGACGACGCGACGAGCGAGAAGCCGGCCCCGTCCGCCAGCGGATCGCGGGAAGGATGGTAGGTGAAGTCCACCCACGTCTCGCCGACCGGGCCGAGCATCGTGAGGCGTTCCCCGTCGCCGGCGAGGTCGCCGGCGTACGTGCCTGCGACCCCGGTCACGCCGGGATAGCGGCTGGCGAACGCCGCGGCATCGCGGACCAGCAGCACGTGGCCGCCGGGCGCGATCTGGGTGCTGGCGCCTCCCGGCTCGAAGACGAACTGCACGCCATGGACGAACCGGCTCCCGACGAGGTCGACGACGCGGTCGGAGACGTTCTCGAGCTCGATGAACTCGAAGCTTCCCGAGGGATACGGGCTACCGGCGGGAGGCGGGGCAGGATGATACATCAGCTCGCTCACCACGATCGGCGAAGGCCGGAGCGTGAAACTCGCGGAGACGGCCCGCGACCACGGCGAGCTCATGCGCGGCCCGCCGCTCGCGACCTGGCGCTTGGTCCCGTCGAACGACCGGACGGTCAGCCGCGTGTCGGCACCGATCGTGACCGGGCCGGCATAGAGCTTGGCGGATGGGCTCGGGACGTTCGTGAGACCCGCGCGTCGCGGATCGCTGCCGTCGAGCGTGTAGTAGAGCTGCGCGCCGGCGGGCCCGTTGAGCACGACTGTCGAACCGGCCGCGACCACGCCGCCGGCCGGTAAGACCGCGGGCGGTTGGGCGAGCTGGCGGTCGATGAAGTCCACGCGGTTCGAGAGCCAGTTCTTCATCCGGACGACCTCGGCCTGGTAGGTGCCGCCGCGGGGACGGTTCTCCGGCCAACGTTTCCCTTCTCGGACCTCGGCCGGCCGCACCTCGTCGGCGAAGCGGTCCACGAGCGCGAGCAGGTTGGCGGTCGAGAACGGCCCGCCGGCGCGCAGCTCCTGGTAGCGGTCGAGATAGAGCTGGTAGAAATCGGGGTCCTGGAAGAGACGTCCCCACCAGGTGTAGGTGAAGAAGAAGTCCGAACCGCCGCCGCCCCATGCGCGCGGGTTCGCGTCGCGCCCATCGGTCGAGCCGAGGG
The DNA here is from genome assembly GCA_038226425.1 of Verrucomicrobiota bacterium. Lineage (GTDB taxonomy): Bacteria > Verrucomicrobiota > Verrucomicrobiia > Limisphaerales > UBA9464 > CAIVQB01. Next base: position 59,971 of record JBBRQL010000001.1, read on the forward strand.
TCCGGTCGAAATCCCAGATCGGCCCGAAGGTGATCTTGCCCTCGCGCGGCTTGTGGAGATACGTGCTGAGTCGGAGGCAATCCGGGTTCGCGGAAAGGACGTTGAGCAGGTGGTGGTCGACCCAGGAGCTGGTGTCGATGTACGCGGCGTAGCCGGTCAGCGGGTTGCGCCAGTTCGCGCCGGTGAGCGCGCGGTTGAAGGCGAGGAAATAGTTCCGGATGTACTGCTCCTGCGGGTCGCGCTGCGCGGTCTCGATCGCCGGCTCCTTGGGGTCGACGTACGCGAGCGTGTCCCCTCCGGTGCTGAAGCCGCTGTCGCCGGGGTCGAGCCGGTCCACCTTCAGCAAGTATCCGCCGGTGACCTCCGGTGCGGTGCGGTTCTCCGGCTGGAGCTTGTCGATGTCGACGCGGTGCTTGCCGATGCCGATCTTCTCCTCCAGCACGTAGGTGCCGAACCACTGCGCCGAGGTGAGCGTGCCGCCGCGGTTCAGGTACACCTCCACGAAACGCGTCCGCGGCGCGTAGCGGCCGACCTGGCGGCTCAGCTCGTACATGAAGGGGTTGTGGATCTGGACGAGGTCGAAGTTGTTCGGCGCGTAGAGCACCCATTCGGATTCCGCCGGCATGCCGAGCACGCCCTTGTCCACGTCCTGGTCGAACTCGTCCCACCACTCCACCGCCCAGCTCGCCTTGGTGATGCCCGCGGTGCTCGAACCGCGCACCTTCGCGCCGCCGCGCGTGGCGAACGTGGGCGGGCGCGCGAGCGACGTCAGGCCATCCACCGGTTCGAAAAGCTCGAACGTCACCGGCGTGTTGATGGATTGCGAGATCTGCTTGCCGAAGGTCGAGATCACCAGCACCGGCAATGCCGAGGTGAACGTCGGTGTCTGGAACGGGCTCTCGCTCAGCCTCAGATAGGTCTCGCTGCGGGGCGGCCCGGGCAGCAGCCCTGGGGCGAAGGAGCGCGCTCGGACCTGGATGGTGGCATCCAGATGGAGCGGGCCTTCGTACAAAGGCGACGACGCGTTGGGCAGCGTGCCATCGAGCGTGTAGCGGACCGATGTCCCCGCGCCTTCCGCGGAAAGCCGCACCGTCGCCAGCGTGGTGTACGGTCCGGAGGTCCGCGAGAAGGCGACCGCGGACGCGAAGCCCTGGCCGGAGGCGCTGTTCGGAGCACCCGGCGTCGGCGTGGTGAAGAAGCCGGTGCGGTCCTCCGACCCGGGCACGCGGCCGTAGCTCACGTCGCGCGTCTGCGACGGATAGCTGGGACCGAAGTCCGACACGACCTGTCCGTCCGGCGCCACGAGGGCGAGGTAGCCGCCCTTGGCGGAGAGCTTGAAGTTGGTGTGCAGCCTGCCGGCGATGTTCGTCTTGTCCTTCTGCGAGGCGAAGACGACCAGGCGCGCAGCCGACGCCAGCGCGACGTCGGGGAAGCGCCACTTGCCGGGCACCTTCGCGTCGTCGGTCAGGGACCAGCCGAGCAGCTTCACCGTCGAGGCACCGCCGTTGTGGACCTCGATCCAGTCCGATCTGTCCTTGTCCTCGTCGACCAGGGTCTTGTCGTCGTCGGCCATGAACTCGGAGATCGTCACCGCCGCGCGCGATGCCTTCGGGTCGAGCGTGATCCGCCACGCATCCCCGGCGAAGGCGTTGGCCCGGCCCGTGTCGTCGGTGATGCCGTGGCCGTCCCGCCAGGCGAAGGTCACCGGTCCCGGCGACGGTTGCGCGAAGCGGAACAAAAAATGGTCGGGCGCGACGGTCTCCATCGCGGTGGCCGGGACGCCGTTCACCAAGAAGTCCGCGGCCTCGATCCCCACGACGGGCTCGCTGAAGACCACCTCGGCGGTGTCGATGGCATCGATGGTCGCGCGGGCCACCGGCAAGCGAGACACGACGACCGGTGGTTCCAGGTCGCGCTCGGCGACGAGCGTCGCGGCGAAGGCGAAGTCGTCGCTGGCCAGCGACGCGTTGGACGCCAGCACCGCCAGCACGTTGGCGCCGTCGACCAGGACGGTCCAAGGGCGCGCGACCGGAAAATCCTCCGCGGTCGGCGGTTCGTCGAGCGGGCTGCTCGCGAGGGAAGCGTGGTCCGGCTCGCCGTCGGGCATGTTGTGGCGCGCGACCTCGCGGCCGTTGATCCAGGCCACGAAACCGTCGTCCGCCAGAGCGCGCAGCGTGAGCTTGCCGATGTCCGCGACGGAGCCGGCCGCGAACGTCCGCCGCAGGTACACGGTCGGATAGCCGCCGCGCATGTCCTTGAGCTCCGTGCCCGCGAGCGGCAACCCGTAGAAGAACGGCGCCGGGCCGGCGCTCCACGTGGAATCGTCGAAGCCCGGCGAGCGCCAATCCGCCGGCGCGTCGGCGCGGCCCGGGAGCCGCCTCCAATCGCCGGACGGCCCGAGGATCTCCTCGGCCCGCGCGCCGGTCCCGGTGAGGAGCAGCGCAGCGGAGAGGCACAAGAGGAGAAGGCGATGGTGCATGACGGCTTCCCTCGACCCTAGCCGGCCACGCGGCAAATAGCTATCTGTCGCATCGGGCCGGGTGCGGTCCGAAGGGGCGGTCAGTTGAGGTGAGAAAGCGGGTGCGGGAACGGGGGATGCAGCGGTGAAGCCGGTCGCGGACCTCCTTGGTGTCGCGTGGTAGGGCGAAGCTCCTGCTGAGCCCCTGCGAGTTCACGGGCCGCCCTTTGCTCAGCGGCTCGGCAGGAGCCTCGCCCTACCGCCGGTCTCGTTCCTCCTCGCTCCCAACCCACTGCCATGCCTCTCCTTCACTGCTTCCTGACCGCCACTTCGGATCGCCCGTCTGCATGGATGCCGGCTTGCGGCCGGTATCGGGTGCATCCTAGAGTCCCTAAGTAATCCCAAGATATGCGTTTGCTGTTGATCGACGACGACTTGCTGCTGCTGGGTTTCCTCGCCAAGGAGCTTCGCGCGAACGGCCATGCGGTGGATACCGCCGGGTCCGGCGCGGAGGGGTTGTCGAAGGCCCTGGACTGCGGCTACGACGCCATCGTACTGGACGTCGTCATGCCCGGGATGGACGGCTGGCAGGTGTTGGCAGCGGTGCGCCGGGCCAAGAAGACGCCGGTGCTGATGCTGACATGCCGCAATTCGGTCGCGGACAAGGTGACCGGCCTGGACGGCGGCGCGGACGACCATCTCGCGAAGCCGTTCGAGCTCCCGGAACTGCTGGCACGGATCCGGGCGGTGACGCGTCGTTCGACCCGGCACACCCGGTCGTTCGTCGAGGCCGGCGACATCCGGATCGATCTGGCCGCGCGGACCGTCACCCGAGGGGGCGAGCGCGTCGCGCTCAGCCAGCGCGAGTACGCGATCATCGAGCATCTGTCCTTGCACCTTGGCGATATCGTGACCCGCAGCGCCCTCTACGAAGGCGTCTTCGACGAGAACGACGATTCCCTCTCGAACGTCATCGACGTCCACGTGGCCAAGCTCCGCAAGAAGCTGGGTCGGGACCTCATCGTGACCCACCACGGGCGCGGATATTCCATGGAGATCGGGACCGGTGCCGCGAGGTCTTGAAGAAGGAACTATCTGGAAAACAGGAAAGCAGGAACGGAGGCGACCCACTGCCGGGACGATGCAACGGGTTCTGGGTGGAACGGCCAACCTGGCCGTTCTCGGCGGCAACTTGCCGCCGAGCTTCGGCACGAGGACGCACCCACCGGAGGGTGCGTGCCCGGCGCATCCGACGCGGCGAGCTGGTAGCCCGCCCCAACGGGCCGATGGCCCGTTCCACCCAGCCTTTGACTGCATCGTGCCGGAACAGGTGGCCCTTCCTGTTTTCCTGCTTTCCAGATTCCAAGCAGGACAAAACCGCCGCCTCACCGCCGCGAACGCTTTCCCGGCCTGACCGAGGGCCTCACCGCCTGTCTCCGCAACCTTCTCCTCCTGAACCACCTCCCCCAACTTCACCATTGCCGGCCAACTACGTTGCTCCACGACGCTTTCGCGCAGAAGGGATGCGCGGCAACGAAAACAGCCCGGCGCTCAGGCCGGGCGGTCGAGGGAAGACTGGGCGAGGCTCAGGCGCGGGCGGCGCGGCGACGCCAGAGGGCGAAGCCGACGAGGCCCAGACCCGCGACGGCCGCGTATTCGGAAGGCTCGGGGACGGCGGATACGCTCACCGTCACGTTGTCGAGCCCCCAGGACTCGTCGGTGAGCCCTTGATTTAGGGTACCCAGAAACACCGCGTTGAACGAGGTGTCGCTGTGCGGCAACGTGAAAGAGAAGTGATAGACAGTGTCGATGATAGGAATCGCGTTAAATGAGTAGCCGAGCGTGTCGCTCTCGGCAGCTCCCGTTCGCGGGGCGTGAGTAAGCCCGGAGGCCAAGGAATCCGGATAGGCTTGAAGCTGACTGGTGTGGTTCGAAAAGGTCGTGTTCAACACCTCGCTTTGGGTCACACCGTTCCCCAGCGACACTCGGAAACGGTCCTCGTCACCGGGGCCAACGCCGTTTCCGTCCCATGTCCGGATTGCAAACAGGTCGAACGCGAATGTCACATCGGTGTGGGCTGGCAGGCCGGAGAGGCCAAGAGACACCGTGTTGTTGCCAAGGCCGAATTCGCCGAGGAATTTCCGCGCACCGATAGGAGTGGTCGAGGTCGTGGTGTTTGACCATTCACTGCCGACTGTGCCTTGGAAATCCGCGGAGTAAAAGACTTGGGCGTGGACGAAGACCGGCGCGACAGCGGCGACGAGGAGGGCGATGGGTAGTTTCATGGCTGGAGTAGGATAGGTGGCGGTATTGATGGACTTGATTCCGTCAGATGCGGTTCGGATTTTTGATTTTAGGCGTGATGTGAGTTCGAGGTTGTTGTCGTTCATAGGCCGGAGGCTGGTCCGAGTTGCCTTCCATCTCTGAGGACCGTATCAGAGGAATCATGAAGAAA
>JBBRQL010000002.1:0-46946 GCA_038226425.1 Verrucomicrobiota bacterium
CGGTGAACGTGACGGCATTTGTCAGCTTTGCCGCAGGTACGGGTCCACTGACGGCGTCGGACGCGATGGTGGTATCGTAATCAGTGAGCGAAGCTCCCGCCGGCGACATTGTCAGCGCTAACGCGAGACCGGCGTAAATCGCGGGGATGAAGAACTTCATAAATAATTCGCTTTTTACAAAGGGTGATAAGCCAACGGGAATCTTTATGCTGTAGAGAATCTCGCCGGTAACGACAGCCATGCATCCCACGATGAGGTCCTTGGTTCTATGCACAGCACTATCGGTAAACGGTAGGACCGCGCCCGTCACGCCTTTGAACGGTCGGCGCCAAGGTCGGCTCATGGAAACCCTGTCTCGGCATATTGGCGGCTCCCTATCGACCGGAAGTTGGAGGTTAGATGGACGCGCTGCACGGCAAAACGGTGAGATAACGGATTGGGCGATGCCGGATGGCGCAGCTGAAAAATAGCACCTTGGCCACGATAAAGCACAGGCATTGCGAAAACCTAACGCCGAGCGCCGGTTTAAGGTGGAAGGGTGAGCGTGTGAAGCCTGGGCAGAGAGATGTTTGGCCCATTTGGCGGCAACGATGTCCCGGACCTGACGATTGGTTATGTTCGGCTGGCGTGGGTGAGGACGTCGCGAAGGTAGGCGTAGGCATCGATGCCGCGGCGTCGACAGGATTCGATAAGTGTAGATAGGATGGCGCCGCGCTAGCCGGCGCCGGCTTCTCCCACGAAGAGCCAGTTCTTCCCGATGGTGGTGGGACCGATGGCGTTCTCGACCAGGTTGTTGTCGATCTCGACCCGGCCGTCGTCCAGGTACACGGTCATGCCTTGCCACTGGCCCAGGGCATAGGAGATGGCTTGGCCGAGCAGGCTCTTGGGAAGGATCCGGGGCTGGCCCCGGGCCAAAGCTCGGAGGAAGCGTTCCGCCACCATCCGGCTCTTGCCGGCCCGCACCGCGGCCATTAACCGAGGTTTTCGGATGGAGAGGGAACCGCGCTAAGTCTTCCGCAATGACGAATCGTCACTGAAGTGCGGTTTGGCCGTGACAAGCAGGCGGCACATCGGCAAAACCCCAATAGCACACCCCATGGATTCGCAAGATCCAAACGCTTTGGCCAAGCCCTCCTTCTTCCGGGCCTTCCTGCCGTTCTGGGTCACCGCGTCCCTCAGCCTCGCGATCTTCTGCACCGAGTACCATCGGCGGAACGCTCCCCTGACCGTGCTTTCGATGCAGGTCACGGTGGATGGGGCGGAACCAGAGGAAGGCTATTCGCTGACGCTCAACGGCCGGTCCGCTGATCCGAGTCGTCCCGTGGGTTTGGGACCCAAGACCATCGTCGTGTCGACCCCTTACACGGAGCCGGTGAGCCTGAAGCAATTCGTCTGGTACGGTCCCAATCTGCTCGGCCCGATCGAGTTGAAGCGTTCTCAGGTCAAAGTCGCCTTGGATGTCCAGCCTCGGCCGGAGCTGGTCGAGCTTCGAGGTCCTTCCGGGAGTTTCACCAACGCAACGGGCCAGTTCGGGCCTTTGCCGGCCGGCCGGTACGATGCGACCTTCCGCTATGGCGAACTGACGGATGTCCAGAGGGTCCGGGTCGTCCGCGACCTGCCCGAACCGCTCAAGATCATCTCCGGGTTCGGAAGCCTCGAACTGAGCTTCGAGCCCGCCGACGCCGTCTTCAAGTTGGCCACGCGGTCCAGCGGCCGCACCTGGGAAGGGACCACTCCCGGTGGGATTCCGCGGCTCCCCAAAGGTGGATACATATTGACGGTCGCTCGTGGCGAATATCGCCGATCGCTCGACGTGACCGTCCAGCCGAACGAGACGAACCGTATGCACGTGAAGTTCGTCTATGGAATCCTGGAAGCGACCAGCGAACCCACCGGGGCGACCGTGGTGCTCGGAGGGAATGTCTTGGGCCGCACACCACTGGTCGTGTCGAACGTTATCCCGGCCCGGTATCGTCTCGAGATCACGAAGCCGGGATTCGATGCCGGGACCTCCGAGGTGGAGGTCGAAGAGGGCGGAAGCCGAAAAGTCGCGACCCGCTTGGTGAACACGCGCTATCGGGAGGCGTTGGCGGCGGCAAAGGCGGCGACCGGGAACGGTCGGCAACGTGAGGCTTTGAGGTATCTGACCACGGCACTGGAAGAACAGGCTCAGGACGTTGCCGTCATGGTGCTCTTGCCCGGGGTCCGGCGCGCGGCGCGACTGGAGGAATCCGAAGACCTCGCACACCGAGGGCTTTTCGCTGAAGCCATCGCGAGCCTGGACCAAGCGGACAAATCGGAAACGCAGGATCCGGAGGCGACGGCGCTCCGGACCAAGATTGCTCAGCTCAAAGCGCAAGCAGACCAGCAGACCGCCACAACGAAGGCCCGGGAAGCTCTCGACGACGCGAAGCGCGCGGCCTCGGCCCGGGACATCAACCGCGCGTTGACCCGGTTGGCGGACGCAAAACGGCTGGTCCCGGACTTGGCGGGCATCGCCGAGACTGAGCAAGAGATACTGCGGACCAAAGCCGACCTCGATGCCGAGACCGCCCGGCGGCAACGGGCGGCACAGATCACCACCCGGTTGCAGGAACTGGAGACCGCTTTTGCCCGGGTCCAGACCAAGGACAAGTACCCCGATTCGTTCATCACGGGAGCGTGGCGGACGACCCGGCCGGTGCAGGACGTGTTGAGCACGATCGAGGCCCTCGACCGCAGTGAGCGAGCTGGAAAGATATCCGAGCTGAGCTGGCTCAGCGACCACCACGCGACGATCAAGGCGGGCGCACTCGTCCCGCTTGTGGACATCGGGACCTACGTACGGATCGCGACTGCGACGATCGAAGATGGCCGGACCGAGATCCGGGCGAAGGTCTTCACGTACCAATTCGGCGATCAAGGCCCGGTGCCCGATTCCAATCCGGAACATCAGCGTCTACGCTTGGAAGATCTGCGCTCCAAATTCGATCGAGCCTTCTCCGGCGACCTCAAGCCCGCCAACACACCATGATCCCGGACAACTATGTCGACCGGCCGAACCTGGTCGCCCTATTTTCGTCGAATCCCGGCACTTCCGCAGGCGAGGCGGTCAAGACGCTGGCCTGGCTGAAGTTCCTTTGGACCGGCCCGAATCCCAACATCGCCATCGATCACAGCTCCCTTTACTTCCACACGAAGCTTTCCGCCCTGACCATCTATGAATCCATGGTCACGGAAGTGGACCGGCACAAGGTTCCCGGCGTCCAAGTCGGCCGACAGATCCTGCATGAGAGCGGGCCGTTCTCGCCGTATCGGGCCTACCTGAGCATCCGCCGGGAATTCGACGAATTCCTCGTCTGCGCCGCCCCGGTGGGCGAGGCCTATATCCTGACCGTGCGGAAGATCGACTACTTCCCGCATATCAAATGGTTTCACTACATCCCCTTCTTCCTGCTCTCCGGCGGAGCCTTCCTCGGCGGACTGGCCTGGGACGGTTGGGTCGGGGCGCTGGTCGTGGTGGCGCTGCCGGCGTCCTTGGTGTGGTCCCTCTTTCGGTATGCCGCTCATTCCACGATGAACTGGTTTTCCAAGCACCTGCCCTACATCCCGTTCATCGGACACCTCTACATGCGCTGGTTTCTGCCCGACACTTACTATCGGCAGGATGTCCATGGCGCATTCCTGACCATCGTCGACAAATGCATCCACGCGGTGATCGACGATCTCAATCCGGAGAACATGGCCCGGCCTTCCACCGTGCCCATTGAAGGTCCGGTCCAAAGTGATCTGCACACCAGGGCCTGATGTCGATCAGCCATCAGGTCGCGCGGGCGCTGGCGGAGCAGTTCTACTGCTGGGAACTTCGCGGACGCGGCTGGGTGGTCTGGCCGAGCCCGGTCCAGCTTGAGCCGCCATTCCGGCCGTTTGAAGGCCACTTTCTGCCACGGCGACTCACGGCGGACGACGGCCAGATTGAAAGCACCGGCAGCCGTTTTGCGAAGGGCTTTGGCCGGCTGCTGGGCATCTCGACCCAGCCGATAGCTGAACTGTCGCCAGAAGACATCGAGGAACCGCACGCGAACGAAGCTTCTGGACCCGACGAACTGGTCGAACTCCAGATCGCGCTGCCACCGGACTACCAACCGCAGGCAAACGTCTTCGAGCAGTTCCTGTTCAGCATCGGCTACGCACGCGGGCCGGTTGCCTTTGAAGTGATCGGAACACCCGAGGAACTCGTGGTTCAGATCACCGTGCAACCGGATGACGCCGGGGCGGTGAGGCGGCAGCTCAAAGCCTTCTTCCCGGAAGCCATCATCGTCACCGGCGAGCAGCACCTTCGAGGAGCCCTGGTTGAGGAATCCGATGGCGACGTCCAAGTCATGGACTTCGGTCTGGAGCGGGAGTTCATGGTCCCGATCAACAGTCTCAAAGCGCTGGCCACAGATCCCTTGGTGGCGATCTGCGGCGCCTTGGACCAACTGGGGCCGGGGGAGGTGGGAGTTTTCCAGGTCCTGCTGGAACCGGCGCGACATCCGTGGGCCGCTTCGATGGTGCGAGCCGTATCGCTCGGCGACGGGCAGCCGTTCTTCTCGAACGATGCGGAACTCCTGGCCCAGACCCGGGCAAAGGTGTCCCGCCCGCTGTACTCGACCGTCGTGCGGATGGCGGCTCGGACGGCCAGCGACCACCGGACCCTTGAACTGATCCGGGCGCTGGCCGGAGCGCTGCGTCCCTTGGGCAACCACCAAGGCAACCGGCTCGTGCCGCTCAACGAGGACGGGTACGAGGACGGCGACCACATCGCGGCGTTGGTGCGACGAAAGACCCAACGGTCCGGGATGCTTCTGAACAGCGACGAACTGGTCGCGCTCGCTCATCTTCCCACCGCCGCCGTCCGGGCCAAGTCGCTACGAAGAGTCCTCAGCAAGACGAAAGCTGCCCCCGACGCGTTGACCGGAGACGTGGAGGGCGTGCTGCTGGGCCGCAACGGACACGAGGGCATCTCGAACGAAGTCCGCCTGCCGGACCAGACCCGGCTCAACCACTGCCACATCCTGGGCGGCACAGGCAGCGGCAAATCCACGCTACTGGGCCTGATGGCTTGGCAGGACATCTTGGCAGGTCGCGGGGTGGCGGTCATCGACCCTCACGGGGACCTGATCGACCTGCTGATCCCGCACATCCCGCCGGAGCGGATGCAGGATGTGATCCTGTTCGATCCGACCGACGAGGAGTTCGCCATCGCCTTCAATCCGCTGGCCGCGGCCTCGGACCGGGAAAAGGAACTGCTGGCGACGGACTTCATCGCGGTGATGAAGCAGCACACGGCGAGTTGGGGAGACCAGATGTCCTCGCTGCTCGGCAACGCTGTGCTCGCGTTCCTCTGTTCGTCGAAGGGCGGCACGTTGCCGGAACTGCGGCGGTTCTTGGCGGACACCAAGTTCCGGTCCGAATTCCTTCGATCGGTGACCAATTCGGAGGTCGTCTATTTCTGGGAGAACGAGGCGCACCGCGCCAACAAGAACTCCATCGGCTCGATCCTGACCCGGCTCGACGGGCTCCTGCGCTACGAATCCTTGCTCCATATCCTCGGGCAGCGGGCCAACCGGCTGGACTTCGCCGACATGATGGACACCGGGAAGATCTTCCTGGCCCGCCTCTCGAAGGGGCTGATCGGCGCCGAGAACGCCTACCTGCTGGGAAGCCTGCTGGTCTCGCGGTTCTACCAGACGACCATCGCCCGGCAGGCCCGTTCCCGTGAGCAGCGCCGGCCGTTTTTCCTGCTCATGGACGAGGCGGGCGATCTGCTCACCTCCACGATCAGCGAGATCCTCACAGGCACCCGCAAGGACGGGCTGGGATTGACGCTCGCCCATCAGAACCTCTCCCAGCTCGGCGACGTCCACAGTTCGGTGATGGGCAATTGCGGTACGAAGGTCTGCTTCCAGGTCGGCGGGGATGATGCCCGGAAGATGGCGGAAGAGTTCGCTGGCTTCACCGCGACCGACCTGATGGGCCAGCCGCCCCTCCATGCGGTGGCCCGGGTCGGCTCCCGCAACCACGCTTTCAACCTGGTGACGCAGTTCGTTCCCGAAGCCGATCGACCATTGGACGAGGCCTACGCGGAGGTGCTCGGCGAGACCCGCAAACGGTACTGCACACCCCGCGCCACCATCCGCGCCGCTTTGGCCGAACTGCGCCGATCGATGCCCCGCGACCCCGATGCGGATCCGTTCGCCCAGCTCGCGGCCAAACAAAAACTGGAACGCGAGCGGCGGGACCGCGAAGGGGACGCCCAAGGAGAACCGGCAACACCGACGGCCCCGCGCAACAACCCGGGAAGTCCGAAAGTTGGACGTCCCGAGTCGAAGGCCCCGGCAACGGCGCCGACGATGCCGGAGGAGGCCGACACATCGGCAGAAGCTCGTCCGACGACTGCCAGCGGCAAAGCGGAGAGCATCAAGAACGCGATCATCCAAGCGGCCGGCGGTTGGGGCTATTCGTACCAGACGGAACAAGAGGTCGACGGAGGAAAGGGGAGGGTCGACATCATGCTCACCCTGGGCTCCTTGGTGATCGCCTGCGAGATCTCGGCGACCACTTCGGCCGAGCATGAGTTCGAGCGGAGCATCCGGAAATGTCTGCGAGCCGGATTCGCCCGGATCTTCCTCGTCTGCGACCACAACGCGCGGAGAGGCCAGATCCGCGAGATGGTCGACGCCGGCTGCTCGCCGGAAGAGAAGCGCCGCGTGGACTGCATGACCACACGCGAGCTGATCGCGCACCTCGGCGTCTTGGCCGAACGGCAACGGGCGGAATCGACCAAGGCGGAAAAGTCTTCCGGCAAGACCGTGCTCCAGGAGGCGGCAGGGGTGACGGTCGACGATCGGACGAAGGCCGTGGACGACGCGTGGTCCAAGATCTCCAAGAACATGAATCGCGACCGGAAGCCGACCGACCGCGATTGAGCGCGAAGCGGGAAAGCAATCGATCACGCAAGCCGGCGCGCGGCCTCCGGTTCCGGGCAGACATCAACCGCATTCGCAGGGCACGAATCACGCTCGGGTTTGTCCGCCTTTGATCCGGAGATAGTTCGTTTCCTTCTCGAACCAGTGGCGCGCGGAACTTCCCACTGGCCGAAAGCAGCATCGGTCCAGATTTGCCGTGGAAAACGCTCAGGAATGGGCGGAAAATCAAACTCCGACTTCCCAAAAAACTTCCCACTCACGTGCTCGAACTTTTCTTCCCACTGAATAACCTGTTGGGGAAGTGATACTTGCGGAAGTTGGAGCGGGTGAAGGGAATCGAACCCTCGTCTCAGGCTTGGGAAGCCCACGTTCTACCATTGAACCACACCCGCGGAGCGGAAGAAGTGGTAGCCGAGGGCTTCGACATCCGCAACGGCGGAGTTCGATCTGGGTGCAGGCCGCAGTGGAGGACACCATTATCCAACGTCCCGGCGCTGGTCGGGGGCGGTATCCCAAAGACTCGGTGTCGCCCGCGGAACAGACAGCCCGGACGAATGGGCACGATCACGACGCTGCCTTCCAGACCGGATTTCCCCGCTGTCCGGCAGCGCCGCTGAGCTGATGGCTTGCACCGACGCGCCGGCCGCATCGGCGGACCTGCGCTCACCGGAGGCGCTTCATTTCTTCTTCTTCGGAGCGGGCTTGCCGACGTCTTCTGCTTTCTTGGGCGGGAGAGCGCCGAGCACTTTCTCGAGCTGCTCCTCGGAGATGGACCGCGGCTTGAGCGTGGCCTCGGCGCGCTCTTTGGCGGTGAGCGCGGCGAGCTGGCCTGCCGCAGGCACGATGTGCGGCGTGAGGAAGATCATCAGCTCGGTCTTGTTGTCCTGCTTCTGCTTCCTCTTGAAGAGATTTCCCAGCCAAGGGATGTCGCCGAGCAGGGGCACTTTGCTCTCGGAGATGGTCTGCTGCGTCTGCATCAGGCCGCCGATGATGACGGTCTGGCCGTCCGGCACGATCACCACGGTGTCGGCGACGCGCGAGTTGATGACCGGCGCGAGGGCGTCCTTGGAGATGGGCACCCATTGGGTCCGGTCGGCGAGCTGCGAGGTCTCGGGGGAGACGATCATCTCGACCATGCCGTCCTTCGAGATGAACGGCGTGACGCGGAGGATGATGCCGACGCTCTGGTAGGTGACGGTGTTGATCTGCCCGTTGACCGCGTCGAACCGCGTGTTGCTGACGAGCGGGACCTGCTGGCCGAGGCTGATGGTCGCCGGCTGGTTGTTGCGGGTGAGGATGGACGGTCGGGACAGGATCTCCGCGTTGCCGGCCTGCGCGATGGCCCGGAGCGTGACCTCGAAATCGGAGCCGAGCAGCTGGTACAGGCCGGCGCCCGGAGGGGTCGGGCCGATGCCGCTGATGTTCTGGCCGATCGAGTTCAGCACCGCGTTGCTGGAGGATCCGCCGATGCCGGATTGGCCGAAGGAGTTGGCGAACTTGCCGACGCCGACGTCGCCGATGTTCTGGGAGCGTCCGCCTTCGACACCGAAATCGAGGCCGTCGTTGTGGGTGACTTCGAGGAACACCACCTTGATCAGGACCTGCGGACGCGGTTTGTCGAGGCTCTGGATGACCTCCTTGATCTGGAGGTTGGTCTCCTCGTCGGTCACGACGACGACCTTGCGGGTCTCGGGGTCGACGGAGATGACCGCCTCGCCGACCTGGGTGTTGCTAGGATACTCGCGGGCCGTGGTGCTTCCGCCGGTGCGGCGTCCCGCGGCTCCGTTGTTCTGGCCTTGGGCCTGGGCGAAGGCCGGGACGGCGAGCAGGCCGCCGAGCAGCAAGACCGCGAGCGACCGAGGGAGGATGACCGGCGGGAAAATCGTGGTGTGCATGGAAGGATCTCCTAGTTCTGACGTCCGGTCTGGCCTGCGCCGCCGCCTTGGCCGAAGCCGGTGGTCGTGCCGCGGCTCTGGTTCTGGTTCTGCGTCTGGCGGGTGGTCAGCGCGCTGCCTTGGGTCTGCGAGGTCCGGCTCTGCGTGCCGCGGTTCTGCGAGTTCTTGCTCTCGAACAACGACCTCAGGACGGTCTCGACCTCGGTGGGGTCCGCGTTGTCGAGCTCATAGACGTAGACCTTCTGTTTTTTGGCCGGGTCGGAATCGAGCTGCTCGACCATCTGCGAGATCTGGCCCATCAGGTCGCGCGCCGCCTTGACGATGACGGATCCGGTCCGCGGATCGGGCACGGCGAGCACCTTGCCCTTTTTCTTCGCGAGCTCGCTGTCGCCTGAAGCGGTCGTCGCGCCGCCGCCGCCCCGGCCGCCGAATCCACCGCCGAAGCGCACCTGGTTGCCGCCGGTGTTGTTCGCGTTCTGTGTCTCGTCCGGGAACAGGTTGGTGAGCAGGTCCGCCATCTCGACGGGATCGGCGTACTTGAGGCGGAAGGCGCGGACCTCGGTGATGTCCTCGACGTTGCGGTCGACCTTCTTCACGAGCTCCTCGATGGCCGGGAGGACATCCTCGGGCGCGTTGACGACCAGCGAGTTGCTGTGCTCGTCGGCGACCGCAGTGACCCGCGATGCCGCCGCCCGTCCGCTGCCCGAGGTGTTGCCGCCGGCCGCACCGCCGCCCGCGCCCCTGCCGCCACCCGCACCCCCGCCGCCGCCACCGAATGGTCCGGCACCTCCGAACGGTCCGCCGCCGAACCCGCCGGCGGCGCCTGTGTTGCGGTTGTTGCCGCCGGCGTTGGCCTGCGAGGGGAACAGCTCCTTCACCAGCGTCGCGAGTTCTTTGGCATCCGAGTATCTGAGCGGGAAGACCCGGATCGTCGTGGCCCCGGACATCGAGGTGTCGAGGGCGCGGATGATCTCGGTCATGCGCTTGATGCTGACCTGGGTGTCGGTGAGCACGAGCGCGTTGCCGGCCTCGTTCGCGGTCATCTCCGAACCGGTCGGCAGCAACGGCTGGAGGTTCTGCACCAGCTGCGTGGCCGTGATGAAGTGGATGGGGATGATCTGCGTGACCAGCTCCTCGTTCTTCGGGATGGCTTCGGGATCGTTGCCGCTCTTGACCGGGATGTCGCGGCGTTTGGCGTTCTCCTTGGTGACGATCGTGAGCGTGCGGCCGTTGCGGAGCGCGGTGAGCCCGTTCTTGTTCAGCGCGGAATCGAGGACCGCCAACGCCTCCTCCTGGGTCACGGGCTGGTTGCTCCAGACGTCGATCTTCCCGCGGACCTCGGTCTCGGAGACGATGATGAAGCCGGCGGCCTCGCTGAGATAGTTGAGGACCATGTCCAGCGGCGCGTTGCGGAAATTGAGGCGCAATGGCTTGTCGGGAGTGGCCGGCCCGGGCTCCGGCGCTGGCTTCGCCTCAGGTGCTTTCGCCTTGGGTGTCGCGGCCGGAGCGTCGGGCTTGGCAGAAGCCTCGGGCTTCGCCGGCGCCGCGTCCTGCGCAGGCGCGGACACCGTGATCAAGAGGCCCAGCATGAGGCTGGACGCGGCGGGGACAAACTTATGGGTTCTCATTCTTCTCCTCCTGCTGACGTTTCTGGAGCAACCGCTTCAACACCTCGCCGGCAGCGTCGCCAGCGTCGCCGCCGGCATCGCTGGCCGGCGTCGCGGATGCGGCGGACGGCACGGTCACGGCATGGGACACGCCGGCCGCCGCGACTTTCCACGGACCTTCGTCCTCGCGGCGCATCTGGGCGCCGACCTTCATCGTCACCGGCTTGCCGTCCGCTTCCATGCGGACCTCGTCGGGCGTGACTGCGACGACTTTATGGCCGGCGATGGTCTCGCCGGTCTTCACCGCCTTGCGGTAGAGCGCGCTGCTGCCGTCGAAAAAGGCGACCTCGCCCTTCGCGTAGATCATCGTCCCGACGACCGTGAAGGTGTCCACCTGCGGCTGGCGCGGTTTCTCCTCTCCGCCGCGCGCGGAGCGGCTGCTGCGTCCGGCGTTGAAGATGTTGCGGTCGGCGATCTGGCGGAACGACGCGTAGTCGATGCCGACCGTGGCGGCGGAGGCATCTGTGGCGCCGCGCACCGGAGCGTTCGTGACGGCAGATGCCTTCGCGACGGCTCCGTTGGTCATGGCTTTGGAGGCGACGTCCGGCA
Organism: Verrucomicrobiota bacterium; assembly: GCA_038226425.1. Lineage (GTDB taxonomy): Bacteria > Verrucomicrobiota > Verrucomicrobiia > Limisphaerales > UBA9464 > CAIVQB01. The sequence goes on from JBBRQL010000002.1 coordinate 11,062, forward strand.
CGACGGGCACGGGGTCTCTTGGGTCCGCCGCGCGCGACGGCGCGATGGCGAGGCCGCAGCCGAGCGCGAGGACGGCGAACGAGATCCGCGCCGCGTTGGAAAGGTCGGTTCTCATCGCTTCTCGGTGCTCAGCACGAGTCCGCTCACCTGGAGCCCGAGAGTCAACTGCGCGCCCGTCGTGTCGCGCGCGCCCAGCTCCACGGAATCCACGCGCAGGGCGAGCGGGTCGGATTCCACCTCGTGCAGGAACCGCGTGATGGTCGACAAGCTGCCCGAGGCGTCGACGCGGCATTCGAGCGCCATGAAATCGTCGGCCGTGCGTTTCCACTGCGGCTTGATCGAGGTGACGGTCACGCGGCTCACGCGGGACCATCCGTCGAACGCGCCGAGCACGCGGCCTTCGGCGGCCGAGGCATCGGCCGGGAGCGTGTTCGTGCGCATCGCGGTCCAGCGGTCGCGGATGCCGCGCTCGCGCTGGAGCATCTGGCGGCCGTCGCCGATGCGCCTCTGCAGGTCGGTGATCGCTTGGCCGCGGCTTTGCCAGCTCTTGGTGAGCGGCGTGAGCACCAGGTTGTCGGCCGCCCACAGGCCGACGATCCCGAGGGTGACGGCGGTGAGGAGCTGCTGCCGGTTCTTGGGGTCGAAGTTCATGGGAGGGACGGGCCCGCGGCCCATCGGAAGTTGAAGTTGAACTGGACCGGCGCCTTGCCGCGGGACTGCTCGAGCTGGAGTTCGGCGATGTCGGGCGTGGCGCGGAGCTTCTCCAGCGTCCGGTTCATCGCGACGCTGTCGGTCGCCGTCGCCGAACAGCTCACCTGGCCGGATCCGCGGATCTCGATCGTCTTGGCCGTCACGTCGCCGTTCTCCGGGAAGGCCTCGGTCATCCGCCGCAGGATCCCCAGGCTGCGGACCGAGTCGTCGAACCACGGCCGGAAGCGCTTGATCTGCTGCTGCAAGGTCTCCAGCTCGCGGACCTTCGGCTCCATCCCGGACCACTCGGAGCGGAGCATCGTCAACCGCACCTGTTGCACGATGAACGCGAAGGCCACGGCGGCGACGACGGCACCGCCGACCTTCGCCGCCAGCATCAGTTTGCCGGAGGAATGCTTGCCCGCGAACTGCTGCCAGGCCGAGACCTGCGGCGGCAAGAACTCCAGTCCGGTCGCCGTGCCCGCCAGGTATCGCGTCGCCACGGCCATGGCGGCGCCCACCGGGGCCGAGCCGGGGACCTTGAGCCCCAGTTCGCCCGGAGCGAAGGCGACCACCCGCTCGACCTGCAGGCCGAGGGCCTCTGCGCGCGGAGCCATTTCCGCGGCGAGCCGGTCCGCGGCGGCGCCGGTGCCGAAGATACGAAGGCGGCGCAGGTCGTCGCGCAAGTTCGGCGGCAACTGGCCCGTGGTCACCCGCAGCTCGCGGCCCACGCGATCGGCCGCGACCTGGGCCTCGGCTCCTTCGCCTTGGACCGCCGGCTCCAGGATCCTCAGCGCCGCGATGCCCCCGCCGGCGACCGCCAGGAGCGCTATGTCCCGGGCGCCGACGAAGAGCGCCACCACGCCGCTGCTTCCCGCGTTCTTGCCGGACGGTTGCGATGCCGCGACGCCGATGGTGAACGACACCGGCGTGAGCCGGGCCGCGCGCAGCATCGACCCGATCTTCGCGATCTGCTCGAGCGGCACCGCCAGCTGCGTCGCATGCACCGGGCCGCCCGCGACCTGCGACCGCGAGACCGCGATGCCCAAGGCCTCTGGCGGGTAGGGGAAGCCGTTCTCGGCCTCCAGCTGGAGCAGGTCGCGGGCATCCTCGTCGGAAAGCTCCGGCAGCACCGACTGCAGCGAGAGCACCCAGCTCGCCGGCAGCGCGACGACGCACCGGCGCTCGCGGATCTCCGCGGCGTCGAGCATCGCTTTGAGCTCGGCCCCGAGGACCGCCGGGTCCGCCTTGGCCGGATCGGCGCTGAAGGTGCCCGCGGCCGTCTGCGCGATCCCGGCGGCATCGCCGTCGCGTCGGACGACGACCGCTTCGATCCGCGTGCCGTCGAAGGCCAGGCCGAGCACGGCCTGCGGACGCTGTTTCTGGAACCAGTCCTTCATCGGGAATCCATCGCCAAAGTTTGCAATCGTGAACGTGCTTGTCTCCCGAGCGCCCAGCCGAGGTCGCCGAGGTCCTGCCGGTAGATGATCCGCGGCGTGCCGGCCGAGAGATCGAAGACGAACCGTGCGCGCCGGTAGCCGCGGCCGAGGTGGCCGACGGCGGCGATGTCCGCGGAGAAATGGTAGCTGCGGCCGGTGATGTAGCGTCCGGCGCGGGCGGCGTTCTGCGCGCCGAGCAGCTCGGCGGCCCATGCCACGGTGTCCCGCTTCCCCGCGTTCGACTGCCGGTAAGCCACGAGCGTCGGGGCGAGCTCGGTGCCGATGCCCGGGATGCAGGCGAGGACCTGTTCGCCGGCGGTGTTGATGTTCACCAAACCGCTCGGGGCGTTGGTGCCTTGCGCGGAATAGAGGTCGCCCTCGACGAGGGCCAGCTCGTCCGTGGTCATCCGGCTGCGCATGTAGAACTCGAGCACGCTGTTGATCGTCACCGGTTGCCCGCCTTGTCCGCCACGGAGCTGTCCCATGACCTGGTTCGCCCGCGCCGTGCCGAGCGCCGTCTGGAGGAGCGTCCGCAGCTGCGCGTTCTGGCCGGCGTTCTGGCGGATGTTGATGCGGGGCGTCCCGTTCGTGGTGGTCAGGGGTTCCTTGGCGGCGACGGTGACGAACTCGAGGATCCCCGGGTCGAGACGGCCGTTGCGGTCGTCGACCGGGAGGGCGGCCGTGCCATCGTTCTCGTTCACGTCGAGCACGCCGTTCCGGTTGAGGTCCTCGCCGTAGAGGATCTCTGCGTCCGCCCCTTCCACCAGACGCAGCTCGTCGATGCTCTCGAAGGGCGCGTTCTTGCAGTGGTAGGGCGGGTTCTTGAGCAGATAGGTCTCGTCCTCGGCGCCTAGTTCGGTGACCTGGCTGTCGGCGTCGCGCCAATCGACGATCGCGGCGGCCAGCTCCGGAGTCATGCGCGGCAACAGCTGCAACATCGCGGCGGTGGCCGTGTTCAGGTCGAGCTTCGACGCCTCGTCCACGAGCGCGAAGTACGGGAGGTCCGTGGTGACCTGCGCCGGCTGCTTCGGGTCGCGGCCGATGAACCAGAACGTGGAATCGCCGACCGCAGCCGCTTCGTGCTGGTAGGTCGCCATATCGGGCAGCACGCCGGGCGGGTCGAGCTTGCCGATCAGGTAGGTGGCATAGCGGGCCGCGCCTTCGATGGCCTGGTCGGCCTCGAGGCTGGCGGCGCGGTTGTCCGATGCGCGCAGGTCGAGCGCGGAGGTGTTGCCGAAATAGAGCGCGAGCGCCACCAGACCGAACGCGACCCAGAGCGTGATGATGAGCGCGGATCCGCGTTCGCCGCGAGGACGCGAGCGGTCGGATGCAAAAGCCGCGGCAGCGCTGCGCGGAAGCCTCACGGCGCGCCTCCCGTCGTGCTGGTCGAGCCGGTGCTGTTCGTCACCGACGCCACCATGACCGGCACGATCATCTGGATCGACCGGACCGCCTGCGCCGGGCCCTGGCGGACGCCCGGCGCGAAGGGCTCCGGTGCCATGGTGATCTCGACCTTGATCGCTTTGGGCAACGTCGTGGCGTCGTTGGTGGAGTTCCAAGATGTCCGCCAGGTCGTGCCGTCGTAGAACGACAGGTCGAGCCGGTCCACGCCGGTCATCAGGCGCTGCTCGTCGGCCTGTTCATCCGAGACGGGGCCGAGGTTTCGCTTCACCACGCGGACGAGGTCGCGGCCGACGGAGGCGGTCCGGTTCGTCGCGTCGCGCAGCACGTAGGCGACCTTCTGGATGTCGGCCCACGGCGAGCGGTCGCGGAAAACGCCCGACGTGGTGTGGATCTCGGTGCCGACGCTCTGTTCGTTGATGCCTTCGATCGTGGCGGCGCTGTCGAGGATGCCAGCGTAGGTGCCGCCGGGCATGACGATCCCGGACAGATCGCGGCGCAGCGTGGCCAGAGCGAGCTCCACCGGCATCGCCTTCGCGGCGGAATCGGCGGTCTTCTGCCGGAGCCGCATGGCGCCGAAGAACACGGCGTTCACGGCCGCCAGCACGAGCGAGAAGATGACGATGGCGAGCAGGACCTCGATGTGGGTGAAGGCGCGGCACCTGGGAGGCGGGGAAGCGGGGGAGCGGGGGGGCAGGGGAGAAACGAAGGTCCGCTCGCCCTCCCGCATCTCGGCTACAGGGACGCCCGTCGCGACGGACCGGGCACCGGTCATGGATGGAGGGATGCTCATGGCTGGCTGCTGTCCACGAGCGTGCTGAGGCGCACGTCGTAGTCCTTGCCCTGGACCTGGTAGTTCACCTGCATCGTCAGCAGGCGCAGGGTGTCCTTGTCCCAGGAGCGGCTCTGCAGGTTCCAGCGGAACGGGCGTGCGCCTTCCTCGGCGACGCCGCTGGAGACGGACTGCTTCCACTGACCCGTGACGATCATCTCGTTCATCAGGCGGTCCGCGACCCGGGCGGCGACGGATTTCCGCTCGGCGACCTGGCCGGCGAGGTTCGCGACCTGGATCGCCTTGACCGCGACGGGGATCACGATGGCGAGGAACGCCATCGCGGCGAGCGCCTCGGCCAGCGTGAAGCCGGCTCGGTGCCGGTCACCGGCGGACGAAGGCGACATCGTTGGTCTGGACCTCATAGCTGGCGCGGTTCTGCGATTGCGTGATCCAGACCGAGCTCCGGACGCGCGGGTCGCGGGCCGGACCGCCGGCGCGTCCGCGTTCGCGGAGACAAAAGCTCTGCGGGCTCGATTCGGCGACAAAGCCGTCGGGCTGGAAACGGATCGAGACGGCACCGGCGCCGAGCCCCGGCGTCCCGGGCAGGACCGGCGCCTGCGTTCCGTCGACGCGCTCGCGCGGATCGAGCTGCAGCTCGACATCCTCGTCGAGCTGGAACGTGACCGCCTTCTCGTCGCGCGCCGAGAAGCCGTACTCCTCGGTGAGGCCGTAGGCGCGCCGGACAGGATCGAGCCACAGGAGCATGGGCACGCCCTCCGAGACGGCCCGGCTGCGGGCGTAGCGGGCGAGCGCCAGAAATCTGGTCGATTCGGAATCAAGATTGCGGCCGCGGAAGAAATTGCCGAGCGACGGGGCGACGAGGGCGATGACGACCATGAGCAGGGTCATCACGAGGATCAGCTCGATGAGCGTGAACCCCGCGGCCCGGCGTCGTTCAGCGCTTGTTGGAGCTCCAGTTGTGGATGTCATCTTCGGTCCCCATCTGGCCGTCGGGCCCCATCGACGACACGTCGTAGGAGGTCGGGTTGTTCTTGCCCGGGCACTCGTAGACGTAGTCGTTGCCCCAAGGGTCCTTCGGCACCTCCTTGAGGTAGGGCCCGCGCCAGTTCTTGGCGTCGCGCGACGCTTGGACGAGGTCGTTGAGGCCGCTCTTGCCCTTCGGATAGAAGCCGTTGTCCACCTCGTAGGCGTCGAGCACGGTCGCGAAGCTGGAGATCTGCGTCTTCGCGGCGGCCTGGCGGGCCTGCTCGGTGCGGCCGGCGAACTTCGGCACGACGATGGCCGCGAGCACGCCGAGGATGACGAGCACGAGCAGCAGCTCGATGAGGGTGAAGCCCGCGCGGCGAAGGGGCCTTCGGTTTCCGGTTCTCGGTTTATGGGTCGGAGTTCTCATAGGGAATGGGTCACTTGATCTGGTCCTGGAGCGAGAAGATCGGCAGCACCATGCCGATGACGATGACGCCGACGAGGCCGGCGACGATGAACAACATCAGCGGCTCGGCCAAGGAGACGGCGGCCTTGAGCTGCCGGTCGAGGTCGCCCTCGGTGACGTTGGCGATGCGGACCAGCTCCTGGTCGAGCCGTCCGCTCTCCTCGGCGACGGCGATCATCTCCAAGGTCGCGCCGGAGAAGAGCACGCGGCAGTCGCCGAGGCTCGGCCCGAGCTGGCGGCCTTCCTTCACGCGTTCGATCGAGTTCGAGACGGCGTCGACGAGGATCTGGTTGCCGATGGACCGGCGCGCGACGTTCAGGCCGGCGATCAGCGGGACGCCCGCGCCGAGCAGCGTCCCGAGCATCCGGCAGAAGCGCGACATGGCGAACTGCGCCACGAGCGGTCCCACCACCGGCGCCCGCAGGACGCCGCCTTCCCACGAACGCCGGCCCGCCTCGGAGGCGAACCACGTGCGCAGCATGAACAGGCCGATGCCGATGCCCAGCGCGCCGAGCAGCCCGTAGGACCGCATCGCGTCGCTGATGCCGACGATGATCCGCGTGATGAGCGGGAGCTGTCCGCCGAAGCCGGAGAAGATCAGCTGGAACCGCGGGATGAAGAAGACGAGCAGGAAGATGAGGACCGCGACGGCCAGCACCAGGATGATCACCGGATAGAGCAGCGCGTTGACGACCTTCGACTTCATGTCGCCCTCGCGCGCCTGGAAATCCGCGATCTGCGCCAGCACCACGTCGAGGAAGCCGCCGGTCTCGCCGGCCTCGACCATGGCGACGTAGACCCGCGGGAAGGTCTCCGGATGCCGCGCCATCGCGGCCGTGAGCGAGAGGCCGTCCACGACGCCGTCGTGGATCTGCCGCCACTTCGAGCCGGCCAGCGGCGTCGCCGCTTCCCTGGTCATGATGACCAGCGCGCGGCTCAGCGGGACGCCGGCGGCGAGCAGGCTCGATAGCAGGCGGGTGAAGTTCTCGAGGATGCGCGGCGTGATCTTGCCGGATCCGCCGAAGGCGATCTTCGGGCCGGCGGCAGGCTTGCCCGCGGCAACGCCGTCCTTGCCGGCTTCCTTGGGTCTCGACGCGGATTTCGCGGGCTTGGCGGGGCTTCCCGGCCCGCCGCGTTCGGTGAGCCGGATCGGCCGCAGCCCGCGGCCCGACACGAGCTTCATCGCCTCTTGGCGGCCGCCGGCCTCGATCTCGCCCTCAAGGGCCCGACCGTCGGCTTGCAGCGCTTTGTAGGTGAAGAGCGGCATGGCGTCAGGCGCGGTCCACCGCGAGCTCGGCCACCGATGTTTCGCCGCCGGCGCGACCGTCCACCGTGGAGCGCGAGACCTCCTTGGCGGTGGTGACGCTGAGCACCTCCTCGACGGTGGTGATCCCTTGGCGGACCAGGCGCCAGCCGTCCTCGGCCAACGTCCGCATGCCATCGCGCCGGCCGGCGTCGCGGATCTCGTCGGTGGACGCGTTCCGGAGGATCAGCTGCCGGATCTCGTTGCTGGAATCCATCCACTCGTAGATGGCGTGACGTCCGTGGAAGCCGGTGTTCCGGCACTCGCGGCAGCCGACCGAGCGGTAGGTGGGATGCGACGCAGGGATGCCGAGCCGGACCTTGAAGGTCTGAGCCGTCGGCGAGTCGTCCACCACTTTGCACTGTTTGCAGAGGACGCGGACGAGGCGCTGCGCCAAGACGGCCTCGAGCGACGAGGCGACAAGGTAGGGCTCGACGCCCATGTCGACGAGGCGCGTGCAGGCACCGGCGGCGTCGTTGGTGTGCAGCGTGGAGAAGACGAGGTGGCCGGTGAGCGACGCCTGCACCGCGATCTGCGCGGTCTCGGCGTCGCGGATCTCGCCGATGAGGATGACGTCCGGATCGTGGCGCAGGATGGAGCGGAGCCCGCGGCCGAAGGTCAGGCCGGACTTCTCGTTCACCTGGATCTGGTTGACGCCGCGGAGCTGGTACTCGATCGGGTCCTCGATGGTGATGATCTTGCGCTCGGTGTCGTTGATGGCGTTGAGCGCGGTGTAGAGCGTGGACGTCTTGCCGGAACCGGTCGGCCCGGTGACGAGCACGATGCCGTGCGGAAGCTGGAGGACGTGGTCGAAGCAGGAGAGCTCCCGGGCGTCCATGCCGAGGTCCTTCATCCCGCGGAGCGTGGAGTTCTGGCGCAACAGACGCATCACGACGGCCTCGCCGTGGAGCATGGGGATGATCGAGACGCGGATGTCGACCTCGGCGTCCTCGATGCGGACCTTGATGCGGCCGTCCTGCGGCAGGCGTTTCTCGGCGATGTTGAGATGGCTGAGGATCTTGACTCGGGAGACGATGGCCGGCTGGAAGCGCTTGATCTGCGCCGGCACGGGGACCTCCTGGAGCACGCCGTCGATGCGGTAGCGGATGCGGAGCTCGTCCTCGAACGGTTCGAGGTGGATGTCGGACGCGCGCAGCTCGATGGCGTCCTTCAGGAACTGGTTGACGAAGCGGATGATCGAGGCGTCCTCGGCCTTCGAATCGAGGTCGCCGTCGTCTTCCGCGCCCTCGTCCACCACCTGGAAGCCGGCACCTTCCTCGGCCAAGGTGTCGATGGTGTCGGCGCCGACGCCGAGACGCTTCTTCATCTCGCGCACGATCGCCTCGCGCGGTGCGAGCACCGGCTGCAGGCGCAGGCCGGTCATCGTCTTCAGCACGTCGAGCCCCTGCGTGGAGAAGAGGCGCGAGGTGGCGATCTCGACGGCGCCGTCGACGCGGCGGAGCGGGAGCAGCTCCTCCTTCAACAGGATGCGCGCCGGGAAGAGCGAGAGCACCTGCTTGTCGGGATCGACGTCCTCGAGGTCGGAGAACGGCACCTCGTATTCCGCCGCGAGCCAGCGCAGCACCGCGGCCTCCGAGCCGTCGGGCACCGCCGCCGGTCGGCAGGACAGGGAAAGCGCGTCGGCGGCCGACAGTTGTCTGTCGGCCACCATGCGTGCGACCAGTTGCGAGAGAGGACCGGCGTCAGCCATGCGTTTGCCGTCGGGGATGGGGCCCACCGGGACGGGACGTCATTTGAGATATCCGGCGAGGACCGCGGCCGCCTCCTGCTTGGCGGTGAGGACCTGGCGGAGGTCGTCCTGGGCTTTGGCCAGCTTGGCTTCCTTCTCTTTCTGGGCTCCTCGGTACGCGGCGAGCTTGGCCTTGATGTCGTCGGCCGACGCATTGTTGTCGATGGCGCTCTTGAGCGCGGTCGCCTCGGGGCTGGGTTCGCCGCCGAAACCGCCGCGTCCTCCGCCGGCACCACCCGCACCGCCGGGACCGCCGCGTCCGCCGAACATGCCCATGCCGCCGCCCATCTCGCGGCGGGCCGCGCTGACCTTCTCGACGCGTTCGGAGATGATCTTCCATTCGGCGTCGTCCTTGACCCCGAACTGCTCGCGGACGCGCTCCATCATGCGGGCGCGCATCTGCTCAGGGGTCATGTTGGCGCCCCCTCCTTGGCCGCGGTTGCGGCGGTTGCCGCCCGGGTCGGCGCCGTTGGCGGCGGCGGGCGCGGTGTCCTGGGCCGAGAGGCCGAGAGCACCGAGGGAGAGGAGCGCGGCGAGACCGGCCGCGAAGAGAGGACGGGACGATGTTTTCATGGCAGGGTTGTGGAATGGCGGGGACGGGGTCCGAGAGACGTTGCTGTGGCTGGGGAGACGCCGGCGGGCGCGATTGGTTACCAAGTTTCACGGAAGGTCCCGGGAAGGCTGCCCGCCCCAAAGATTCACAAGCGCCCCCTTGAATCTGCGGGGTCGGTTCCTACAGTCCGCGCGCAGACCAAATAGAAATGAGCGAAACCACCGCCGCTTCGCCCTCCGCCGCCAACGGCGCATGGGACATCGCCGCCGCCCGCACGACCTACAACATCGACCGTTGGGGCGCGGGCTACTTCGACATCGATGACGACGGCCACGTCGTGGCCAAGCCGCTGCGCGAGAAGGGCGCGAGCGTCGACCTCACCGACCTGATCGAGGAGGCGAAGTCGCGCGGGCTGAAGTTCCCGCTGCTCGTGCGCTTCCAGGACATCCTGCGCGACCGCGTCGCGTCGCTGAACGAGGCGTTCCGCGCGAGCATCGCGGAGTTCGGCTACAAGGGCATCTACCGCGGCGTCTTCCCCATCAAGGTCAACCAGCTGCGCGAGGTCGTGGAGGAGATCCTCGACGCGGGCAAGGCCTACAACTTCGGCCTCGAGGTCGGCAGCAAGCCGGAGCTCTTCATCGGCATGGCGCTCCAGAGCGAGCCCGGCTCGCTCATCATCTGCAACGGCTACAAGGACGCCGCGTTCATCAAGCTCGCGCTCCAAGGGATCAAGCTCGGCAAGAAGGTGATCATGGTGGTCGAGAAGCTCGAGGAGCTCCGGCAGATCATCACCGTGTCCAAGCAGGTCGGCGTCGAGCCGCAGATAGGCATCCGCGCACGGCTGCTGAGCAAGGGCGCCGGCAAGTGGGCCGAGAGCGGCGGCGAGAACGCGAAGTTCGGCCTCAGCACCGCCGAGCTCCTGGCGGCGACCGAGCTGCTCAACGCCGAGGGCCTCGGGCACTGCTTCAAGCTGCTGCACTTCCACATCGGCTCGCAGGTGCCGGACATCCTCACGGTGAAGAAGGCCGTGCAGGAGGCGGCACGCTTCTACGCGAAGCTGCGCAAGATGGGCTTCGACATCGAGTTCGTGGACGTGGGCGGCGGCCTCGGCGTGGACTACGACGGTTCGCGGAGCGCGTTCGACAGCTCGATCAACTACACGCTGCAGGAGTACACCAACGACATCGTGTACTACCTCGCCGACGTGTGCAACGCGGAGGGCGTGGCGCATCCCGACATCGTGAGCGAGTCCGGCCGCGCGCTGGTGGCGCACCACAGCGTGCTGCTGGTCGAGGTCTTCGGCGCCATCCACAAATCGCCGGTCGTGCCGCAGTTCACCTTCGGCGAGAACGGCGAGGGCGAGCATCCGCTGGTGAAGGAGCTGCTCGACATCCGCAAGAACTTGGCGCGCCTGAACAAGCTGGAGGCCTACCACGACGCCCTGGAGCGCAAGGAGGACGCCCACAACATGTTCACGCTCGGCCTGATCGAGCTGCCCGCGAAGGCCAAGATCGAGACCCTCTACTGGGAGATCAGCCTCGGCGTCGTCGCCAGCTTCAAGGGCCAGGCCTACATCCCCGAGGAGATCCGCAAGCTCGAGGATTCCCTCGGAGACCAGTACCTCTGCAATTTCTCGGTCTTCCAGTCGCTGCTCGACCACTGGGCGCTGGGGCAGCTGTTCCCCATCATGCCCGTCAGCCGGCTCGACGAGCGGCCCACGCAGGAATGCACGCTGGTGGACATCACCTGTGATTCCGACGGCGCGATCAACAAGTTCATCGACCTGCGCGACGTCCGGGACACGCTCCCGCTCCACACGCTGAAGCAGAACGGCCACGGGTCCGAGCCCTACTACCTCGGCTTCTTCCTGATGGGCGCCTACCAGGACATCATGGGCGACCTGCACAACCTCTTCGGCCGCGTGAACGAGCTCCACGTGTTCCTCGAGCCCGACGAACCGGCCGGCTACTACGTCGAGGAGGTCATCGAGGGCAACACCATCATCCAGTGCCTCAGCGCCGTGCAGTACGACGAGAAAGAGCTGCAGCGCCAGATGAAGGCCCAGGTGGACGCCGCGATCAAGAGCGACCGCCTGAAGCCCAGCGAGGCGATGCGCCTGCTCGACGACTACGAGCGCGGGCTGAAGGACTATACCTACCTCACGATCGGGTGACGGCTTGCCGGACCGAACCGCCTGTCTATGGTCCGACCCATGACCGTCGCTGAGAAGCCGACTCCCCGCCGAGTGCTCGACCTCGCCGGCCAACTCACCCATCGCCAGTTGGAGCAGATCTGGCCGAAGCTGCACCACCTGCGCGTGCAGAAGACTCCGGGCGTCCTTTCTCCGCGGGAGACCGAGATCCTCAAAGGACTCAACGCGCCGGCACCGGCCGCCAAGGTCGACCGCTTCCGCAAACTGACCGCGAAGCGCGACGACAAAGGGCTTACCACCGCCGAGCAACGGGAGATGGAGCGGTTGGTGGACGTGTTCGATACCCTGGACCTGGAACGGGCCGGATTGCTGGCCGAGCTTTCCCGGCTGCGCGGCGTCCCGGGCAGGACGCTGATCCGTTCCCTCGGCCTACCGCGGACCGAGTATGTCTGAAACGCGGGTGTCCACTGTCGCCGCGCTCCGGTTGAACCGTGACAAGGTGCGGCGCCTGCGCCGTCTCTTGGCCCTGCTCGAACTGCATCCACCGACCTGATCCCGCTTCGCATGTCGTCCCCGGCCGTCATCCCTGCCTTGGCCCGCGTCGTCCGCGGGTTGTCGGCCGTGTTCTGGGGGTTGCCGGCCATGCTGCTTTTCGATGCCAAGGCGGCGCTGGAAGACTCGTGGAACCCGGTCGGGTTCGGTCCGGTGCTCGCCGCCAGCGCGCTAGTGCTCTACGGGGTCCATCAGTTCGGCCGGTTCCAGCCGCAGGAGCGGATCTGGGCCGCCGCCGTCGAGCGGGCACGTTTGTCGGCGATGCTCCTGCTCGCCCTCGCGCCGTTCACGGTGTGGTGGAGCCGACGGCCCGAGGAACCCTTCTTCGCGCACAGCATGGTGCTGCTGCTCGTCGCGGGCCTGGTGTTCCTGCTCGCGCTGAACCATCTGCTCGTGCGCCTCGCCGCCATGCTGCCGGACGAGGCGCTACGGGTGGAGACGCGCTTCTTCGCGCGGCTCAACGGCACGCTGGTCGTGACGCAAGGAATCCTCTTCGCGGCGTACCTGCTGCTCATGCGCTTGCCGGAACCGCAGGGTCCGCTCGTCTGGGTCCTGTCGGCGATGGAGGTCGCCAAGGCCTGGCTGGTCGTCGTGCTCGCGCTTCCGCCGGTGGCGCTCACCATGACGCTGCTCTGGAAGACCAAGGAGGTCATCATGACCAGCGTGTTCCGGCAGTGACGCCCCGCGGATCCGCGGCGCCGTGCCGCGTCCGGCCTTTAACCTGTTGCTCCGGCCACGGCGCCTTTGGTTCCCTCCACGCATGGTTCCTCGCAGCATCCGCCGGTCTCTTTTGTCGACCTTCGTCGCCCTCGGTCTCGCGGTTTTCCGCGGCGCGGCGGAGGACAACGACTACGTCCTCGGCCCCGATTCGCAGGTGGACCCCGGCGTGCCGCAGGGCTTCGTGCTGCAACAGGCCTTCAACGCCGGCACCAACTCGGTCTTCCCCGGCACCAGCCGCGACTACTGGATCTACGTGCCGCGGCAGTACGACGGCAACAAGCCCGCCGCGCTGATGGTCTTCCAGGACGGCGGCGGCTATCTCTCGCCCACCGGCCAATGGCGCGTGCCGGTCGTGTTCGACAACCTCATCGCGAAGGGCGAGATGCCTGTGACCATCGGCGTCTTCGTGAACCCGGGCGTCGTCCCGTCGACCATCGGCACCAACGCGCTGCCCCGCTACAACCGCAGCTACGAGTACGACGGTCTCGGCGACGCCTACGCGCGCTTCCTCGTCGAGGAGCTGCTGCCCGAGGTCACGTCGCGCTACCTCATCACGCCGTTCCCCGACGGCCGCGCCATCGCCGGTTCGAGCAGCGGCGCCATCGCCGCCTTCAACGCCGCGTGGGAACGACCCGACCAGTTCCGCCGCGTCTTCAGCACCATCGGCACCTACGTCGGCCTGCGCGGTGCCGATGTGTTGCCCACGCTCATCCGCAAGACCGAGCCGAAGCCGCTGCGCGTGTTCCTCCAGGACGGCTACAAGGACCAGGATATCTACGGCGGCAACTGGTGGATCGCCAACCAGGCAATGCTCAGCGCGCTCCAGTTCGCCGGCTACGAAGTCACCAACAAATGGGGCACCGGCGGGCACGACGGCAAGCAGGGCGGCAGCATCCTCCCCGACGCGATGCGTTGGCTCTGGAAGGACTATCCGAAGCCGGTGAAGGCCGGCAGCGGCGCGAAGCACCTTGCCGCCGGGCTCATCGACGGCGACTGGCAACTCGTCGGCCAAGGCTACCAGTTCCCCGGCGGCCTCGTGTCCGACGCCGCCGGCACGGTCTACTTCACTGACCAGCCGGCCAGCCGCATCTACAAGGTCGCCCTCGACGGCGCGGTCGCCGTCCTGCGCGACGCCGCCAACCATCCGCAAGCGATGGCCGTGACGCCGGACGGACGCGTGCTCGCTTCCCAGCCCGCGACCCGCGGCATCGTCGAGCTCGAGGGCAAGGCCGGCGAAAAGATCATCTCCACCGATGCGGCCGCGAAGGCGATGGTCGTCCGGCACACCGGCACGACCTACTTCACCGACCCGGCCGCGCACGCGGTCAAGGCCATGGACGCCAAGGGCAAGATCGCGACGCTCGACACGGGCATCGAGTTCCCCAGCGGCCTCGCCTTCTCGCCGGACCAATCGCTGCTCTACGTCAGCGATCTCGTGGGCCAGCTCATCTACAGCTTCCAGGTCCGCGACGACGGCACGCTCGCCTTCAAGCAGCGCTACTTCCACCTGCACATGCCGGACGACCCGCGCGGATCCGGCGCGGACGGCCTGTGCGTGGACGCCGCGGGCCGGCTCTACGTGGCGTCGAGCGTCGGCGTCCAGTTCTGCGACCAAGCGGGCCGGGTCAACGGCATCCTCAACAAGCCTGAGCCGGGCGCGTGGGCGAGCAGCGTGTGCTTCGGTGGCAAGGACCGCGACGAGCTCTACCTCGCCGCCGGCGACAAAGTGTGGAAACGGAAGCTCAAGGCGAAGGGCGCGTTCGCCTTCGAGGCGCCCATCGTCCCGCCCGGACCGCGGCTTTGAGCCGGGACGGTGCCGGTGCCCTGCCCTGGAACGCCGGATCTCCGTGAACTGCGGGCAGGCGGCACGCGTGGACGCGACGGCGTATGCCCGGTCGGGCGCATCTTGACACTGCCCCCGCGCCGAAACGGGTGGTGTCCGGAGCGCCGCTTTTCAAGCGGCCGGTGGCGGGCCAGGCTGCGACCAGCCGGTTGGAAACCGGCGCTCCCAGGGCAGTGTCCGGATGCTCCCTGCCTGGTCCGTCTTCCAAAGCGGTCCTCGCCGCGGCGGCCGCGGTCGGTCATCGTCGCGGCGATGTCTTCGTCCGTCGCCAAGCCTCGTCTCCGCATCCGCGTCACCGCGACGGCGGAATCCATCATCCGCGGCGGCCACCCGTGGGTCTACACCGACTCCCTCAGGGAGCAGAACCGCGACGCCGAGGCGGGCGAGCTCGCGGTCATCTTCGACCGGAGCGACAAGTTCCTCGCCATCGGCCTCTTCGATCCCGGTTCGCCCATCCGCGTCCGCATCCTCCACGCCGGCAAGCCGGTCACCATCGACGCCGCATGGTGGCGCGCGCGCTTCGACACCGCGGTGGCGCGCCGCACGCCGGAGGCCATCGGACCGGACACCGACGGCTACCGGCTCATCAACGGCGAGAGCGACGGTTGGCCCGGCCTCGTGCTCGACCGGTACGCCGAAACCTTGGTGCTCAAGCTCTACTCTCCCGTGTGGTTGCCGCGCGTTGCCGAGCTGACGTCGATGATCCAAGCGGCGCTCCGCCCTGCCCGCCTGGTCTTGCGCCTCAGCCGGAACAGCCAGGACGCGGCGCGCTTGATGGGCCTCGAGGACGGCTCGGAGATCGGCGGCACCCGGCCGTCGGGCGACGAAGCGCCGGGCCCGGTCGTGGTGTTCCGTGAATCCGGCCTGCGGTTCGAGGTCGACGTCATCCGCGGTCAGAAGACCGGGTTCTTCCTCGACCAGCGCGACAACCGCCGGATCGTCGGGACCTTGGCTGCCGGCGCCGAGGTGCTGAACGCGTTCAGCTTCTCCGGCGGGTTCAGCCTCTATGCCGCGCGCGGCGGCGCGAAGTCGGTGACCGACCTCGACCTGTCGGCCCACGCGCTCGCATCGGCCAAGCGCAATTTCGCGCTGAACCACGACGACGCGCGGATCAGCGCCGTGCCGCACGACCAAGTGCAGGGCGATGCCTTCGAGTGGCTCGCCAACGGTCCGGTGCGGGCCTTCGACATGGTGGTCCTCGATCCGCCGTCGTTGGCGAAGCGCGAGGCCGAACGCCACGGCGCGATCCAGGCCTACGGACGGCTCGCCACCTCGGGCATCGCACGCGTGCGGCCCGGAGGCACGCTGCTGGCCGCGTCGTGCAGCGCGCACGTGAGCGAGAACGAGTTCTTCGGCGCGGTGCGCGAAGCCGCCCGCCTCACCGGACGCCGCGTCACCGAGCTCCGCACCACGACCCACGCACCCGACCATCCGGCCACCATCCCGGAGGCGAAGTATCTGAAGGCGATCTATCTGAAAGTCGCGTGAGGCGTGGACCTGAGACTTGAGACCTTGGACCTGAGACCCTTCCCGATGCGCCCTTATCTCGATCTCCTCCGGCACGTGCTCGAGCACGGCAAGTCCAAGTCCGACCGCACCGGCACCGGCACCTACTCGCTCTTCGGCGCGCAGACGCGTTACCGGCTCGCGGACGGGTTCCCGCTGGTCACGACCAAGAAGGTCCATCTCAAGTCGATCCTGTACGAGCTGCTCTGGTTCATCCGCGGCGACACGAACGTCAGATGGTTGCAAGAGCACGGCGTCACCATCTGGGATGAATGGGCGGACAAGCAGACCGGCGACCTCGGCCGCGTGTACGGCGCGCAATGGTGCGACTGGCGCACTGCCGACGGCCGAAGCATCCATCAGCTCGACGACGTCATCGCCCAGATCCGGCGCGACCCGCATTCCCGCCGGCTGATCGTCAGCGCGTGGAACCCCGGGGAGATCGGCACGATGGCCCTGCCGCCGTGCCATTCGCTCTTCCAGTTCTATGTGAGCGACGGCGAGCTGAGCTGCCAGCTCTATCAACGCAGCGCCGACCTGTTCCTCGGCGTGCCGTTCAACATCGCCAGCTACGCGCTGCTCACGCTCATGGTCGCGCAGGTGACCGGGCTGAAGCCGGGCGATTTCATCCACACCTTCGGCGACGTCCATATCTACTCGAACCATGTCGAGCAGGTGAAGCTGCAGCTCAGCCGCGAGCCCCGGCCGCTCCCGACGATGAAGATCAACCCGGAGGTGAAGGACATCCACGCCTTCCGGTACGAGGACTTCGAGCTGGTCGGATACGATCCCCATCCGGCCATCAAGGCACCGGTGGCGGTGTAGGCGGACGCGGAGCGCCGAGCGGCTTCGGCCGGAGCCGGCCCCGGGGCCTCAACGCGATGACGCGGGGTCCGGAGGCAACGCGCCGGCGACGTGCGTGAAATCGAAATCTCTCACCGCCTCGGCTGCGAGCGTCCCGAGCCTGCGACGCAGCCCGATGACGTTGCCCGCCTCGGTCGGATGGTTCCGGTTCGCGACGAAGATCACGGACGTGCCGGAGAACGGATCGATCCAAAGGCTCGTCCCGGTCCAGCCGGTGTGGCCGAAGCTACCGATGGGGAAATGAGCGCCGCGCGGGCCGGCATAGGGCGAATCGATGTCCCAACCGAACCCGCGCCGCGCCATCCCGGGCGGCGATTGCACGGACGTCATGAGCTTCACCGTCTCCGGTCGCAGAACGCGCCGTCCGTCGAGCTCGCCGCCGCCGAGCATCATCCTGGCGAAGCGGGCCAGGTCATCGGCGGTCGTGAACAATCCGGCGTGCCCGGCCACGCCGCCCATACGCCGCGATGTCGGGTCATGCACGACGCCGCGCAGCAGGCCCTCCGCCCGATGTTCGGTCGGCGCGATGCGACCGCTGCCCGCGGCGGTGAAGGCGACCCCGGTCGCCGGGTCGAAGGGCCGGAATCCCGTGTCCTTCATCCCGAGCGGACCGAAGACCTCGCGGGCACAGAACTGGTCGAGCGGTTCGCCAGCCACGCGCCGGACGATCTCGCCGAGCAGGATGAAGTTGACGTCGCTGTACCGGGACTTCGTGCCGGGCGGTTCGACCAGCTTCTCGCCACAGGCGAGGGCGATGGCGGCAGCGCGGCCCGTCCACTCCTTTTGCAGCGAGAGCCCCGGCGGGAGGCCGGAGACGTGCGTTAGCAACTGCCGGACGGTGACGGCTTCCTTCCCGTTCGCGGCGAATTCCTGCAGATAGCGCCGCACCGGTGCTTCCACGTCGATGCGGCCTTGCTCGACGAGCTTCATCACCGCGGTCGTCGTCGCGATCACCTTGGTGAGCGACGCGGCGTCGAAGATCGTGTCCTCGGTCATCGGTTCGTGGACCGGCTCGACAGCGCGGACTCCGAAGGCCTTGTGGTACGCGGCGCCGCGACGCTCGAGCCAGAGCACGCCGCCCGGCGTCTGGCCTTCGCTGATCGAGGCGAGGATCGCCGCATCGATCTCCGCGAGCTTCTCGGAACGGAACTCGGTCGTGGCCGCGGGCGCGACCCGCGGGACCGTCCGGCACGAGACAAGGCAGACCGCGAGCACGACCGGCAACAACGCCAAGGAGGAGCGGAACATGCCGGACCCTGGACCTGGGAAGCGGACCAAGTCGAGCCACGGCAAACGCCGTTCGAGCTTCTCAGGCCGATGCCGCGCCGGTCGTCGTGCCTCCCGGTTCCGTCACGTGCGGCCTCTGCGGATCGAACGGGTCTTCTGCCCACTGCATCGGGTCACCGCGCAAGAACCCCATGAAGGAAGGTTCGGCAGGGGAGGCGAACTCGCGTTCCTCGCCGCCCCAAGGGATCCACAGCTTGGCCGCGTGCAGCGCTTGGTTGGGCAGCATCAGCTGCGCGCGATCGGCATCGGACAACCGGCGTTCCACGAACCGGAGATAGAGCGTCTCGTCCGGGCCGTACATCTTCTCGCCGACGAGCGGATGCCCCAGGTGGGCGAGATGGATGCGGATCTGGTGCTTGCGGCCGGTGTCGAGCCGCACGCGCAGCAGCGTGAACCCGCCTTCCGGCCGGGTGAACTGCCGGACACGCCACCAATGCGTCCGCGCCGGCGCGCCGTCCGGCCGCACCCGGTCCTTCACCGACACGGCGCTGGCCTCGTCCTTGCCGAGCGGTCCGTCGACGTGCCCCGACTCCTCGCGGACCGCGCCGTGGACGATCGCGACGTATTCCTTCGTGACCAAGCCCGTCTGCCACAGCCGCCGCAGCTCCTCCGACGCTTCCGCCGTCTTGCCGAAGACCATCACCCCGCTCGTCTCGCGGTCGAGGCGATGGACCATCTGCGGTTCCGCCGCGAGGCCGAGATGAATCCGGACGCGGCTGATGAGGCTGGACCACGCGTCGCCCTTGGTCGGATGGCAGACCAATCCGGCCGGTTTGTGCAGCACCAGCAGGTCGGCGTCCTCGTGGAGGACCGGGAACAGCGTCATGTGCACGCCATTGGGCAATCGGAAATTGGCATTTGGCAATCCGCCGCTAATCTCCGCGCCCGGTGAGTCTCCGTCTCCGCCAACTGTTGCCGTACTTCTTCCTCGCGCTGGTCGCGTTGTCACGCTGGCCGGGGCTGATGCCGGTGAACTTCAGCGCGATGTACGCCCTGGTCTTCTGCGCCGGGGCCCTCTTCCCGGAACGGCTCACGTGGCGCGCTCCGTTCGGCGTGCTGCTTGCGACCGATCTGGCGCTGGATGCCTACTACCAGTTCGGCAAGGGCTACGAGGTCTTCACGGTCGGGGGGCTGCTCTATCTCGCCTGCAAATACGCCGGGTTCGGCGCGCTGTGGTGGATCGGCCGTCGATTCCGCGGCACGCGCGACGTCTGGGGCCTGCTCGGCGGCGGCGTGCTCGGCGCGATCGTCTTCTACTTCGTCACCAACACCGCCGCTTGGTTGCTGAACCCCTTCCACAACCCCGAGTACACGAAGAGCCTCGCGGGCTGGCTCATCGCGCTGACCACCGGCACCAAGGGCTGGCCGCAGACCTGGGAGTTCTTCCGCAACACGCTGCTCAGCAGCGGTCTGTTCACCGGCCTTTTCGCGCTGGCGTGGCGCTTCACCCCGGCCGAATCGCCCCAGGAAAAGGGCGAAGAAGCCGACGGCGAGAAGGCGCCCGAAACCGAAGAGGCGAAGGCGTGAAGGCAGGTCTCCCGTCCCTGGTCCTCCGAGTGCCGGAGAGAACTAGTTGGGTGCAGACGGGCTGAGGGCCGGGCACACAGGATTTCCCCATGAAGATCGGCGTCATCTCCGACACCCACGGCCATCTCGACCCGAAGGTCTTCGAGCTCTTCGCCGGCGTCGGGCACATCCTGCACGCGGGCGACATCGGGTACCCGAGCCTCGTCCTGGAGCTCGAAGGCATCGCGCCGGTGACCGCTGTGCTGGGCAACAACGACGCCGGGCTGGATTTTCGCGAGAGCGAGATCGTGGAGCTGGGCGGGAAGAAGTTCTTCGTCCACCACATCGTCAACCCGCGCTCGCTCAGCGACGCGCTCCGCGTGCGTCTCGCGCGGATGAAGCCCGATGTCGTGGTCTTCGGCCACACGCACCAGCCGTTCTGCGAGACCATCGGCGGCGCGCTCTTCTTCAACCCCGGCTATTCGGGCAAACCACGCTTCAAGGTCGAGCGCAGCGTGGCCGTGCTCGACCTCGGCGGCGACGAGGTCACAGCGCAGTTCCATGCGCTGTGAGGCGCGGCGCCCGGATCTGCACAGAAGAGAACGAAGACCGCGAAGGAATCGCCGCCGGAACAACGGGGCCAAGCCTAGGAGGGTAGGCTTCCAGCCTGCCAGTCCTCGCGGGCTTCCAGCCTGCGGTGCCTGAGCCCGGATGATGCAGTCCAACGGATCACGGACGGTCACGTCCGCGCAAATTCCTGTGAGGAACTCGGTGCCGAGATCAGGACGGGCCGCCCACCGAAAGGTGCGGGTGCCCTGAGCTGGAACCATTCTTTTGAACAGAAGGAAACGAAGCCATCAGCAGAGGCGACCCTGGCCTTTGCGGAAGCGCACAGCCGCCACCCTTTGGTGATCATTTTCGTTTTGACCCGAAGTTCAATTTCTCGCCTCCCCGCTCTCTGCTCCCTTCGTTTCCTTCGTTCCCTTCTGATCCAACTGCAGGGTCTCGGCTGTGAGCTTGTTTGAAAAACGGGGCAGGCATCCGACCCGGTTGCGGGCGGCACTCGCGGTCGCATCGTCCCGGCTTGCTGCGCTCCGTTCCCTTCTGTCGAACATCCGGGCACGCCCGGCTGACCGGCTCCGGTCAACCCGGCATGAAGCGGCCCGCACCGATGATCTGACAAGCGAGCGCCAGCAAGCCGCCGCTGAGCACGCCCGCCGCAAGATCATCCGCGACCACGCCCCAGCCGCCGGGCAATCGTTGGAGAGCGCCGACCGGCCAAGGCTTCCAGATGTCGAACAACCGGAACAGGCCGAACCCGATCACCAAGACCGGCCACGCCTGCAGGAGTCCCGATGCGGTCGGGACGGTTCCTGTCCGGAACCACGCCCACAGCACGTGGCCACCGATCGTCAGAGGCAAGGCCACGATCTCGTCCAGGACGACGGATCCCGGATCATGTTGGCCGAGGATCTGTTCGGCCTGCCCGCAGCACCAGACCGCGAGGCCTGCCGCGATAGCGGTCGCGAAGAAAAATAAAGACAACGACCGAGGCCAGAGCAGGAGAAGCGCCCAGCCAATCCCCAGCACCGATCCCCACGTCCCCGGCGCGAAAGGGATGCGTCCGATCCCGAAGCCTTGGGCGACCCACACGATGAGCTTGGACTTCATGCCTCCTTCGCCGGCACGCCGCATCACATGTCCTGCAGGTACAGGTCGCGGTTCCGCCACAGGTAGATGGTGCCGCTGAGCGCGGTGAGCGCGACGGCGACCCACTTCGAGCACTGCTCCAACCGGACCGACCACGGCACGCCGAAGAGATGCCAGCCGAAGATCCACTCGCCGACCGGGCCCCATTGCGGATAGCTGAGCACGGTGAGCACGGCCACGATCGACACGATCTGCGAGATGGTCTTGTGCTTGCCGTAGCCTTCGGCCGCCAGCACGACGTTCTTCGACGCCGCCAGCAGCCGCAGCCCGGTGATCGCCAGCTCGCGTCCGACGATGATCACCACCATCCAGGCCGGCATCAGGCCGCGACCGACGAAGGCGATGAACGCCGAGCAGGTCAGGATCTTGTCGGCCAGCGGATCCATGAGGATCCCGAAGTTCGTGATGAGCCCGCGCCGGCGCGCGATCCGGCCGTCGAGGAAATCGGTGATGCCCGCGAGGCTGAAGAACAGCAGCGCCACGCTCTCGTGGCCGGGGAACCGCCCGAACATCGCCGCGAGGAAAAGCCCCGTGAGCGCGAATCGGGAGACGGTGAGCTGGTTCGGGAGGTTCATCAGGAACGCGGCCAGCGTGGCCACGGAACGGCGGGAACGCACGCGGGAAACCAAGGCGCGATCCGATGTGCTGCCAGCATCCTGCTGGCAGGGCTCGCCGAAGCCGGAGCCGCGGGAATTTTCTGCGCGCGCCCAATCGCACCTTCTGCCTGCGAGACGTACGGCAGCACGTTGGCGGCGCTCCCGCCGCTCCTCAAGGCAGCAGCTTGCCGACCAGCGTGCTCATCAGCTTGCCGTCCGCGCGGCCGGCGGCCTTCGCCTGGGCGGCCTTCATCACAGCGCCCATGTCCTTCTTGCTGGTCGCGCCGACCTCGGCGATGGCGGCCTTGACCAGTTCTTCGGTCTCCTCGGGCGAGAGCTGCTTCGGGAGGAACTCCTCGAGCACCTTCAGCTCGGCCCGTTCCTTGGCGGCCAGCTCGGCGCGCCCACCGCGGTCGAACTCCTCGATGGAATCGCGGCGCTTCTTGGCCTCCTTCTGCACCACGGCGAGCACGTCCGCGTCCGGGAGGACGTCCACCTTCTTCTCGATCTGGACGTAGCCGACGGCGGATTTGAGCATGCGCAGCGCGCCGGTGCGGTCGGCGTCCCTGGCCAGCATGGAGGCCTTGAGTTCCGCGTTGATCTTCTCAATCTGGGTCATGCTGTGAGGATGCGGCACGTCATGCCGCTTGGCGATGCCCGATCCGCGCGTCCTGCCCGGCGTCGTCGGCCGGGGTCCTGGTCCGGGCGGTCAGGTGTCGGACGCCTGGAGCTTGCGCATCTTGTCGCGCACCTCGGCGGCCTTCTCGTAGTCCTCGATCTGGATGGCCTCGTCGAGCACGCGCTGGAGCTTCTCCAGCTCGCTGAGCGGCTTCTTCTTGCGGACCTCTTCGAGCCAATGGCGCAGCGAGGCGATCTCACCGCTGTTCTCCAGCAGCTCCTCGCGCTCGTTGTCGCGGTAGAAGGCCTCCAGCTCGGACACCCCCTCCTCGATCGCCTCGATCGCGGCGACGTACTTCTTGCGCTTGATGGCGGCGGTGCCGCGGGCCCGGGTGCGCATCATCACCAGCTGCGGCGCGAACTGCAGCAGCGACCAGGCGAGCTCGTCCGTCTCGGCGAACTCGGCGGCGAACTCGAACACCTTCAGGTTGCGCTCGCAGTCCCGCTCCACCGCCGCGTAGTCCTCCAGCTGGAAGTAGCAGATGTAGCGGTGATGGTACTGGATCGACTCCTGCTGGAGCTTGGCGCAGGCCTCCGGGTCGAGGCCGAACTCCTCGTCGTCGCCGTCGTTCTCCTCGCGGTGGGATTCAAGCCGGGCGAGGTGGAACTCGTGCCACGAGCCGTGGCCCATCGGGCGTTTCCCGTCCGGCCGTCCCTCAGCGTTCATCTGCAGGATCCCGAGGTCCACGCGGAGCTGCACCTTCTCGGCGCCGTCCTTGCCCTTGAACCGGCGCGCGACCACCTGGCCCGGCTGGTAGTCCCAGTCGGTCAAGAGTTCGGAGATGTCGTAGCTCATTCGGCGCGAACATGGGAGCCGGCGCGGGGCTCGTCAATCCGCGGAAGGAACCCGCACCGGCACCCGGATCGGCGGACATCGGAGGCGCCCGGCCGCCCTGCGCGCTGCAAGCCCGGACGTTGCTATCCGGCCTTGTCGCACACCGCCGGTCCGTCGTCTTCGGCCGGGCCGACGCAGACCACGAACTCGCCCTTGCGCGGACGCGCCGCGAGCTGCGCCGCGAGCTCGGCGGGCGTGCCGCGCAGCCATTCCTCGAACTTCTTGGAGAGCTCTCGCGCCAGCACCACGCGCCGCGCCGGGAACGCCACCATCAGCTCCGCCACCAACCGCTCGATGCGGAACGGCGATTCGTAGAAGACCAGCGTCCCGGGCACCGTGACCAACGCCGCGAGACGGTTCGCGCGTTGTCCCGATTTGTGCGGCAGGAATCCCACGAAATGGAACTCGTCGGTCGGCAGGCCGCTGGCGGTCAGTCCCGCGATGAGGGCGCACGCGCCGGGCACCGGTTCCACCCGGCAGCCGGCCGCGACCGCCGCCGCGACCACGCGCCCGCCCGGATCGCTGATGCCCGGCGAACCGGCGTCCGTCACCAGCGCGATCTTCTCGCCGCGCCGGAGCCGTTCGACGAACTCCGCGCTGCGCCGCGCCTCGTTGAACTTGAAGTAGCTCAGCAGCGGCTTGGTGATGCCGAAGTGCTTCAGGAGCTGTCCGGTGTGCCGCGTGTCCTCGGCCGCGACGACATCGCATTCCCGGAGCACGCGCAGCGCCCGGAGCGTGATGTCCTCCAGGTTCCCGATCGGCGTCGCGACGAGATAGAGCGTGCCCGGGACCAGCGGCGGCAAGGCGGGGACGACGGACGGTTCCATGCGCGCGAAGCTATATGGCGCGCCGGTCCGCGACCCGCGCAAAGTGATGCCAGCGGAGGCGGCCGCCGCCGTGGCGCACTTTCCCAGGAGGGCGGATTTTCCAGGCCGCCTCCCTCCAACTCGTCCGGAACCAGCCTTCGTCCCACGCGCTGCCTGCCGCCGCGTGGTATCAACGCGCATCGGGCCACGTCCGGACCGTCTGGATGGCGCAAGGCGCGATGGTGGGATCCGACGGTTTTCCAAGCTCCGGGAAGGAGGAATCGCAACCGACGCGGATTACCACCCGAAGGGTGCCAGCCATCAGCCGGGCTCAACGCAGCAATTCCCAGGACAAGGCCGCTCCAAAGAATCGCCCCCTGCAAGGGTGCCAGCAGCCCCCATAGCGCCGGAGAAGTTGCTGGCATCCCTCCGGGATGCTTCGGAAAAAACCGATGACCGGGGGTGTCGTCGCGCTCCGCGCTCCTCGACCCCCGGCTAATGGCTGTCAACCCTCCGGGTTGCTCAACGCTGCTTAACGTTGCTCCGGGTTGCCCGGGCGCGGCACTTTCTCGCACAGGCTCTGGCCACTTCCAATCGCTCCCAGGTACGGGCGCGGGATTGCCGGGACCTGCCGGACCGGGCTAGCGTGTCCCCGATAAAATGAACCTATCGGAATGAGCCCCATCTCCATCCGCCCCGCCGTCCGCTCCGATTGCCCGGGGATCCTCGCCATCTACAACGACGCGGTGCTGACCACGACGGCGACCTACGACTACGAGCCGCGTCCGCTCGAGCACCGGCAGCAGTGGTTCGACGACCACGAGAAGGGCGGCTTCGCGATGTTCGTCGCCGTCGAGACCCCCGCCGACGGCCCGGAACTCGTGGTCGGCTGGAGCGCGCTGAACCGCTACCACGACCGCGCCGGATTCCGCTTCACCACGGAGAACTCGGTCTACGTGGCGGCCTCGCATCGCGGTCGCGGCATCGGCGCGCTGCTGCTGGCGCCGTTGATCCCAGCGGCGAAGGAACGGGGCCTGAGGACCATCATCGCCGCCATCGACGCGACGAACGAGGCGAGCATCCGGCTCCACGCGCGGGCCGGATTCGAGCATGTCGGGCTCTTCAAGGAGGTCGGCTTCAAGTTCGGCCGCTGGCTCGACGTGGCCTACATGGAGCGCCGCGTGTAGCGGTGGCGGGCCCGTCCTCGCCGAAAAGCAGACGGCCCGCGCTGCCGAGGGGCAGCGCGGGCCGTGGTGACGCCTCCAACGGATCGGGTGGAGCGATCGGCGCGGCATCAGCCGCGCGAAGGATCAGGCGTTGTAGGTGCTGGAGCTCACGCGTCCGCCGGTGCCGGTCCAGTTCGTGTGGAAGAACTCGCCGCGCGGTTTGTCGACGCGCTCGTAGGTGTGGGCGCCGAAGTAATCGCGCTGGGCCTGGAGCAGGTTGGCCGGGAGGCGCGGGTTGCGGTAGCCGTCGAAGAACGCGAGCGCGGTGCTGAACGCCGGGACGGGCAGGCCCTTCTTGGCGGCGAGCGCGACGACGTTGCGCCAGCCCTTCTGCGACTTCTTGATCTCGCCGCGGAAATAGTCGTCGAGCAGCAGGTTCGCCAGCTTCGGGTTGTTGTCGTAGGCCTCCTTGATCTTGCCGAGGAAGCGGGAGCGGATGATGCAGCCGCCGCGCCACATGAGGGCGATGCCGCCGTAGTTGAGAGCCCAGCCGTACTCCTTGGCCGCGGCGCGGAGCAACATGTAGCCCTGCGCGTAGCTGACGATCTTCGACGCGTAGAGCGCGCTCATGATGTCGCCGATGAGCGCCTTCTTCTTCGCGGGATCGCTCGCCTGCGACATGGCGGCGCGCGGGCCCTTGAGCTTGCGGGCGGCCTTCACGCGCTCGTCCTTCATCGCGCTGACGCAGCGGGAGAAGACGGCCTCGGCGATGAGCGTGACCGGTTGGGCGAGGTTGGCGGAATCGATGACCGTCCACTTGCCGGTGCCTTTCTGGCCGGCGGTGTCGAGGATCTTGTCCACGAGCGGCGAGCCGTCCTCGTCCTTCTTCGCGAGGATGTTGGCGGTGATCTCGATCAGGAAGCTGTCGAGCTCGCCGGTGTTCCATTCCTTGAACACGGCGGCGATCTCGTCGGCGCCCATGCCCAGGCCGTCGCGCATCAGGCTGTAGGCCTCGCAGATGAGCTGCATGTCGCCGTACTCGATGCCGTTGTGGACCATCTTGACATAGTGGCCGGAGCCGCCGTTGCCGACCCAGTCGCAGCACGGGGTGCCGCCGTCGACCTTCGCCGAGATGGCCTGGAAGATGTCCTTCACGAACGGCCAGGCCGCGGGGCTGCCGCCGGGCATGATGCTGGGGCCGAACCGCGCGCCCTCCTCGCCGCCGGAGACGCCGGTGCCCACGTAGAGCAAGCCCTTCGCCTCGAGCTCCTTCACGCGGCGCTCGGAATCGCCGTAGAGCGAGTTGCCGCCGTCGATGATGATGTCGCCGGGCTCGAGGAACGGGACGATCTGGGCGATGAAGTCGTCGACCGCGCTGCCGGCCTTGACCATGCACATGATCCGGCGGGGGCGCTTGAGCTTGGAGACCATCTCCTCGATGGAATGCGCGCCCAGGACCTTGGTGCCCTTGGCCTCGTTCGCCAGGAAATCATCCACCTTCGAGGTGGTGCGGTTGTAGGCCACGACGGTGAAACCGTGGTCGTTCATGTTCAGCACGAGGTTCTGCCCCATGACCGCGAGGCCGATGAGCGCGATGTCGCCGGGAGGATTCATTTAAGGTGAAGGAAAGATTTTCGGGAAACGGACTGTGAGAGATGCTAGCCGCGGGCGCTTTCCTCGCGCCAGCGCGGAATTTTCCTCCTCCGCGTCCCCAAGGTGGCTGGTCCTCCATGCGGAACACCCCGGACCGCCGGTTGGAAACCGCCGGTCCTTGGTGACGCCGCTGGGTTCCTTGTGCCGACGGCCCCCCAACTTTGCGCTTTGAACCGCGTCCTCGGAACCTACCCTCCCGCTGCCATGACTCCTTCCAAAGCCGCTCTCTGGTCCCGCTTCCAGAAGTTCTACACCGAGTATCCGTCCCTCGGCCTCGCCATGGACATCAGCCGGGTGGATTTCCCGGACAACTTCCTCGCGACGATGGAGCGGCCCATGCAACGCGCCTACATCGCCATGGCCGAGCTGGAGAAAGGCGGCATCGCCAACCCCGACGAGAAGCGCATGGTCGGCCACTACTGGCTCCGCGCCCCGGAGCTCGCGCCGACCCGGACCATCGCCGACGAGATCGCGCAGACGCTCGCCGACATCAAGGCGTTCGCCGCCGCGGTGCATGCCGGCCAGGTCCAGGGCACGGGCGGCTCCTTCAAGAACGTGCTCGTCATCGGCATCGGCGGCAGCGCTCTCGGGCCGCAGTTCGTGGCAAAGGCGCTCGGCCAGCCGGCGACGGACAAGCTCAAGCCGTTCTTCTTCGACAACACCGATCCCGACGGCATGGACAAGGTGCTCGCCGAGCTCGCCGGCCAGCTCGGCCAGACCCTGGCGGTCGTCATCAGCAAATCCGGCGGCACGGCCGAGACGCGCAACGGGATGCTCGAGGCCAAGACCGCCTACGAGTCGGCCGGGCTCGACTTCGCCAAGCACGCGGTCGCCGTCACCGGTTTCGGCAGCGCGCTGGACAAGACCGCGGTCGCCGGCGGCTGGATCCGGCGTTTCCCGATGTGGGACTGGGTGGGCGGCCGGACGAGCGAGCTGAGCGCGGTGGGACTGTTGCCCGCGGCGCTCCAAGGCCTCGACATCCAGGCGATGCTCGACGGCGCGAAGGCGACCGACGACGTGACGCGCGTGCCCGACACGAAGCGCAACCCCGCCGCGCAGCTCGCGCTGATGTGGTATTTCCTCGGCGACGGCCGCGGCGCGAAGGACATGGTCGTCCTGCCCTACAAGGACCGGCTCGAGCTGTTCTCGAAGTATCTCCAGCAGCTCCTCATGGAGTCGCTCGGCAAGGAGCTGGACCTCGACGGCAAGATCGTGAACGCCGGCATCAGCGTCTACGGCAACAAGGGCTCGACCGACCAGCACGCCTACGTGCAGCAGCTCCGCGAGGGCGTGCTGAACTTCTTCGTCGTGTTCATCGAGGTGCTCAAGGACCGCGACGGCGCGAGCATCGAGGTCGAGCCGGGCGCGACGAGCGGCGACTTCCTCAGCGGCTTCTATCTCGGCACGCGCACGGCGCTCCACGACAACGGCCGGCAGAGCATCACCTTCACGGTGCGCGACGCGGGCGCGTCCAGCATCGGCGTGCTCATCGCGCTGTTCGAGCGCGCGGTCGGCTTCTACGCCTCGCTCGTCAACATCAACGCCTACCACCAGCCCGGCGTGGAGGCCGGCAAGAAGGCCGCCGCCAGCGTGCTCGCGCTACAGGCCAAGGTCGTGGCCCGGCTCGATGCGGAACCCGCGCAGAGCTTCACCGCCGACGCTCTGGCCGCCGCCATCGGCCAGCCCGACAGCGCGGAGACGGTGTACAAGATCCTCGGCCACCTCGCCGCCAACGGCCGCAAGGCCCGGCTCGTCGGGGGCAGCGGTGCCGGCGCGATGTTCCAAGCGCTCTGACGTCCCGACGCGAGATGCGGGATGCGGGATGCGACCGCGTCCCTAGGAAAGCAAAAGGCCGGGCAACGATGCCCGGCCTTTTGTGTCTGCGCGATGGCGCCCGGTCGGCGGTTCAGCGCGACCGCACGCCGGTCAGGCAGAGCCCGACGAAACGCACGAACCGGCCCACGAACGAACGCGGCTCGGCCAGCGGTTGCACGTCCGGCACCGAAGGCCCCTTGGGCTGCGGGAACGCGATCTTAGAGCGGACGACCAGCGTGCCGAGGCACAGGTCGGCCAACGGGAGCACCACGTTGAAGTTCTTGTGCATGTACCGGTGGTGGAGGATGTGGTGCCCGTTCAACCGGAAGAAGATCCCCGACCGCTCCACGGCGCGCTTCCGCGGCAGGTGCATGCACCAGTGGAGATACTCGTAGGTCGTGAAGTAGCAGACCGTGGCGACCACAGCCCCGGCGTAGATGCCCCATTCGCCCACCAGCCACGCCGCCAGCAGGAACGGCGATTGGCACAGCGCGACGAGCACCGGCCCGTGCCACCACGCCATCGGGATGGTGTGTTTGTCCTTCTCGTCCACGAGGTGGTAGGTCGCGTCCGCCTTGAAGATCTGGTGATGCACCAAGGCATGGGATTTGAACGGGTAGTCGAAGCTGCCGAGCGGCCGGTGCATCACGTAGCGATGCAGCGTCCACTCGAAGAACGACGACCAAGCGATCGCGCCGGCAAAGCCCAGCGCCATCCAGAACAGGAACGGAGTCACCATCGCGGTAGCATACGCGAACCGCCCGCCGGTGCCACAAGGCGAATCATCTTGGTGCGATGAGAAGCGGGGCATCTGGACACCGTGGTCGCCTGTGGGCCTGTGTGCTGCCGTGCGTCTCGCCGACAGGCGGTGCGGACGGAGACGTGCCGGGAGGATTTGCCCGGAGCCCGGCTTCGGCGTGCCCCTGCCAGCAAGATGCTGGCAGCACCCCGGCACGCCGAGACCGCCTGCTGCACGTTGCCAAGACACACCGCTTGACGAACAAACTACCGTGGTAGTATTACCGCGGTCGTCGTCCACGCCATGAACTCTCCTTCCCACCGTCTCGGCGATCTCCAGCTCCGCATCCTCCAGGTGCTCTGGGCCGCGCCCGACTCTTCCGTCTCCGATGTCCACACCGCGCTCAAGCCCGAGCGCGAGCTCGCCCACACCACGGTCGCCACCATGCTGCGCAAGATGGAGGCCCGGAGCCTGGTCGCCCACCGTGAGGAAGGACGCAGCTTCCTCTACCGCGCCCTGGTCGCCTCCGAGGACGTGAACCGCAGCGTCGGCCGGCATCTCGTCGAGCGGCTCTTCGAGGGCAGCCTCGCCGACGCGGTGAGCCATCTGCTCACGACGCGCGACGTGAGCCGCGAGGAGCTCGACCAGTTGGCGAAGCTCATCGCCGACGCGAAACGGAGGACCAAGTGAACCTCGACCTGCGCTGGTGGGGCCGTCTCGCCAGCCTGCTCGCGACCGAGGCGGCGCTCGTGGTCGCGGTCGCTTGGGCGGCCGAGCGGTGGCTCCGGTCGCCCCAGGTCCGGCGCGCTCTGTGGCAGACGGCCCTGCTCGCCGTCGCGCTGCTGTGGACCGCCGAACTCGCCGGCCTGCGCGGGCAATTGGCGAAGCTCCGCCCGGTGCCTGAACCCGCGCGGACGCTCCAAGTCCGGCTGCTCGATTCCTTCGCCGGCCAGCCGGTTGCCGAGCCGCTCTCCGAGCCCTTCCCGGACGAAGCGGACTTCGCCGCACCGCCACCGGCACCGAGGCCGGTCTGGTGGCCGGGATGGCTGTGGCTCGCCGGGCTCGCACTGTTATCCGGGCGCTTGGCATTTGCCCACGCCGGATTGGCGTGGTGCTCGTGGCGGTCGCGCGATCACGGCACCGGACGACGCGCCAACGTCTTGGATCAGCACCCACTCCAAGACGCCGGTGCGCCCGCACCCGGTACATCGGATCCAACCGCCGCGACCTTGGCCGCTCAAGCGACTGCCGATGCCCTCCGCCGTCCGCTCGGCCTGGGCAAGGTCCGTGTGCTCACCTGGCCGCATCTGCGCGGGCCGGTGGCGTTCGGCGTGCTGCGCCCGACCGTGGCGTTGCCGGGCGATTTTGCGGACCGCTTCTCCCCCGCCCAACGCGAGGCGATGCTCGCTCACGAACTCGCCCACTTGGCGGCGCGGGACCCGCTGTGGTTGGCGATCGCCGACGTCGTCTGCGCCGTCGCGTGGTGGCATCCCGCCGTGTGGTGGGCGCGGAGAAAGCTCCGAGCGTCCTGCGAGAGCGCCGCGGACGAGGCCGCAGCGCTGGTCCCCGAAGGACGCGCCGCGCTCGCGGAGTCCCTCGTCACCTTCGGACGCGAGTTGGCTTCGCCCCGCTGGGCGCGCGGCATCGGCGTCGCCGGCGACGGCATGAAGTCGCAGCTCGCCCGCCGCGTGAAGGCGTTGCTGGACGGCTCGGGAGACTGGCGCGCGGTGCGGCCATCGCGTCTGTGGCTGGCCCGCGGCATGGCCTTCGCGGCGACCGCGATGCTCATGGCGGTGCCATGGCCGGGGACGGGCGGTCCGGTGTTCGCAGATGTGATCGCAGCGGCCCAAGCCCCCGGGCCCGCGACCGAGGTGATCGGGACCGACCCGACGTTGCCGCGTATCGTCAAAGTGGAGGTGCTTGGAGACAAGGTGAAGACCATCCATCACCTCGTCCCCGGGAATGACGGCAGTCCGACCGTTCCCGTGGTCTTCTCCAGGCGCGACCCGTTCGATGGATGGCGGTCCTTCGGCTACGAAGTCCCGACCGGTCGGGTGGAATCGGTGGCACCGGCGGTCTATGTGGCGTTGCGTGACCCGCTGGCCGAACCCGCCGCGACCCAGCGCGCAACAAACGGGAGCGCTTTGTTCACTCGCCGCTACAAGTTGGAACCCGCCGATTTCCCTGCGTATGTCGCTGCGGTCCTTGGACTCGACCCGTCAGCATCCGCCACCACGAACCGGCCCGTGCAAGTCCAGCAGGATCTCCGCCGCATCTTTGAGGCCGCAGGGGTGGTCTTCCCGGAACCGACCGTGCAACCGACTGGCGGGGATACGGGCCTCGCATGTTTCTTCAACGACCGCACAGGCGACCTGCTCGTGCGTGCCACGGCAACGGATCTCGACGTGATCGAGCGCCTCATCCAAGCGCTGGTTCCGCCGCCGACAACAGAGATCGCTGACCCAGCAATGCTGAAGACCAAGGCCAACGATGAGCGCGCCGAAATCGAATCCAAGTTGCGCTCTAAAGACGCCGAGCTCGCCATCCAAGCGCTCAACACGCCTCCGTTTTCCGGGGCGGTTGCGGGAGCAGCGACCAACATCTTCTCCAGCATCCAGCCAATCCAGCCGATGACCGTGTCGGACGTGCTCGGCGATCCGCAGTTCCGCGCCGCCCCGGAGGCTTTGGGGAAACCCGACGCGCTGACCGGTCTCGAATCCAAGCGCCGGACCAAGGACGTCGAGATCGCCGCGCTCCGCACCCGTTACAAGGACAACCACCCCAAGGTGCGCGAAGCCTTGGCGGTCCAAGCCGAGCTCCAGAAGCAGATCCAAGCACTGACACCGAAGCCGGCGACACCGCCGGCCTTCACGGCCGTGGTCACGCCGCGGTCCACCGGGCCGGTGCCGGAAGCGGCCCGAAGCGGGTCGTCCCGCCAGATCCAGCTTGAGATCCAGTTCGCCGAAGTCACCGAGCGCGGCACGGACGACCTCGGGCTCGACTGGCTTTTCGGCCAGTCGCCGACCAACAACCCGGCGTTGCAGAGCGGCCCGGCCACAAACCTTCTCACCGACCCCGAGGCGCCGCACGGCCAGAACCTGCGCGTGGACCTCCTTCGCACCGAAGGCCAATCGGCCACGATCACGGCGGCGCAGTTCGCCGCGCTCCGCAAGCGGCTCGAAGGCCGCGGTGGCGTGGATTTCTTGGCCGCGCCGAAGGTCATCACGACCTCGGGACGGCAGGCCCGCGTCTCGGTCAGCGACGTGAAGACCATCGTGACCGGAGTGGACGCGACCTCGGGGACCGCCACGAACCAGGCCGGCATCAACTACCAGACCGAGCAGGTCGCGGTCGGGCCGACGGTGGACATCATCCCTGTCCTTGAAGGCGCGGACGCCCGGCTCGGCATCATCGCCACGGTCACGGAGTTCTTGGGTTACGACCAGCCGAAGCCGGGCCAAGAAGTGGCCGTGCCCACGCCCGGCGGCAAGCCGGTGAAGGGAGTCGTGCCGTTGCCTCGCCTGCGGGTGCGGGCGACCCATGCCGACTCGGTGGTGAAACCCGGCGAGACCATCGCGCTGCGTGGCCCGCTGGTGAGCGACACGGTGCGCATGGTGGACAAGGTCGTGGGGCTCGGCGACGTGCCGTTGCTCGGGCGGCTGTTCCGCAGCGAAAGCAAGAGCACGGTGCGCAAGCGGCTCTACGTCTTCGTCACGCCGACCGAAATCACCGCCACCGGGGAGAAGAAATAGCTGGAGGCATCACCCGAGGTCGGGCTTGTCCCGGGTTCCGGAGAAGCGGCCCGCGAACCACGCGAAAGGGCGCGAAACAGAGCGGGACGTAAACTGCCGCAACCTCTGCCGCCTCGGCTCCCGGCATCCGTGTTCATTCGCGTGATTCGCGGACAAAAATCCGGACAAGGACGCGGACGACGCCACCATCCGCTTCGCTGTTCCACCGCTGGCGTTCTGGGCGGCGCGCGGGTATAGCCTGTCCCATGTTCCGCACTGCCGTCCTGCTGGCCCTCGCTTCCGCGCTGCTCTGGCGCGCGTCCGCGGGCGCGGATGACGACTTCATCGCCGCCTACAACCTCATCCAGCAGTCCGACACCTTCCGCGAGACCGGCCAGGTCAGCTCCGCCCGTCGTGGTTATGCCGAGGCCTTGACCCGGCTCCGCGAGCTGCAGCGCAGCTATCCCACGTGGAACGAGCGTGTGATCGCCTACCGTCTGCGCTACGTCGCCGAGAAGATCGGCACGCTGCCGGAGACGGCCGCCGCCGCTGAGTTGCCCGCGGATCCGGCCACCGCGCCGACCGCCGCCGCGACCGTCCGCGATCCGTCCGAGCTGGCGCCGAGCGGCGAGGTCATCACCCAGTTCAACACGCTCAACTCGCAGATCGCACAGCTCGGCGCGGACAAGAAGCTCCTGGAGGCCAAGCTCCGCGAGGCCCTCACCGCCCAGCCGGTGCCCATCGATCCGCGCGAGCTCCAGCAGGCCGTCGAGAAGATCAGCGCGCTCCAGGTCACCAACAAGGTCCTGCTCGCCTCGCTGGAGCAGCAGCAGGCCGAGCGGAAGAACCTGGTCGAGAAGGTCGTCGCCGAAGAAGCACAGAAGGCGCTGAACGATGCCAACCGCCAGTTGCTCGCACAGAAGAAAGGTGCCGCCGCGCTCGCCAAGGAGAAGACCGACCTCGAGGCCGCGCTCAAGCGGCTGCAGGACGGCGACCTCAAGCAGCTCAAGGGCGAGAACAGCACGCTCAAGTCGCAGGTGACCGAGCTGCGTTCCGAGACCGAGCGCGGCAAGCTCGTCGCCGACCTCTCCGCCCGCCTCGGCAAGCTGCAGCTCAAGCTCGACGACACCGCCAAACAGAACGAGCTGCTGCTCGCCGACAAGACGAAGCTCGAGAAGCAGGTCGACGACCTCCGCGCCCGCCAGAGCGAGGAGAGCATCGTCCGCGTCAACAAGCTGGAGACCGACCTCGCCGTGGCCCGCGCCGATGCCGGACGCAACGCCGCCAAGGCCGAGGACATCGCCGTCGCGCTGGACAAGGAGAAGACCACCCGCGGACGCCTGGAACAGGACAACCGGACGCTCACCGCGCGTGTCACCGTCCTCACCGGAGAGCTCGCTGCCGCCAAGGCGCTGGAGACCGCGCTTGCCGCCGAGAAGACCGAGCGCGCCGAGGTCGAGGCCCAGCTGAAGGCCGCCGAGGAACGCTTGGCCGCGACCCGCCTCGCCGCCCCTGTCGCCGCGATTCCCGGCGCGGCCCCGCAGCCGCCTTCCGCCGGCGATGCCGCCGTCGTCGCGCAGCTCCGCGTGCTCGAGGGCGAGACCACCCGGCTACGCGGCTCCTTGCGCGACAGCCACGCCCGCGAGACAGAGCTGAAGACCTTGCTCGCCGAGGCCGACGGCCAACGCATCCGGTGGGAGCAGGGCAAGGCCGAGCTGACGAAGCGCCTTGCGCTGGCCGAGCAGGCCGCCGCCGCGACGCCGTCCGCGAAGGACGGCCGGACCATCCGCGCCCTCGAGATGAAAGTCCGCGAGCTGGAGCAGCAACGCGATACCTTGGCCAAGAAGCTCGTCGCCGCCAGCCGCCGCGTGGGCACGCAGCTCGCGGCCGCGCGGACCTCGCGGCTCGGCTCCCCACGCGACCGCGTGGTGGAGTTCTATCAAGAGCGGTGAACAAGGAAGACGGCGGCGGCCTGAGCGGGAACCCAGCAACAAAGGTTGGGTGGAACGGGCCACCGGCCCGTTTGGGCGGGCTACCAGCCCGCCGCGTTGGGTGCGCCGGGAACGCACCCTCCGGTGGGTGTGTCCTTGTGCCGAAACTCGGCGGCAAGTTGCCGCCGAGGACGGCCAAGTTGGCCGTTCCACCCTGATCCAGCTGCATGGTTCCGAGGTTGGGAGCCTGTCTGAAACGACAGTCGCTGGCATCCCTCCGGGATGCTTCGCATCGTGACCCGGGACCGGGGGTGTCGTCGCGCTCCTCGACCCCCGGCTAATGGCTAGAGCGGTTTAAATGAAACTGTAGCCGCAAGAGGCGAACCAGTTTTGGGCGTCTTTGGCGGTGACGGAGGCCAAGGCTGAGGCGA
>JBBRQL010000003.1:0-46808 GCA_038226425.1 Verrucomicrobiota bacterium
CGCGGTCCAGCGGGACCTCCGGAAGGTCCGCATCCTCTCCGGCCTCGCGGCGACGGTCGTCGTCCTCGCGGCCGTCTTCGGGCTGCGCGCCTATCTCGTCGGGAAACGCGAAGCCGTCCTCGCCGCGGCCAGGGCCGAGCTGGCCGATGCCGAGAAGAAACGCCCGGTCTACCGGAAGATGATCCAGCAGGCGGGCGTCGTGGACGACTGGATCAAGGCGGACCGCGATTGGCTGGTCCACTACGCCTATCTCACATCGGTCCTCCCGCCGAGCGAGGAGGTCTACCTGACCTCGCTCGCGGTCAGCGGCCAGGGATCCGTCCGCCTCGCCGTCCAGGCGCGGAGCGGCGAGACCTTGGCGCGCCTCGACAAGCAGCTGCGCGCGGCCGGCTACGACGTCAAACCGGTCGCCATCACGCCGGGACCGGACCGTTTCGGCTACGAGTTCCGTTCGACCGTCGAGCTGACCGTGCCCGACAAGCTCAAGATCGACCTGCACAAGGTGAGGCCCGCCGTCCGCCCGATCGACGATGTGTCGCTCGAGGCCTCGGCCTACAAGCGAGGTGGCGCATGAACCCGCGCGAGAAGGTCATGGCCGCTGCCGTCGGGGGCGTCGTCGCCCTCGTGCTCGTCGTCGCGGGCGTGCGGTCCGTCCTGTTGGCGCCGTTGCGCGAGATCGACAAGACCACCGCCGTCGTGCGCGAGAAGATCGCGAAGATCCAGGCCGACCGCCGCGCGTACTTCGTGGCCGAGGACAAGCTCAAGACCGTCGCGATGCGGACCTTCGCCGACAGCGTCGATCCCGCGAGCGCCAAGTCCGGCGAGATCCTCACGCAGCAGATCCTCGCGACGGGGCTGGAGGAATCGGATTTCACCCGCCTGCCGATCCAGCCGCGGAAACTCCGGGGCGCCTACGAGCTGGGCTGGAACGTCCAGGGCGACGGCCCGCTCACCAAGGTGGTGAACCTGTTGTTCCTCCTGAACGAATCCCCGTGGCTGCACCGCACGGAGAACCTCACCGTCGCGAACGGCGACGCGCCGGGCAACGTGCGGGTCCGCTTCCGCTACCTCACCCTCGTGCTGGACCCGGCGCCCGATATCGTGAGGACCAACCTCGCGCCGGCCCGGACGCTCGAGTCGCCCGAGCGCCACCTGCTCAACAGCATCGTCTCGCGCGACATCCTGCGGCCCTACATCAAGCGTCCGCCCGCGCCCGTCCTCCCCGGGCAGCCGCCGCGGCCGGCTTCCAAGCCCGGGGTGCCGCCCGGCCCGGAGACCTTCCGCGTCGTCTCGTTGTCCGAGTGGCGCGGCCAACCGGAGGTCCACATGCGCGACCTCTCGGCGGGCAAGACCGTCCGCTACCGGCCCGGTGACGAGCTCGCCGGCGGCACCGTCGCGATGGTCGATTACCGGTCGCTGCCGATGCCCGGCAACTCGCTGCTCATGTCCTCCAGCCGGTTGATCCTCAAGGTCGGCGCCGATTACTACGCGGTCGAGCGCGGCCGCACCCTTGCCGAGAAACGCCGGCTGGACGCTTCCGAACTTCCTCCCGAGCTGGCCCAAGCGGCCGCGAAACCCCTTTCCTCTTCCAAGCCATGAAACCCATCCGACTGGTCCTCCTCGGTGCTTGCCTGCTGGCCGGCCTCACGCTCGGCGCGCAAGACGCCGCCCGGCCGCCCGCGACCAACCCGCCGGCGTCCGTGAAGCCCGCGTCGCCGAAGCCCGACGTCGTCAGCGCCAAGACCGCGCCGGCCCGCGACATCCGCTTCCAGTTCGACGGCATCCCGTACTCCGACGTCGTGGAACGGTTCGCGCAGATGGCCGGACGTCCGCTGCTCTCCGACACCAACGTCGTCGGCTCGCTCACCTACGACGACCCGAACGCCTACACCTACAACGAGGCGCTCGACACGTTGAACCTCATGCTCGCCATGAAGGGCGTGATGCTGCTCGAGGACGGCAACAACCTGCGGCTCGTCCCGTTCAAGCAGCTCCCGTCGATGCCCATCCGCATCATGCGCGGCACCGAGAACGCCGGAGACGTGCGCCCGGGCGAGGTCGTCACCGTCGTGCTCGACGTCGCCAACCTGGAGGCCAAGGAGGTCGCCGATTCCGTCCTGCCGATGCTCTCCAGCGCCGGTTCCGTCGCGCCGCTCTCGCGCGGCCGCGGCCTCGTCGTCACCGACCGCCTCTCGAACATCCAGCGCGTCCGCACGCTGCTCGCCACCATCGGCACCGGCCAGTCCGCCGACCGCCAGATGAAGACCTACACGTTGCAGCACGCCTCCGGCGCCATCGTGTCGGACCTGCTCAACCGCACCTTCGGCATCGCCACCGCGCCGAAGCGGACCTCGTTCAACCCGAACACCAAGGCCATGGAGGTCCTGCCGCCGGATCCCGCCGACTACGTGACCTCGGTGTACGACGACGCCTCGCGCACGTTGCTGCTCTTCGGGCCGCCGGACCGATTGGCGCTGGCCGAGGAGCTGGTGAACAAGTTCGAGCAGAAGGACGGCTCGGCCGGCGACGTCCGCATCTATTACCCGCAATCGATGAAGGCCGACGAGCTGGCGAACTTGATCCGCCAAGCGATCCCCGGCGTCGCCGCCGCCAACGAATCCGCTTCCGCCGCCGCCACCAAGGCCCGCGTCATCCCCGACCTCGCGCTCAACCGCGTCATCGTCGCCGCGCCGCTCCCCGGCCAGCTCGACCAGATCGAGCAACTGGTGACCCGCGTGGACAAAGGCGTCCAGGGTGCCGTCGGCCAGAACGGCGAGAACTCGCTGGTGCCGACGCGCTCGCAGACGATCCAACTCACCAAGATCTTCCGGCCGCGCGCGACCGGCGCGACCAACGTGGCCAGCATCGTCCGCCAGGCGTTGACCCGGCGGAACAGCTCCGGCCAGGTCGCCACCACGGCCAGCGTGAGCTTCGACGCCGGCAGCCAGAGCGTCGTGGTGACCGGCTCGCCGGCGGATCTCCAGACGGCGACGGACATCGTATCGCAGATCGAGACCGGCACGTCGCAGCCGACACCGTTGCAGACGCGCTTCATCGATGTCGGCTCGCCCGAGGAGGCCCAGCGCATCCAGCCGCTGGTGGACCAGCTCTACCGCAACCAGACGGCGGACGGCTCGGCCGGCACGGTCGCGCACGCCAAGATCCTCGCCGACACCGGATCCGGCCGGCTCATCGTCACCGCGAGCCAAGACCATCTCGCCCGCATCGAGGCGCTGGTGAAGCAGCTCCGCGCGGACCGGCCGGAGGGCATGTCGCGCCATCTCCGGGTGGTCGTGCTGAAGCACACGCGAACCGACATCGCGTTGCCCGGCATCCAGAGCCTCGTCACCGAGCGGATGGCCGACCGGAGGTTCTCTTCCTTGCCCAAGCCTTCGCTCGTCGCCGACGCGCCGAACAACCGCATCCTCGTCACCGCGACCGACGAGCAGTTGAAGGAGATCGAGGACGCCGTCGCCGTGGTCGACATCGCCCCGGCGCAGGCCCAGCGCGAGCTCAGCGTCATCCCGCTCCAGGCGAGGACCGCGACGGAGATCATCCCGCTGGTCACGCAGCTCGTCGGCCAGCTCGCCGCGCCCGGCCAGCTCGCGCCGACCCTGATGGCCGACCCGACCGGCAAGCAGGTCATCGTGCTCGCCGTCGCCAAGGACCAGGAACGGGTGCGGACGCTGGTGAAGCAGTTCGACGTCACGGCCGCCACCGCCGCGCCGCGGCAGTTCCGCGGCGTCGAGATCTTCGGCCGCACCGCCGCCGAGTTCACGCCGCTGGTCCAGCAGCTCTACCAAGAACAGATCCGCGGGCAGCCCGAGCCCGCCGGCGGCCCGGCGACGTTGATCGCCGAGACCAAGAACAACCGCATCATGGTCAGCGGCGGCGAGAAGGAGATCGCCCGCGTCGAGGCCATCATCCGCCAGCTCGACCCCGTCGCGGCCAAGGCGTCGAAAGAGGAGACCCGCGTCATCCGCCTCAAGACCGCTTCTGCCGCGGAGATCGCCGGTCTGGTCGAGAAGAGCCTCAACGCACAGACCCAGCAGGTCCGCGTGCTGCTCGACGCCCGCAGCAACAGCCTCGTCGTCACCGGCGAACGTGCCGCCGTCGAGGCCGCGTGGCAGATGGTCCAGCAGCTCGACACCCGCGGGGAATCCGGCCCGCGCGAGCTGCGCGTCATCGAGCTCAAGTCCGCCGATGCCGCGACCGTGGCGCCGATGGTGGGCAACCTCTTCGCCGAGCTGGTGAAGGACCAGCGCGGCGCCGATTACGTCTCCGCGACCAAGGTCGTGCCCGACACCTTGGCCAACCGCCTCATCGTCACCGGCAGCCACGCCGAGATCGAGCAGGTCGTCGCCCTCGTCGACCGCCTCGACAACGCCCCGCAACAGGCGCCCGGTGCCCGCGTCTTCAAGCTCAACATGGCCGAGGCCACGATGATGGCGCCCATCGTCTCCAACGCGATGGTGCGCTTCGACGCGCGCGGCCAGGCCGTAAAGCGCGTCACCGTCGCCGCCGACGAGAAGTCCAACTCGCTCATCGTCTCGGGCAGCCGTTCCGACCTGCAGGACGTCGAGTCCGTCATCGAGAAGCTCGACGGCGAATCCACCGGCAAGGAGCGCGTGCTCCGCATCTTCGACGTGAAGGGCGACCCCGACGCGCTCGCGGCCACCGTGCAGAAGGTCTTCGCCGCGCAGAACCCCGGCCGGAACATCGGCGGCCTGCTCAGCATCACGCCCGAGCCCGCCGGCAAGCGCCTGCTCGTGCTCGCCCCGCCCGCCACGCTCGCCCAGGTCGCCACCATGGTCACCGCGCTCGACGCCAACCCCGACCAGGGCATCCGCGAGCTCCATCCGGTCGAGCTGAAGAACGCGACGACGGCCGACCTGCTCCCGAAGGTCCGCCAGATCTACACCGAGCAGTCCCAGGGCAAGACCATCAAGGCCGCGTCCATCTACGGCGACGCCTCCGGCACCCGCCTGCTGGTCCACGGCACCGAGGAACAGGCGTCTTCCATCCGCCAGATCGTCTCGACGATGGAGAGCCAGGCACCGTTGGCGCGGGAGACCAGGACGTTCGACCTGGGCAAGCTTTCCGAGGCGCAGCGCGTGCTGCCCCTGCTCCAGCAGTTCTACAAGGACCAGGTCGCCAGCAGCCCGCAATCGGGCATCGCCGACGCCCAGATCGTCAGCGACGGCAAGACCGGACGCCTCCTGGTCAGCGCGCGCGCCGACCACCTGAAACTGATCGAGGACCTCGTCTCCCGACTCCAGGTCGTCGATGCCGGAGCGTCGGCGGCCCGCGAGACCCGGACTTTCGATGTCGGCACCGCGGCCGATGTGCAGCGCCTCCAACCGCTCGTCGCGCAGCTCTACAAGGACCAGTGGAAGGACAAGCAGGACACCGATCCGGCCGACGCCCAGATCATCGCCGACGCGAAGACCGGCCGCCTCATCGTCACCGGCAAGCCCGAGCACCTGAAGCAGATCGAGGCCATCCTCCAGCAGCTCGGCACCGGCAAGGCCCGCACCGAGAACCGCCAGACCCGCATCATCGACCTCACCACCGCCAGCGCCGTCGAGCTCGCCACCACCGTCCGCACGCTCTACGCCGAGGAGGCCAAGGGCCGTCTCGGCGGCCAGACGGCCGACACGCTCATCACGCCCGACACCGGCGGCAACCGCCTCATCCTCGTCGGCGACACCAACGAGCTGACCGCCGTCGAGGAGATCGTCCGCAAGCTCGACAAAGGCAGCGCCCAGAGCGCTTCCGCCCGCGTCTTCAAGATCAAGTCCGCAGACCCCGAGAAGGTCGCGGAGATCCTCACCACGTCGCTCGTCCGGTACGACGCCTACGGCCGGCCGCAGAAGCGGGCCACGGTCTCGGTCGATGCCAAGACCCGGACGCTGATCGTGACCGGCGACCCGAAGGAGCTCCAGGGCGTCTCGCTCATCATCGAGCAGCTCGACCAATCGCTCGGCGCCGTGCCCGAACGCAAGACCAAGGTCATCACCCTCAAGCAGGGCCGTGCCGTGCTGCTTTCTCCGAAAGTCCGCCAGCTTTACAACGACCGGATCAAGAGCCTGCCTGAGCTGTCCACGTCGGAGATCCTCATCCTCGATGAGGGGGAGAGCAACCAGCTGATCGTCGCCGGCAACGATGCCCAACTGAAAGTGGTCGAGCAGATCGTCGACGAACTGCAGTCGGCCCAACTCTCGCGGGGCGTGCGCGAAACGCGGCTGCTGGACGTGGGAAGCGCGGACGAACTGGCCCGCCTTCAACCGCTCGTCCAAGGGCTCTACAAGGATCGCATCCGGGGGCGTGACGCCAGCGATCCAGTGGACGCGCAGATCATCACCGACACCAAGAACGCGCGGTTCATCGTCACCGCCCGCACGAACCACATCGCCGAGATCGAGTCCATCATCGCGCAGCTGCGCAGCGGCGATGCCGCGTTCCAGCCCCGTGACACGCGGGTGATCGACCTCGCGACGGCCAACGCCGTGGAGCTCACCACGACGGTCCGCACCCTCTACACCGAGCAGGCCAAGAACCGCCCGGGCGCGCCCGCCGCCGACACCTTGATCACGCCCGACACCAGCGGGAACCGCATCATCGTCACCGGCGCCACCAACGAGCTCGCCGTGGTCGAGGACATCATCCGCAAGCTCGACAAGGTCGGCGCCCAGAGCGCCAGCACGCGGGTCTTCAAGCTCAAGTCCGCCGATGCCGACAAGGTCGTCGAGATCCTCGCCACCGCGCTCGTCCGCTACGACGCCTACGGCCGCCCGCAGAAGCGCGTCAGCGTCGTCACCGATCCCAAGACCCGCACCATCATCGCCACCGGCGACCCCAAGGAGCTCCAGTCCGCCGCCGTCATCATCGAGCAGCTCGACACGTCGCTCGGCACGCAGGCCGGTCGTTCGATGCGGGTGCTGACCGTGAAGAACCGCTCCGTCGGCGAGCTCGGCTCCAAGGTGCGTCAGGTCTACACCGACCGCAGCAAGAGCCAGCCGGAGCTCGGCGGCAGCGAGGCCCTGATCCTCGAGGATGCCGCGAGCAACCAGCTCATCGTCGCCGGCACCGAGCCCCAGCTGGTCGCCATCGAGGAGATCGCCGTGCTCCTCCAGGCCGGAGGAGGCGGCGAGAACGGCCGCGCTGTCCGCGTCGTCTCCCTCGAGCGCAGCAACGCGACCAGCCTGGTGGCGATGTTGTCCCAGCTCTACGCCAAGCAGATCGCCAGCCCGGATCCCGCGGTCCGCTTGATGGTCAGCGCCGGCGGGAACGAGCGCACGCTCGTCGTCGACGCGCCCGCCGCCACCGCCGAGAAGGTCGAGCAGCTGGTGAAATCGATGGACCAGACCGATCCCGCCGCCCAGAACGTCATCCAGACGGTCCGCCTCACCAAGAGCCGCGCCGAGGACCTCGCCGAGGCCGTCAACCGCACGCTCACCAACCGCATCGGCTCCGGTCCCGGCGCCGGCCGCCGCGTCGCCGTCACCGCCGTCCCGGGCGCCAACAGCCTGCTCATCAACGGCCCGACCAACGCGGTGCAGGACGTCCTCAAGATCGTCCACGAGCTCGACACCGACGGCAACGGCAACCCGGGCGACATCGAGGTGCGGATCTACAAGCTCGAGAACGGCGTCGCCCGCGAGGTCTCGTCCGTGCTCCAGCAGCTGCTCCAGAACGTCACCCGCAACCTCCGCGGCGGATCCGCCGACGGCGAAGGACGTCGCGGCCCGGCCGTCAGCGTGTCGATCGACGAACGGTCCAACAGCCTCATCGTCTCCGCCACGCCGGCGCACTTCCGCGTGGTCGAGAAGATCCTGCCGACGCTCGACAAGGCGCCCGAACGGTCCGACCGCGACGTCCAGTTCGTCTGGCTGCGCAAGGCCAAGGCCTTCGACGTCTCCTCCAAGCTCGACACGCTCTTCGAGGACCGTCCGCGCTCCGCCCGCCCGGTGATCGAGCCCGATATCTCGGCCAATTCGCTGACCATCATCGCCAAGCGCGGTGACATCCCGCAGATCCAGGACCTCGTCTCGCGGCTCGACGAGCAGGGCAAGGATTCCGCGGTGCAGGTGCGGTTGCGTCCGCTGGAACGCGTCGCCGCCGACCAGATGGCGAAGATGCTCGAGAGCATCTACCCGCAGGTCTCCGGCAAGTCGCTCCGTGTCGCCGACAAGGTCCCGGCCGCTCCCCCCGAGAAGAAGACCGACGACACCACGCCCGCCCCGGAGCCCGAGGTGGTCATCGCCGTGGACAAGGCGGCGAACGCCCTGATCCTTTCCGGACCGGCCCAGGAACTCGACAACGTCGAGCGCCTCGTCACCGACCTGTCGATCAACTCTCACGGAGACGAATCCGAGTTCCGGCTCTTCCCGATCAAGGACGCCGATCCCGTGATCGTCGCCCGCACCCTCACCGAGCTGCTCAAGCAGGAGCCGGTCGCGGTGCCCTCCGCGTCGGGCGCCCCGATCCTCGTTTCGCCCAAGCAGCGCATCACCGTGGTCGCCGAGCCGCGCACGCGGTCCGTCATCGTCCGCGGACGGCCGACCGATTTCGCGCTGATGGAGTCGCTCATCCGCCAGCTCGACAACGCCGGGCAGATCACCCAGCTCGGCTTCCACATCGTGCCGTTGACCAACGCGCCTCCTGAGAAGGTCCTCCCGCTCGTGCAGCAGATGGTCGCGCAGCTCGCGGCCTCTCGGCCGGGAGAACCGGTGACCGTCGCGATGGACCAGCGTTCCCGCGGGCTCGTGGTGATCGGACGCGACACCATGGCCGCCCAGGTCGAGAAGATGATCCG
This sequence comes from Verrucomicrobiota bacterium, assembly GCA_038226425.1. GTDB lineage: Bacteria > Verrucomicrobiota > Verrucomicrobiia > Limisphaerales > UBA9464 > CAIVQB01. The sequence goes on from JBBRQL010000003.1 coordinate 8,819, forward strand.
TTCGCTCGACCAGCCCACGGCCAACGTCGAGGCGGTGGTGCAGATCATCTCGCTCCGCAAGACCGCCGCCGCACAGGTCGCGGCCGTCCTCCAAGGCATGCTCAAGCCCGGTGCCCAGGGCGAGTCGACCTCCGAATCCCGCGAGCTCCAGGACCAGGTCCGCCGCCTCAAGGTCCGCAACGACGCCGGCGACGAGGTGGTGCTCGACCTCTCCAAGCCCGTCAAGATCGCCGCCGATCCTGCCGCCGGCGGCGGCAACCGGCTCGTCCTCACCTCGACGCCCGACAACCTCAAGGCCCTCGCCGCGCTGGTCGAGATGATGGATTCCGTGCCGGTGCTCGACGGCGTGAAGGTCCGCTTCGTGCCGCTCGAGCACGCCGACGCCGCTGCCGTCGCGCAGGCCTTGACCACCATCTTCACCCAGGGCCGTCAGCTCGCCGCCGGCCCCGCCGGCCCGAACGCCGTCCCGGCCGACCAGGGCAAGGCGCTCGTGAGCCCGCTCAACGTCGCCGTCGACGCCCGGAGCAACACGCTCATCCTGAGCGGCCAGCCGGAGAGCCTCGAGCTCGCGCAGAAGGTCGTCGCCGACATGGACCGCGAGCAGATGAAGTTCGTGACCGACGTGAAGCTCTTCCGCCTCAAGCACGCCTCGGCCACGCGCCTCGTGCCGCTGCTCCAGTCCGCCTTCGCCGAAGGTCCGTCGGTCCCCGGCACCGAGGGCTTGTCCACCCAGATCACCCGCCTCCGCACCCTCCAGGAAGGCCAGCGCGCCAAGCTCAACGACACGCCCAAGACCCGCGCGGCGCTGACCATCCAGGCGGACGACCAGGCCAACATCCTCGTCGTCGCCGCCCGCAGCGACAACATGCCGCTCATCGCCGACATCATCGAGCAGCTCGACATCCCTGCCGCGTCCGGCCTCGAGACCGTGCGGATCTATCCGCTCGTCCACGCCGATCCCGCCGCGGTCCAGAAGATCCTGACCGACCTCTACACCGGTCCGCGCGCGACGCCGCTGCGCAACGAGGACCGCCCGGTGATCACCGTGGACGCCCGCACCGGTTCGCTGATCGTCGCCGGCAACGGCAAAGCGTTCGGCGTCATCGAGGGGTTGCTCAAGCAGCTCGACCAGAAGCTGCCCTTCGACCTCCGGGACATCGCGCTCATCCCGCTGGAGCACGCCGACGCCAACGTCGTCGCCCCGACGCTGCAGAAGCTGATGGATGCCCGAGTCACCCAGCGCGCCACCCTCAACCAGGGCCAGGCCGACGCGCTCAAGGTCGTGATCATGACCGACCAGCGCAGCAACGCGCTGCTCGTCGGCGGCGCGCGCGAGGGCTTCGAGCTGGTCCAGAACCTCGCCAAGCAGCTCGACCAGGCCAGCCCCGCGCTGAGCGGTCGGGTCCGGTTGATCCCGATGCAATACGCCGACGCGCGCGTCGTGGCCGGCACGATGACCACGCTCTTCGAGCAGCGCTACGCGGCCATCCGCACCGCCGACGTCCAGCGCAGCAAGCCGATCATCCTCGCCGACCCGCGCAGCAACTCGCTGCTTGTCGCCGCCAGCCAGGACGACAACCGGACGCTCGACGACCTGTTGAAGCGCCTCGACGCCAAGCAGGACAACCCCGCCCTCGCGCTCACGGTCGTGCCGCTGAAGCACAACGATTCCGCCCGCGTCGCCACCATGGTCGAGACCATCTTCACCGCGCGGATGCGGGCGCAGGTCCTGCCCGGCCAGACGCCGCTCCCGAGCGAGCAGATCAAGGTCGAGCCCGACGCGCTGAACAACGCGCTCGTCGTCTCCTCCAGCAAGGAGAACCTGGAGCTGATCCAGTCCCTCGTCGCCAAGCTCGACCAGGAGCCGACCATCGCCGACGGCGTGTTCGAGACCTTCACGCTCGAGTTCGCCGACGCGCAGCGCGTGGCGACCATCCTGAAGTCCCTCGTCGACCAGGGCCTCTACCGTCCGGGCCGCACCGGCGGCGCCGCGACGAAGGGCAACAACGGGCGCGACGTGCTCTCCATCAGCGTCGATCCGCGCAGCAACACGCTCATCGTGAGCGCCAGCCCGGAGAACCTCGTGATCGTCCGCGACGTCGTGAAGCGCATCGACACCAAGGACCTCGCGGCCACCGCCGACGTCCGCCTCTACGCGCTGAAGAACGCCCGCGCCAGCTCGCTGGCCACGACGCTCCAGCAGTTCTTCCAGGCCAAGCAGCGCGCCGATTCCATCGCGGTCAACGCCAACGAGCGCAGCGTCCCCGCGACCGTGCTCGCCGACGACCGGGTCAACACGATCCTCGTCACCGGCGGCAAGGAGGCCTTCGACCTCGTGGACCGCATGTTGCCCGAGCTCGACGGCGAGAGCGTCTTCTCCCGGCTGAACTTCAAGGTCTTCCCCCTCAAGAAGGCCACGGCGATGAAGCTGCAGGCCACCTTGCGGCCGATCTTCGCCAACCGCCCGCCCAAGGTGAAGGGCGAGCCCGTCGATCCCGTGACCATCATCGCCGACCAATGGGTCAACGCGCTGCTGGTCGGCGCGACGGTGGACGACATGGGCACGGTCAGCGGGCTGATCGAGAAGCTCGACAGCGAACCGACCGAGACCGGCATCGCCATCCACGTCTTCCCGCTCGCCAAGGCCGACGCCCGCAAGGTCGCGACCACCGTGCAGGGGCTCTTCCGCGAGAACCTGCCCAACCAGGTCCTTCCGATCACCGTATCGGCCGACGAACGCATCAACGCCATCGTCGTCTCCTGCGGCGAGACCGACGCCAAGCGCATCGGCGAGCTGGTCCACAAGCTCGACACCGACCAGGTCGCGAAGGTCAGCGAGATCAAGGTCTTCCCGCTCCGTTACGCCAAGGCCGAACCGCTCGCGGCCATCCTCAACACCGCGCTGAACACCAAGGCGGCGCCGATCAACGACCCGAGCCCGAACGCGCAATCCGTGCTCCAGTTCATCACCCGCACCCAGGAAGGACAAGAGCTCGTCACCGCCGCGCTGAAGGAGTCCGTGCTCATCACGCCGGATCCGCGGATGAACTCGCTCATCGTCTCCGGCCCGGTCGATTACATGGGCCTGCTGGAGCAGATCGTGACGCGCCTCGACGCCAGCTCGCCGCAGATGGCGAAGATCAAGGTCTTCGCCCTGCGCAACGCCGACGCGCGCCAGATGGGCGAGCTGCTCACCCAGATGTTCCGCATGACGCAGAACGCCTCGCCCAACACCCAGCGCTCCGTGCAGTACACGCTGGTCCGTCCGGTCGCCGGCGACACCGGGAACGGCGAGGAGGAATCGCTCGCCTCGGCGACGCTGGGGACCGCCGAGCAGTCGGCGCTGACGGTCACGATCGACCCGCGCACGAACAGCCTGCTCATCGGCGGCACCGACCACTACGTCGCGCTGGTCTCGCAGCTGATCGAGTCGCTCGATTCCAGCACGGCGCTGGAGCGCAACTCCGAGGTGATCCGCCTCAAGAACTCGCAGGCCGTCGAGGTCGCGGCGGCGATACGCAGCTTCCTCGACCAGGAGCGGCTGAAGCTGATCCAGGCGCTCGGCGCCGACGCCGCGGCCGCCATGCAGCGCTCGATGGAGCAGGAGGTCGCCGTCGTCGCCGAGACCTCGAGCAACACGCTGCTGCTCTCCGCGAACCGACGCTATTTCGAGCAGGTCCGCCACCTCATCGACGAGCTCGACCAACCGCAGCCGCAGGTGCTCATCCAGGTGCTGCTCGCCGAGGTGACCTTGGACAACGCCACCGACCTGGGCATGGAGTGGAACTACAAGGGCGCCAGCGGCAACACCACCTACGCCGTCGGCACCGACCTCGGGGTCGCCGAGCAGCTCAAGAACCTCGGCGGCTTCTCCGCCGCTGTGACCGGCAGCGATTTCACCTTCCTGCTCCGCGCCTTGAAAGAACAGGGCCGGCTCGAGGTGCTCAGCCGACCGCAGATCGTGACCGCGGACAACAAACCGGCCACCATCAACATCGGCCAGCGCGTGCCGCTGATCGACCAGAGCCGCCTCGACGCCCAGAACAACCTCACCACCTCGTTCCGCTACGAGGACGTCGGCGTGAACCTCACCGTCACTCCGAAGATCAGCCCCGACGGCTTCGTGAAGATGGAGATCGGCACGACCAACAGCGCGATCAGCAGCTCCAGCGTCCAGGTCAACAAATCGTCCTCCGTCCCCATCATCAACCAGCGCAAGGCCAGCACCACCGTCAGCGCCCAGAGCGGCCAGACCATCATCATCGGCGGCCTCATCGCAACCACCGACGACAAGCGCGTGAAGAAGATGCCCATCATGGGCGACATCCCCTACCTCGGCGCGTTGTTCCGCACGACGTCCACCAAGCGCGAGCGCAAGGAGCTGCTGATCCTCCTCACGCCCCAGGTCCTGGTGAACAACCAGTCCCGGGTGCCGTTGCGCGATCCGGACGACGTCCTGCGCCAGCAGCTGGATTCCTCGGGCTTCAAGCCGTTGATAAAGCATGGAGAGATGCAGCATCGGCTGCTCGACCCTTTGTACCCCACCAACCCGCCTCCGCGCCGGAACATCATCATCACGCCGTCGGCGCCCGCGGCCACGCCGCCTCCGAGACCCGCATCCGCGTCCAAGGTCCTCTAGAACCTGCCATGACCCACCCATCCGTGACGACGTCGTCCCTCGCCGCGCGCCTCGCCTGCATCACGGCGCTGTGGATGCTCGGCGCCGGTTGCGGCGGAGCTGGGAAGGCCGCGCGCGGCGGCCGGGACGCCGTGGCGGACCTCCATCTGTTCGGCGTGCCCGTGGCGTTGGACCTCGACGGCGTGCCGGGTCCGGACGGCATCGGCGTGCGCATCTACGCCAGCGGCCCGGGCGTCGCCCGCGGGGTCGCCATCCGGCAAGGCACGCTGGAAGTGGTGTTGTTCGAAGGCGTCGTCGACGCCGGCGCGATAGGCAAGACCCAGCCGCTCAAGGTCTGGTCCTTCGATGCGGCGGCGCTGAAGCCGCTCGTCGCCGAGACCTCGCTCGGTCTGGGCTACCAGCTCGCGCTGCGCTGGGGCGCGGAGAGTCCGGCCGACAACGTGGTGACGGTGGTCGCGCGCTACCGGAGCCCTGCCGGCGCGGTGATCTACTCCACGAGCAACACGATCTCGGTGCGGATGAAGTGAGCCATCCGCGCTGTTCTCTTCGACGCATCCGATACCGCACACCCTCCCCTCCGCCGCCCGCCGCCGCCGACCACGCGACCCGGGATCGCGCGCCGACCGCAGAGCCTTGCGAAATCACCAGCGGCCACGCCTCCGGGTCCGCCGCGACCATGGGATCGGCGCCCCGGACATCGAGCAAAGCGTAGCTGGAGAATTCCTCGACTCGCATGGAAACCACCGGGCGACGGAGCGGTCCGCCATACCCTCGACAGCGGACTGTGTTTCCCACGATGGATGTCCGCACGTTGTCCACCAAACGCTCCGTTTGGTGATACGCTGAGCCGATATGGTGGGGATGGCGGGACTCGAACCCGCACGGCCTTGCGGCCGGGGGATTTTAAGTCCCCTGCGTCTGCCATTTCGCCACATCCCCGGACCGGACGAGCCTCGCGCTCGGGCAGACGACCGGGCACCACGGACGATATCCGGTGGCTGTGCCGCTGCTTGAGGTATCCGTACCAGCGCCCATGCGCCCCGCGCAAGGAACCCGTTCGCGAGCGCAAGCGTAGGAGACGAGATGACGAGTCCCCGTTTCCTGCGAGAACCAAGGGCCTCTTCATATCGGCTTCTGCAGGATCAAGTTCATAACGCCTGTTTGAAAACTCACCGACGGGTCGTGGGACAGGCTTCCTGCCTGTCCGACCGTGGGCTGGAAGCCCGCCCGCAGACAGGCTCTCGGCAATCCAGAGTTCTCGAACAGGCTCTGAGACCCGTGCCCGCCCCAACGGCGCACTTTCCATCCTCACCCCGCGCCCCCACAATCCGCCCATGCCAAGTTTCGATATCGTCTCGAAGGTCAACTCGATGGAGGTGGAGAACGCCGTGAACCAGGCCCAGAAGGAGCTGCTCACGCGGTTCGACTTCAAGGGCAGCGGCGCGGAGATCGTGCTCGAGAAGCACGAGATCAAGCTGAAGGCGATGGACAGCTTCAAGATCCGCGCGCTGGAGGAGATCGTCGTCGCCAAGCTGGCCAAGCGGGGCATCAGCATGAAGAGCATCGACCGCGGCGACGCGGAGATCTCGCCGCTCGGCCACGCGCGCCAGGTCATCAAGATCAAGCAGGGCATCGACGGACCGACCGCGAAGCAGATCAGCCTCTTCATCCGCGAGAGCAAGATCAAGGTCACCGCCGCCATCCAGGGCGACGAGCTGCGCGTCAACGGCAAGAGCCGCGACGACCTCCAAGAGGCCATCGCCGCGGTGCGCGGGCATGATTTCCCGGTGGCGGTGTCGTTCGTGAACTTCCGCGACTGAGAGGAAGGGCTGTCGGAGCGGCCCGGGGGCGCCCGAGCGTTTGCCTTGCCCATCCGGTCCCGGTCCGCACCATCCTTCCCGTGTCACTCCGCGTCCTCGTAGCACCCGACAAGTTCAAGGGCACCCTCAGTGCGCACCAGGCCGCGGGCGCGATCGTGGACGGCTGGTGGGCGGCACGGCCGCAGGACGAGATGGAGATGCTGCCGATGAGCGACGGCGGCGACGGCTTCGGCGGGATCGTGGCCGAGCTGATGGGCGCGACCGAGCAGGTCACCGCGACCGTGGATGCCGCGGCCCGCCCGGTCGGTGCGAAGTGGTGGTGGCACGAGGCTTCCCGCACGGCGATCATCGAGGCGGCCCAGGTGGTCGGCTTGGCGATGCTCCCGCCCAACCGGTTCCATCCGTTCGAGCTCGACACCCGCGGCCTCGGAGCGGTCATCCGCACGGCCGTCGCCGCCGGCGCGCAGACGGTGGTCATCGGCATCGGCGGCAGCGCGACGAACGACGGCGGCTTCGGCGTCGCCACCGCCCTCGGCTGGCGGTTCTACGACGACCGCGACCAGCTCATCGACAAGTGGGTGAAACTGTGCCGGCTCACGCGATGGCTGCCGCCGCTCGAACCGGTCCTGGGCGTGGACATCGTGGTCGCGGTCGATGTCGAGAACCCGCTCCTCGGCCTGAACGGTTGCACGCGCGTGTACGGCCCGCAGAAAGGCCTGCTCATGCAGCAGGCCCCGATCGCCGAGGCCGCGCTGGAGAAGCTTGCGCTGAAGGCGCGCGAAGCGGCCGGCTACGACGTCTCGGACGATCCCGGCTGCGGCGCGGCGGGCGGCCTGGGTTTCGGGCTCAAGGTGTTCCTCGGCGCCCGGCTGGAATCCGGTTTCGAGATCTTCGCAGCCCACGCGAAGCTCGACGAGAAGATCGCCAAGTCGGACCTCGTGGTCACCGGCGAGGGCGCCATCGACAAGCAGAGCCTCATGGGCAAGGGCACGGGCCGCATGGCCCAGCGCTGCCGCCTGCTCGGCAAACGCTGCGTCGGCCTGGCCGGGATGGTCGAAGGCGGCGCGCAGCTCCCCACGAGCGACCGGCTGTTCCACTCCGCCCACGGCATCACGCCGACGATGACCAATCCCGCGGCCTCGAAGAAGGATGCCGCGAAGTGGCTCGAGCTGCTGGCCAACAAGGTCGCGAACGATTACGATTGGTCATGATGATCGATCGACCGGCACGGGACTTGCGCACGGCGCGCATGTTCTCATCGGTTTCGCGCCGGATCGGGGCCATGGCCGCGATCGGCCTCGCCTCCGCGCTCCCTGCTTGGGGGATCATCACCTATGGCACGGATGACCCGGCCCACACGACGCCGCCGACCGGTGCGCTCGCCGGCAGCGGTTGGCAATGGCAGGGGCCGTGGGGCGGCCTGCTGGGCACGGCCATCTCGCCGAACCACTTCATCACCGTCGCCCACGCCGGCGGCGCGACCGGTTGGGATTTCATCCTCGACGGCAAGCACCACACCGCCGTCTCGGTGTGCATCGCCCAAGGCGCGGACCTGCAGATCTGGAAGGTCGCGGGGACGATCACCTCCTTCGCTCCGCGCTATACCGGCACCGCCGAGCGCGGGAAGACCGTGGTGATGATCGGCCGCGGCACCACCCGGGGCGAGGCGATCATCGGCGAAGGCACGTTCGGCCAGGAGCTGAAGGGCTGGTACTGGGGCGGCGGGGACGGCGCGATGCGCTGGGGCACCAACGTCGTCTCGAGCATCACCGATTCCGCCGGCAAGTCCGTCACCGGCCGCGCCGGCCTGGCCGGCGACCGCATCCGGTGCTCGTTCGATGGCGGAGCAGGCGACGACGAGGGGACCCTTTCGGGTGGTGATTCCGGTGGCGCGCTGTTCCTCCAGGACGCGGGCGCATGGAAGCTGGCCGGGCTGTTGTCGGCGGTCGAGAGCACTGTCCGCCTCTCGGCCGACGGCCCGGACGTGTCGGCCGCGATCTTCGACCTCGGAGGATTGTACGTCCAGACCTCGGGCGGATGGGTCAAGGTCCCCGACCAGTTCGCGAAGCAGCCGACGTCCTTCAGCGCGGCCCGCGTCTCGGGCAACGAAGCTTGGATCGCCAGCGTGTTGGCCGATGAAGTCGCACCGGACCGGGTGATGACGGTGGAGTCCTCGGCTTTTGCCGAAGGGCCGTTCACCGAGGAGAAGGAAGCCCGGTTGCAGTTGCAGCAGTCGCAGTTCGTGGTGCCGGCCGTGGAAGGCACGCGTTACTATCGGTTCCGCTCCGACGCGGCGCTGGCAGTGTCCGGCGTCTCCTGGTCCGCGGAAGGCGTCGTGCTGAAGTTCGGTGTCGAGTGACGCCCGCTCGCGACACCGCCGCTGGACAGGCCGTCACGACATCGTCACCCAACTCAGGGATTTCTCGGCCGCTGGCCGCGGTTAGGCTGGCCGCGTGAGCACTCCCCTTCCCGCTTCCGCACGCGTCGTGATCATCGGCGGCGGCATCGTCGGATGCAGCATCGCGTACCACCTCGCCAAGCTCGGCTGGCGTGATGTGGTCGTGCTCGAACAGAACTTGCTGGCCGGCGGAACGACGTGGCACGCCGCGGGGCTCGTCGGACGCCTCCGCACCTCGACCAGTCTCACCGCCATCAACAAGTACAGCGCCGAGCTCTACCAAGGACTCGAGCGAGAGACGGGGCATCCGGTCGGTTGGAAGCAGGTGGGCAGCCTCATCCTCGGGCGCTCCGAGGCGCGGATGACCCAGCTGAAGCGCACGATGGCGATGGCCGAATGGTTCGGCATCGAGTCCCGCCTGATCTCGCCGGAAGAAGCCCGGGCCAAGTGGCCGCTGCTGCGCGTGGACGACATCCTCGGCGCCGCGTGGCTGCCGCACGACGGCAAGGTGCTGCCGAAAGAGGTCGCCATCGCCTTGGCCAAAGGCGCGCAGGCCGGCGGCGCGACCCTCGTCGAGGGCGTGCGCGTGCTTGGTATCCAGCACCGCGACGGACGCGCCACGGGCGTCGAGACCGACCAGGGCACGATCACCGCGGAGACCGTGGTGCTCACCGGCGGCATGTGGGCGCGCGACCTCGGGCTCCGCTGCGGCGTCGACCTGCCCTTGTACCCGGTCGAGCACCATTACGTCGTCAGCAACCCCGTCCCGGGCGCCTTCGACGAGCTGCCGGTTGGACGCGATCCCGATCTGTGCCTGTATTTCCGTGGCGAAGGCGACTCGGTGATGCTCGGCGCGTTCCAGGCCGAATCGAAGCCGTGGATGGTGGACCGGGTGCCGGACAAGTTCTCGTTCCAGCTGCTGGAGCCGGACTGGGAGAAGTTCGCGGAACCGCTGCGCCACGGGAAGCACCGCATCCCCGCGCTCGAGACCAGTGGCTTCCAGAAATTCGTCAACGGCCCCGAGAGCTTCACGCCGGACAACAACTTCCTCATGGGCGAGACCGCGCAGATGAAGGGCCTCTTCGTCGCCTGCGGCTTCAACTCCGTCGGCATCGCCAGCGCGGGCGGTGCCGGCAAGTACCTCGCCGAATGGATCGTCGACGGTCAGCCGAGCCTCGATCTCTGGAGCGTGGACGTGCGGCGCTTCGGCCCGTGGGCGAACAACCGCGAGTTCCTGCGCCGGCGCGTCGTCGAGGTGCTCGGGCTGCATTACCAGATGGCCTGGCCGAACCGCGAGCCCGAGACCGGCCGCGATATCCGGCGATCGCCGCTGCACGAACGCCTGGCCGCGCGCGGCGCGTGCTTCGGCCAGAAGGCCGGCTGGGAACGGCCGAACTGGTTCACACGCGTGGACGCGGAGCGGGGAACGGGGAGCGGGGAATCCGCCACGACGCCGGTGATGGAATACAGCTTCGGCCGGCAGAACTGGTTCGCGAACCACGCCGCCGAGCATCGCGCCGCGCGCGAAGCGGTCGCGCTCTTCGACCAGACCGCGTTCGGCAAGCTCGTGGTGAAAGGGGCCGACGCCCTCGCCCTGATGCAGCGGCTCTGCGCCAACAACGTCGATGTCGCCGACGGCCGCGTGGTCTACACCGGCATGCTCGACGAGCGCGGCGGCTTCGAGAGCGATCTCACGGTCGTGCGCACCGCGAAGGACGCGTTCTACCTCGTCACGGGCAGCACGCAGGCGGTGCGCGACGCCGACTGGATCCGCACGCACATCCCGGACAGCGGCCGCGTGGACGTCACGGATGTCACCGGCGCCCACGGCGTCATCGGCGTGATGGGCCCGGCCGCTCGGACGCTCCTGGCCCGCGTCACCGAGGCGGACCTCTCCGGCGAGGCGTTCCCGTTCGGCACGGCGCGGACGATCTCCGTCGGTCTCGCGACGGTGCGCGCGATCCGCTTGACCTACGTCGGCGAGCTCGGCTGGGAACTCCACGTGCCGGCCGAGCAGATGGTCCACGTACACGAGACGCTCCACGCCGCCGGGGCCGATCTCGGCGTCACCGACGCGGGGCATTACGCGGTCAATTCCTTGCGGCTGGAGAAGGGCTACCGAGCGTTCGGCGCCGAGCTCTCGCCCGATGAATCGCCGGTCGAGGCCGGGCTCGGCTTCGCGGTCGCATGGGACAAGCCCGGCGGTTTCATCGGCCGCGACGCCCTCCTTCGCCAGCGCGCCGCAGGTGTGAAGAAACGCCTCGCCGTGTTCACGCTCGACGATCCGGAGCCCGTTCTCTGGGGCAGCGAACCGATCCTGCGCGACGGCGTGATGGTCGGCTACACGACCAGCGGCAGCTACGGCCACACCGTCGGCCGCGCCGTGGGCATGGGCTACGTGCGGGACGCGGGCGGCGTGACGGACGCCTTCCTCAAGGCCGGCCGCTACGACGTCCTCGTAAACGGCGTCCGCCAGCCGGCGACCCTGCACCTCCGCTGCCCGGTCGATCCTGAGCGACGGAAGATCCTGGCTTGAGCCGCAGGCGGCAGAGGCGCACCGGGCGACGTCGCGAGAGAAAATCACGCCTGCGCCATGGTCGGGCTTGAGCAGGCACCCGGCGGACGTCCATGCTCCGGGCATGACACTCCGTTCGTCGCTCTCACTCGGGCTTTGCCTTGGCATCGCCGCGCTGTTCCCGGCCTTCGCCCAAGGCTCGCTCAAGGACGCAGCCACCGCCGTCAGCTCCCTGAAGGTCGCCAAGGGCTTCAAGGTCGAGCTGCTCTACACGGTGCCGAAGGACGGCAAAGGCTCCTGGGTCTCGATGTGCCTCGACCCGAAAGGCCGCCTCATCGTCTCCGACCAGTACGGCAAGCTCTACCGGCTCACGTTGCCGCCGCTCGGCAGCACGGCGGAGCCGGCGGTCGAGACCCTCGACATCCCGGTGGGCGGCGCCCAAGGCCTGCTCTACGCCTTCGACAGCCTGTACGTGATGTGCGCGAACGACAAACCGTACGCCCGCGGCCTCTACCGCGTCCGCGACACGGACGGCGACGACAAGTTCGACGAGGTGAAGCTGCTCCGCGGCCTCGACGGCGGCGGCGAGCACGGACCGCACGCCATCCTGCTCTCGCCCGACGGCAAGTCGCTCACCATCGTCTCCGGCAACCAGACCCGGCTCACCGAGATCGATTCCTCGCGCGTGCCCATGCTCTGGTCCGAGGACCATCTGCTCCCCCGGCTCTGGGACGGCAACGGCTTCATGAAGGGCGTGCTCGCGCCCGGCGGCTGGATCGCCAAGACCGATCCCGAAGGCAAGACCTGGGAACTCATCGCGAACGGCTTCCGCAACGAATACGACGCCGCCTACAACCGCGACGGCGAGCTCTTCGCTTTCGACGCGGACATGGAGTGGGACATGAACACCCCGTGGTACCGGCCCACGCGCGTCAACCACGTCGCCAGCGGCGCGGAGTTCGGATGGCGCAGCGGCGCCGGCAAATGGCCCGCCTACTATCCCGACAGCCTCGGCGCGGTCGTGGACGTCGGTCCCGGATCGCCCACCGGCGTCACCTTCGGCTACGGCGCGAAGTTCCCCGCGAAGTACCAGGAGGCCCTGTTCATCAACGACTGGAGCTACGGCAAGCTCTACGCCGTCCACCTCAAGCCGCAGGGCTCCGGCTACACCGGCGAGCTGGAGGAGTTCATCGCCGGTTCGCCCCTGCCCTTGACCGACCTGGTCGTGAACCCCAAGGACGGCGCGCTCTACTTCGCCATCGGCGGACGCAAGACGCAGTCCGCGCTCTACCGCGTCACCTGGGCCGGCGGCGGCTCGACCGCTGCGTCTCCCGGGATGAAGGGCGGCGAGAAGGAACGCGCACAACGCCACGCTCTCGAGGCCTTCCATGGCAAGGTCGACCCGAGGGCGGTCAAGGCCGCGTGGCCGTTCCTCGGCAACAAGGACCGCAACCTCCGCTTCGCCGCGCGCGTCGCCATCGAATGGCAGCCGGTCGGGACCTGGCGAGAGCTCGCGCTGGCCGAGAAGGACCCCGAGGCCAGCATGACCGCGCTCATCGCCTTGGCCCGTGCCAGCAGCAAGGACGCCTTCCACCGCAAGGCCTCCGACCCGCAGCCGGACGCCGCGTTGCAGGGCAAGATCGTCGCGTCGCTCGACCGCATCCGCTGGGACAAGCTCTCCGATCCGCAGCGCCTGGAGCTGCTCCGCGCCTACTCGCTCGCCTTCACCCGCCTCGGCCGTCCCGATGAGGCCACGCGGACGCGCCTCATCGCCAAGTTCGATCCCGCCTATCCCGCGAAGTCCCGCGAGCTGAACGCCGAGCTCGCACCGATGCTCGTGTACCTCGAAGCGCCCAGCGCCGCCGCGAAGGTGACCACCGCGCTCGCGACCGCGCCGACCCAGGAGGAGCAGCTCGACATCGCCCGCTCGGTCCGCGTGCTCAAGAACGGATGGACCCTCGAGCAGCGCAAGGCCTACTTCGGCTGGTTCCTCAAGGCCGCCAACTTCCGCGGCGGCGCCTCGCTCGCGGGCTTCCTCCGCGACATCAAGGCCGACGCCGTCGCCACGCTCAGCCCCTCCGACAAGACCGCGCTGGCCGAGGTGCTCAGCGCCAAGCCGGTCGTGAAGAAGCCGCTCGAGAACCTGCTCGCCGGCCGCGCCACCGTGAAGGAATGGACCGTCAACGACCTCGCCCCGGCGCTCGCTTCCGGGCTGAAGGGCCGGAACTTCGAACGCGGCCGCGAACTGTTCGGCGCCGTCGGCTGCTACAACTGCCACCGCTTCGCCACCGAAGGCGGCGCCGTCGGGCCCGATCTCACCGGCATCGCCGGACGCTTCAACCCGCGCGACCTGCTCGAGTCCGTGATCGAACCGAGCAAGGAGGTCAGCGACCAGTACGCGCCGACCGTCTTCACCCTGAAGAACGGCACGACCGTCATCGGCCGCGTGGCCAACCTGAACAACGACGACATCAGCGTGATGGAGGACATGTCCGCCCCGGGCGACTTCACCAACGTGAAGCGCGCCGAGCTGGTGCGGTCCGAGCCCTCGAAGGTCTCGCCGATGCCCGAAGGCCTGCTCAACACGCTCAAGCAGGACGAGGTGCTCGACCTGATGGCGTTCCTGCTCTCGCGCGGTGAGCGCGACGGGAAGTTCTTCCGGTAGAGCCCGAGCAGGGACGGGCTCAGTCCCGGCCACAGCCTTCCGGGATGACGAGCAGTGCCGTGGCCGGCAAGGCCGCAGCTATCGCGGAGCCGCGTGAGCGACCGAGCTCGGCGGCAGGTTGCGGTCGGGAACGACCAAGTTGGCCGTTCCACCCTTTGCCACACGCACCGCTGTGGCAAAGGGCACGGCGCTTGTTGCCACCGACGCGACCCCGCGGATCCGCAGATCCGCTGCGCTCCGGAAGTCCAACGCGTCCCGAGTCCGCCGAAGTCGTCCCTGCCTTTGCAGGGTGGAACGGGCCACCGGCCCGTTGGCGGCGGCAACCTGCCGCCGCCACCGCGGCGCGCGGAGACCCGGATCGCACCCATCTGGCAGAATCCTCCCTGCCCACCGCGCGTCGGTGCGCCGGGTTCGCGCGATGGCGTCCGGGTGTCCGCGATGCCGAAGCTCGGCGGCAGGTTGCCGCCGAGAACGGCCAAGTTGGCCGTTCCACCCGGATCGCCATGCACCGCTCCGGCAAAGGGCACGGGACGAGACCTCGGTCTCCTCAGTCGATCGGACTTTGATTCCACGACGGTCCACGACTCCGGATCGCGCCTGACTTGATCACGGTCCGGTGACGACTGTCGGGCGCATCTTGACTTGGGCACATCGGCCCCGGACGGTGCCGACCGATCATCCACGCATGGAAACGCCTCCCGTCATGTCCGCTGAAACTAAACCCGCCGTGCCGGGTATTCCGGGCGGCAAAATGACCGCTCCCAAGAAGAAAAGCTCCGGCTGGATATGGTGGTGCCTGCTCGTCGTCCTGCTCCTCGTGGGCGGCGGAGGCTACGCCGGATGGCAGAAGTTCCGTCCCCAACCGCTCGCGGTGCAGACCGATAAGGTCGCGCGGCGCGGCCTCACCGAGATCGTCACCGCCACCGGCAAGGTGCAGCCGGTCCTCCAGGTCAAGATCAGCCCCGAGGTCTCCGGCGAGATCATCGAGCTGCCGGTGAAAGAGGGGCAGGCGGTGAAGAAGGGCGACCTGCTCGTGCGGATCAAGCCCGACTTCTACATCGCCAGCCGCAACTCCGCGCAGGCGAACTTCCAGTCGGCTGAATCCGGGCGGGCCACCTCCATCGCGCAGGCGGCGAAGGCCGGATCGGAGTTCAAGCGGAACAAGGAGCTGTTCGAGCGCAAACTGGTGAGCGAATCGGTCTACGACGACTACCGCACCGCCTTCGATGTCGCCAAGGCCCAGTCCGAGAGCTCCGGCCACCAGATCGAGATGGCCAAGCAGACCCTCAAGAAATCCGAGGAGGACCTGCTCAAGTGCACCATCTACAGCCCGATCGACGGCACCGTCAGCAAGCTCATCTCCGAGAAGGGCGAGCGCGTCGTCGGCACCGGCATGATGGCCGGCACGGAGATCATGACCGTGGCCGACCTCACCGAGATGGAGGCGCGCGTCGAGGTCGGCGAAGTGGACGTCGTGCTCGTGCAGCTCGGCCATCGGGTCCGGTTGGAGGTCGATTCCTTCCGCGACCGCAAGTTCGCCGGTGTCGTCACCCAGATCGCCAACTCCGCGAAGACCACCGGTATCAACACGCAGGGGGAGGCGACCAAGTTCGAGGTCCGGATCCGCATCGCCGACAAGGCCCGTTTCCTCCCCGGCATGAGCGCCACCGCCGAGGTCGAGACCCGCTACCGCACCAACGTGCTCACGGTGCCGATCCAAGCGGTGACGACCCGCCTGCCGAAGGGCGTCAAGAAGGACGATGCGAAGCCCGCGATGGCCAAAGGCGAGGACAAGGACCTGGAGCAAGAACTCGCCGACCTGAGCAAGAAGAAGGACAAGTCCGGACCGAAGCCGATCGACGTGGTCTTCGCGGTCGAGGCCGGCAAGGCGAAGATGTTGCCGGTGAAAAGGGGCATCAGCGACGAGGCCTACTACGAGATCTTGGAGGGCCTCACCGAGGGCCAGGAGATCGTGACCGGCAGCTACAAGGCGATCGCGCGCGAGCTGGAGGACGAGAAACAGGCCCGCGTGGACAACACGAAGAAGAACGCGAAACGGGACGAGAAGAAGTGAGATGATGCCCCGCGCCACACACCCCGTTCCACGCGTCATGCCCGACAAGGTCCGTCCGACCCCGGGCAAGGTGGCACGTGGTGCGTGATGCGTGGCACACTAGATCGCCGCCATGCCCCTCATCCAGATCCATGACCTGACCCGGCGCTACGTGATGGGCACCGAGACCGTCCACGCGCTGCGCGGCGTCACGCTGACCATCGAGCGGGGAGAGTACATCGCCATCATGGGCCCGTCCGGTTCGGGCAAGTCCACGCTGATGAACCTGCTCGGCTGCCTCGATTCGCCGACCAGCGGCTACTACGAGCTGAACGGCGTGAACGTCGCCCACATGGACGACAACGACCTCGCGGAGGTCCGCAACCGCGAGATCGGTTTCGTCTTCCAGAGCTTCAACCTGCTGCCGCGCTCCGATTCGCTGCACAACGTCGAGCTGCCGCTGATCTATGCCGGCATCCCGTCGGCGGAGCGCCGCGAACAGGCCATCCGGGCGCTCACCCACGTCGGGCTCGGCGACCGGATGCACCATCGGCCGAACGAGCTTTCCGGCGGCCAGCGGCAACGTGTGGCGGTCGCCCGCGCCTTGGTGAACGATCCCAGCATCGTCCTGGCCGACGAACCGACCGGCAACCTCGACTCTCGGACCGGCGAGGAGATCCTCGGGCTGTTCGAGGCGCTGTCGCGCAAGGGCAACACCATCATCGTCGTCACCCACGAGGAGGAGGTCGCCCAGCACGCCCGGCGGATCATCCGCATCCGGGACGGCCTGATCGCGGCGGACGAGGTGAACCCGAACCCGCGAGCGGCGAAGCGGATGGAATCCATGACGGCAGACGCATGAGATCGAGCCCCTCCAGGTCTCTTGGTCGAGAAGCCCGGCAGCTTGTGCCGGGACCGCTCCGTGTCTTCGCGTGGAACCTAGGTCCGAGGGTTGGCCACGAAGGGCGGCGGCAGATCGCGCTGAACGTCATCGAGCGGGGACGCGCTTGGCATTGGCGGCAATTGCCCAAGGGTTGGTTCGACCTGGACTATTGCTTGGAGCACGGACAGAAGCGGACCCGGCAGGTGCTCCGGGAGATCTACCGGGTCGCATGAAACAGCAGGCCGCAGACCTGGACTCCATCAAGGAGGCGTTCGCCCGCGTGCCGGAACTCATCCGCGCCGGGACCTTCGCCGGTGCCGGTGCCATGTTCCATGAACATCTGGAGAACCGGTTCGGGCGCTTCAGCTACGACATCGACCTCCACAACGCCAAGGAGGACTTGGAGACCGTCCATCGCCGCCTGCCCACCGGGCGTGGAAAGCCGCTCCGGCTGGTCAGCAAGCTGAACGAGGATATCTTCGAGTACGCGCTGAAGAACGGTCCGCACACGTTGCGGATCGAGCTGGCCCGGCCCTATCTGCGGCCCCGCCAGAAGACGGTCCGCAGCCGGCATGTCGCCGGGCTGCGGGTGACCGCCTTCGCCGACCTGGTCTTGGCCAAGCTGTCAGCGCTCTCGACCCGCGGCCTGCCACGCGACTTGATCGACCTGCTCGCGGTGGAACTCGAGCGGTCGCCAAAATGGGAGGGTCTGCTGACCCGGGCGTCATCGGCCGAGGACAACGACTACAGCCCGGCCGAACTGCACCAGCGGTTGAACCGTCTGGCGGAGGAGGTCTCAGGACCGGAGTGGTGGGAGGACCTGCCCGTCCGCACGCCACCCGACCGGGATACGGTCGTCGCTTTCATCGGACGGTTGAAGCAGGCGAACGAGGCCGTGTTCCAGGAGACGCTCGCATGACCCTGCTCTCCGAGTTCAAGGAATCGGCGTTCATCGCTTGGACGGCGCTGAGGGCCAACAAGCTCCGCGCCGGGCTCACCACGCTGGGCATCGTCATCGGTATCGTGTCGGTGACGCTGATGGGCACCGCGATCACCGGCCTGAACGACGCGTTCCGGAAGAGCGTCGGGAACATCGGCGCCGACACGTTGTTCATCCAGCGGTTCTCCTGGATGACGAGCGAGACGGATTGGCGGCTCTCCCGCAACCGCAAGGAGCTCACCCTGCAGAACGTCCGCGACCTCGACCGGTTGGTCACGCTGTGCTCGGCGGTCAGCGTCGATTCCGGCGGCAACGGCACGGTCTCGTTCGGCCGCCGGCAAGCCCGCGGCGTCTACGTGGCCGGCAACGACGAGAACAGCCTCGCCGTGCGCGGGCTCTCGCTTTCCCAGGGGCGGTGGCTCACCCCGGGCGACGTCCAATCAGGCCGGCCGGTGTGCGTGCTCGGGAGCTATCTGGCGGACCGGTTCTTCCCCGGCGGCGAAGCCATCGGCGGCAAGGTGAAGCTGAACGACATCCGCCTCGAGGTCGTCGGCGTGCTGGACAAGCAAGGGAGCGCCTTCGGCAATGACCTCGACAACCAGATCGTCATCCCCATCACGCGGTTCAGCCAAGATTTCAGCCGCTGGCCGGACCTCACCATCACGGCCAAGGTGCGGGATCTTTCCCAGGTCGACGACGCCCGCGAGGAGCTGCGGGGCATCATGCGCAAGCTCCGCCGCGTGCCGCCTGATTTCCCGGACGACTTCGCCATCAACTCGCAGGAGGCGATCGTGGCCTTCTTCAACGCGGTCGGCGGCACCATCGCCGCCGTCGGGTTGTTCATCAGCGGCCTGTCGCTGTTCGTCGGCGGCATCGGCATCATGAACATCATGTTCGTGAGCGTGGCCGAGCGGACCAAGGAGATCGGCATCCGCAAGGCCATCGGCGCGAAACGCCGGACCATCCTCGTCCAGTTCCTGGTCGAGGCCGCGACCATCACGCTCGGCGCGGGCATCCTCGGCATCCTCGTCGCGTGGCCGCTGACGCTGGTCGTGGACAAGTTCCTCGCGGCCTCGATGCCGTGGTGGCTGGTGGCGGTGGCGCTGCTGGTGTCGGTGCTGACCGGCGTCGTGAGCGGGTTCCTGCCGGCTTGGCGGGCCGCGCGGATGGACCCGGTGGACGCGTTGAGGGCCGATTGAGGATGAACGCCCGGGTCACCAAGTCCCCCAGCGGTCGTCGATCCGTCCAACCCGGGCTCCGCGCCCACGCATATGGGCCGCCGCCCTCCCCTTCCCCATGAAGCGCCTCAACCTCTTATCCGAGCTGCGCGAGGCCTTCGCCATGGCGATCAACGCGATCGCCGCGCACAAGCTCCGCTCGTCGCTGACGCTGCTCGGCATCCTCATCGGCGTGTTCAGCATCATCGTGGTGATGACCGCCATCCGCGCGCTCCAGGGGAACATCGAGAGCAACATGCAGCAGCTGGGCAGCGACACGTTCCAGATGCAGCGGTTCCCGGCCATCCGCGTGGACGACGACTCGGAGTCGATGGACAAATATTTCCGCAGGAAACGGTTCTACTATGCCGACGCGGCGGCGATCCGGGAACGGGCGACGCTGGCGAAGAGCGTGGGCGTCAGCGCCGATGCGGATCTCGGCGAGGTCGCGTCGCGCTTCCGGAAGACGAACCCGGGCATCGCCTTCCGCGGCATGAGCCCCGAGGCGTTCGAGACCCAGAACTTCTCCGTCGCCGAAGGACGCCCCTTCGTGGAGAGCGACATGTCCGGGTCGCGCAACGTCGCGGTGCTGGGCTCGGACGTGGCCAGGAAGCTGTTCCCGTTCGGGTCGCCGTTGGGCGAGTGGGTCCAGTTCAAGGGAGTGAAGTACAACGTCGTCGGCGTGCTCGAGCCAAAGGGCAGCATGTTCGGCCGGAGCCAGGACGAGTTCATGGTCGTGCCCATCACCACCGTCCTGAACCGCTACGGCCGCGAGACCTCGCTCCGGATCCAGGTCCAGGCGCACAGCCAATCGGTCTACTCGGACACGTTGGAACAGGTCCGCGGCATCCTCCGGGCGCTGCGCAAGGTGCCGCCCGGCGAGGAGGACGACTTCGAGATCGTCTCCAACGATTCCTTGATCAAGCAGTTCCGCACCATCACGCTGGCCGTCCGCGCCGGCGCCGGGGTCATCGCCAGCATCGCGCTCGTCGCCGCCGGCATCGGCATCATGAACATCATGCTCGTGAGCGTGACCGAGCGGACCAAGGAGATCGGCATCCGCCGCGCCATCGGGGCCAAGAAGCGGAACATCATGACGCAGTTCATCCTCGAGGCGGTCGTGCTCAGCGAGATCGGCGGGATCATCGGGATCGTGCTCGGCATCGTGGCGGGCAACCTCGCCGCCGCCGCGCTCAACACGCCGCCGGTGTTCCCGTGGGATTGGGCGCTCATCGGCCTCTTCGTCTGCTCGGTCGTCGGCATCGCCTTCGGCACCTATCCGGCCTGGAAAGCGGCCAACCTCGATCCCATCGAGTCGCTGCGGTACGAGTGACGGACGGCACGGAGCCGACCGCTCCGGCCCGTCGGAGAAGATGCGCGCCGTGCGCGACCGCGTCCGGCCAGCGCGTGTCCGTTGCTCCGCCCGTCATCGGCAGCCGGTGCACCTTTCCGATGTGCTTGGGAGAGGCGTGGGCGAGCCCCTGCCAGCATCTTGCTGGCAGGGGCTCGACGAAGCCGGGGCCGGGAAAATCCCCCGCGCCTCTCCATCCCCGCCTTCTGCCGGCGAGACGCGTTGGCAGCACTTTGGCGGCGCCCGGGACCACGGTGTCCCGATGCACCCGTCGGCGCCGCGCCCGGAAAGTTTCCCTGTCGCGGCCGTGCTCCGTCGCTAGGTTCGCCCGCGAGTCCTGTCGCCTCCCTGAAATGAAGCTCAAGCTGCTGATCCCGTTCCTGCTGGTGTTGTGGTCCGGGCCTCTGCTCCGGGCGGACCGGCCGGTCGCGGTCTTCCTGGAGCTGGAAGGTCCGGCGGTCGCCGAACTCGACCTCGCCGCAGCCGAACGCACCGGAGCCAAGCCGGCGGTGGCGCCGACGCCCTCCTCCGAGCGTCTCGCCGAGATCCGCCGGCAACAAGCCGCGCTGGAGCCGTTGCTCGTCCCGCTGGATGCGAAGATCACCGGTCGCTTCGGCATCTTGGTGAACGCCGTCCGCGTCCGCGTGCTGGAATCGCGGATCCCGGAGCTACGGGCGTTGCCCGGCGTGGTCCGCGTCCAACGCGTCCACCAGTACAAGCCGAACTTGGAATCGAGCGTGCCATGGGTCGGCGCGCCGGCGGCATGGGCCGGGACCATCGGCGGCCTCGCCGGCGCCGGCGTCCGCATCGGGATCATCGATTCCGGCATCGACTACTATCACGCCGACTTCGGCGGCCGCGGCCGCGCCGCGGACCATGAGAACGACGATCCGAAGGTGATCGAGCCCGGCTCGTTCCCGACGACGAAGGTCGTCGGGGGCACCGATTTCGTGGGCGACAACTACGACTCGAGCGACACCGCGAAGGACACACCGGTCCCCGATCCGGATCCGCTCGACACCAAGGCGAACGGCCACGGCTCGCACGTCGCCGGCATCGCCGCGGGCCTGGGCGTGCTGGCCGACGGCAGCACCTACACCGGCCCGCACAACGGCAAGGTCGACTTCACCCGGTTCAAGATCGGACCCGGGGTCGCGCCCGACGCGAAGCTGTATGCGCTGAAAGTCTTCGGTCGCACCGGTTCCACTGATGCCGTGACCGACGCACTCGACTGGGCGGCCGACCCCAACGCCGACGGCCGGACCACCGACCATCTGGACGTGGTGAACCTCTCGTTGGGCGGTGATTTCGGGCAGTACGACCCGGCCGATGTCGAACTCAAGGCGGTCGACCGCTTGGCGCGGCTCGGCTGCGTCGTCGTCATCTCCGCGGGCAACGCGGGCGACACCCACTACATCCTCGGCAACCCCGGCGTCGCCCCTCGCGCCATCACGGTCGCCAACTCGATCGACAACGGCACGAGCACCTTGGACTTGCGGGTGCTTTCCCCGGCTTCGATCGCCGCCAACTACCCCGCCGTCGAGGGCGCCGTCACCGCGCCGCTCGCCGAGGTCGGGCCCAAGACGGCCCAGGTCGTGGCCACCTCGCCGTCCGATGCCTGCGGACCGCTCTCCAACACCGCCGCGCTCAAAGGGAAGATCGCGTTGATCGACCGCGGGGATTGCCTGTTCGCCGACAAGATCGCCAAGGCCCAGGCCGCGGGCGCGATCGGCATCATCATGGTCAACAACCAGGACGGTCCGCCGATCCCCATGGGCGGCTCTGCCGTCGATCCGATCACGATCCCCGGCGTGATGATCTCGAAAGCAGACGGCACCTTGCTGCGCGCCCATCTGATCGACGGCGTCACGGCCATGCTTTCCAGCGCGGTCGTCACCGTCCATCCGGAGCTGGCCGACCAGATCGAGGAGAGCAGTTCCCGGGGACCTACCTATCCGGACAACCGGTTGAAGCCCGACCTCGCCGCGCCCGGCTCATCGATCCGGTCGGCGGAATCGGGCGGTGGCTCCTCCGGCGTGGTGTTCAGCGGCACATCGATGTCGGCCCCGCACGTCTCCGGAGCCGCGGCGTTGTTGAAGCAGGCGCATCCGACCTGGCCGGTCGACGACATCAAGGCCGCGTTGATGGGCACGACGGTCATCATCCACGACGCCGATGGCCATCTGTATCCCAAGTCCCGCGCCGGCGCCGGGCGGCTCCAGGTGGACGCCGCCGCGTCGACCGCGGTGGTGGCCAAGGCGGACAACTCGCTGGGCGAGGTCTCCATCTCGTTCGGCCTGTACGAGCTGTCAGGACCGCTCTCGCTCAACCGTTCGGTCCGGGTGGTCAACCACGGCGGTTCGCCGGTCACGTTGGACCTGACCGTGGCGACCTCCGTCGCGGAGCCGGGCATCACGCTCACGCCGTCGGTCCCGAACATCACGGTCCCGGCCAACGGCGCGACGAGCGTCGGTTTCCGGCTCGATGTCGATCCTTCCAAGTTCGTCCGCACCCGCGATCTCACGGCGGTCGCCGACATCGGCGGCGTGCCGCGTCCGCAGTTGCCGGAATCGAGCGGCGACATCTGGCTGCGCGGCGGCGGGACCGCGCTGCACGTCCCGTGGCACATCATCGCCCGCGCCGCATCTCAGATGGCCGTGACCGCGACCCACGTCGGTCTTCCGGCCGGCCCGACCGGCTCGCTCACCTTGCCCGGCCGCGGACCCAGCGCGCATTCCGCGCCGCTCGTCGCGGCGTTCCAGTTGGGTCTCGCCAAGACACCAGTGGCCTTCACCCCGGTCGGCGCCTCGACCGACGTGCTCGCCGTCGGCGCCGCCAGCGACATCGCGACCGCCGGCACGATGGCGTCCACCACGCTTTATTTCGGCATCGCCACCGCCGGGCATTGGTCGACGCCGAACCGCGCGGCGAACGACTTCGACGTGGAGATCGACCTCGACGGCGACGGCATGGCGGACTTCACGCTCATCAACGGGAACACCGGCACGTTCGGCGTCGGCGACGTCGATTCCTACGACGACTCGACCGATGCGCTGGAGACCGTCGTCCGCGACGAGGCCACCGGGAAGCTCGTCGGGAGCCGGCCGCTCGACCTGTTCGGCGCCGGGCCGCACGACGCGGCGCTCTTCGCCAACGGCGTGATGGTCCACTCCGCCGCGGCCACCGATTTCGGGCTCTCGGCGACGCGGACGCGCTTCCGTTACCGGGTGCTCACCCGCGGGGAGTTCGACGACACGACCGATTGGGTGGCCTTCGACGCCGCCAAGCCCGCCATCGACACGACCTCGGCCGGGATCGATCGCACGCCGTACTTCGACGAGGCATCGGGCGTGACCCTCGGCTTCGACCGCGCCAACGCCAAAGCGGCCGGCTTCACCGATACGGCTCCGCCCCGGGCGCTGCTGATCCACGTCCACAACCTGAGCGGCAAGCACGCCGACATCGTCCGCCTCGACCTCGCGACGCCCGATGTGGACGCCGACGGCATGGACGACGTTTGGGAACTGGCGCACTTCGGCGACCTCTCCCACACCGGCGCGGAGGATTCCGACGGCGATGGTGCCTCCGACCGACAAGAATTCCTCGCCGGCACCGATCCGCTGGATCCGGGCACGACGTTCCGGTTGTCCGCGCAGCCCTCCACGTCGTTGGCCGGCACGACCCGACTGCGCTGGGCCAGCACGGCGGGCCATACCTACGCCATCGAGCGCGCCGCGCGGTTGCCGGGACCGTTCACGGCCGTGCGCACGGGCATCCGGGCCACACCGCCGCAGAATCAATCCGACGACCTCGCCCCCACCGGCGATGCCACCGTCTTCTACCGCATCCGGGTCGAGTGAAGCCGCTAGGTCGGAGTAGTCTCTGGCCGGGCCTCCGCCAAGAGCGGGTGAGCTTGTCAGGCTCGTGGCACGGGAAAACCGTTGCGAAGAGCGATGCAGCGGTCTGGATTGGGCGCGATGCTTCTGTTCCGCGAGCGGATCCCCTCCGATTGGCTGCCCAAGGTGAAGGCGAACCTGCCGGCCGTGCTGGTGGACCATGCCCATCTGGAGCGCAAGGCCGCGACCACCGCGCTGAACCTCGAGAAGTTCCGCCAGCTCTTCGGCCAGGTGCATGAGCTGAACGCCATCGCCATCGAGGAATTGCAGCATTTCGAGCTGGTGCTCCAGCTGCTCCGGCGCCGGGGCATCCCCTTCACCGAACCGCGTCCGAGCGCTTGGATCAAAGGCCTGATGCGGGCCGTGCGCGGAGGCATCCAGGGCCAGGTGATCGACCACCTCATCTGCTGCGCGCTGATCGAGGCCCGGAGCTGCGAGAAGTTCCAGGTGCTCGGCGAAGCGCTGGAAAGCGACGACCCGGAGCTGGCGGCGTTCTACCGCAGCCTGGTCGAATCGGAAGGCAACCACTACGCGACCTATCTGATCATGGCGCGCCACATCGACCTGGAGGAGACCGATCGCCGCCTGGATTGGTTCCTCGACCTCGACGCGGAACTCATGCGCCAGCCCAACCCGGAACCGATCCTGCACTGAGGCGGGGGCCCGGGGGAGGATCGAACGGTCCACGAGATCCCGCGGATCGCGGACATGGACCGGTTCAGGCGCCTGATCCGTGGGCAGGGAGAGTCGTGGATCAGAGCTGGAGCGTCCGTGACCGGCCCGATGCGAGCCATGCAGCCATGGTAGCTTGGGCCAGACAACCGGAAGGCAGGCCCTTCAATCCACGCCTCCTCCACTACTGTCCGCCACTTCTTGTCGGACCCTCTTGTCTTCCTCTTCTCCAGGTCCCGACCCGATCGTGTCGCGATCCGGAATTTTCCACTTGTGATCCCGTGGCCAAGACCGCTTATCGCCCGCCTGTGGGACCTTCCCGTTCTACCCGTTCTGCGCCGATGTCCCGGCATCGCCCGGCGTGCCTTGCTCTCCTTCTCCGCGGGGTCGCGGTGTTCCTTCTCGCGATGGCGGCCCACGCCGGCACCTGGGCGGAGATCCGGCAACGCGGCGTGCTCCGCTGGGGCAACGACGCCGAAGGCGGCGCGCCCTACATCTACCACGATCCGCAGCGTCCGCAGGAGCTGACCGGCTTCGAGGTGGATTTCGCCGGCGCGCTCACGGCGAAGCTGGGGGTGAAGTCCGCCTTCGTGCAGCAGAACTGGGACATGCTCATCCCGGCGCTGGGGGACGGCACGTCCTTCGACATCATCATCGCCGGCCTCGAACGCTCGCCCGAGAACCTCGCCAAGATCGCGATGAGCCGGCCGTACTTCGCCTTCGGCCAGCAGCTCGTCGTCCGCGCGGACCAACCGCTGGTCACCTCGCTCGACCCGCTCAAGGGCCGTCCCGTCGGCGTGCTCTCCGGCACGGTGTCGTACCGCATCCTCGAAGCGCGCGGCGACCTCGACGTGCGGGTGTACCAGGACAACGTGAACTACTTCCGCGACCTCGAGGTCGGCCGTCTCGACGCGGTGCTCACCGACACGCCCATCGCCCAGGTGAACCTCGCCGGCAACACCAAGCTCCGGCGCGCCGGACCGCCCTTCGCACCGGGCTTCTACGCCATCGGCGTGCGGCGCGAGGACGCCGCCTTGCTGCCCGAGATCGACCGGGCCATCGAGGCCTTGCTCGCCGACGGCACGCTGGAACGCATCTACTCGAAGTACGGGCTCTGGACGGCCGAGCAAGGGACATTGCTTGGCTGGAAGGTGCCGGAAGAAGGGCCGGCGACGGCCCGCGCATCGGCGCTGCGCGGATGGCGCATCTACCTGCCCATCCTGCTCAGGGCCGCGGTGACGACCGTCTGGGTGACCTGCGCCGGCATGGCCATCGCCGTGGTCTGGGGACTCGCCTTGGCGCTGTTGCGGACCGATGGACCGGCCGTGGTCCGCTGGGCCGCGACGGCGTACATCGAGGTCTTCCGCGGGACGCCGCTGCTGTTGCAGATCTACTTCATCTACTTCGGGCTCGCGCAACAACTCGGCATCAAGCTCAGCGCGGGCGTCGCGGCGGTGGTCGCGCTCGGGCTGAACTACGCGGCGAACGAGGCCGAGAACTACCGCGCCGGCATCGAGGCCGTGCCGAAGGGGCAATCCGAGGCGGCGCTCGCGCTGGGGATGACGCGTTGGACCGCGCTGCGCCGGGTGGTGCTGCCGCAGGCGTTGCGCATCAGCCTCCCGAGCGTCACCAACGACTTCATCGCGATGTCCAAGGACTCGTCCATCGTCTCGGTCATCGGGCTGGTGGAGCTGACGAAGGAGTACCAGATCCGCGCCATCGACACGTCCGACTACATCGGTCTCGGCCTGATGACCGGCGGCATCTACCTGGCGATGAGCTACGGGGCATCGGTCGCGTTGCGGCGCCTGGAGAGGAGCCTGCGATGATCCGCACCGAAGGCCTTGGCAAGAGCTTCGGCGCGGCCCGCGTGCTCGACGGCATCGACCACGCGCAGCAACGCGGCGAGGTGGTCGTGCTCATCGGCCCGAGCGGCTGCGGCAAGAGCACTTTCCTGCGCTGCCTGAACCAGCTCGAGACGCACGACACCGGGCTCATCACGGTCGGCGACGTGACGCTGGAGGCGGGCGCCAGACCCGACCGCGAGAAGCAACGCCGGCTCCGCCTGTGCTCCGGGATGGTCTTCCAGCAGTTCCATCTGTTCCCGCATCGCACCGCGCTGGAGAACGTGATGGAAGGCCCTCGGTTCGTGCTCGGCCAGACCGCCGCCGAAGCCGGGGCGACCGCGAGGGCGTTGCTCGCCAAGGTCGGCCTCGCCGACCGCGCGGACCATCGGCCGTCCCAGCTTTCCGGCGGACAACAACAGCGCGTGGCCATCGCCCGCGCGCTGGCGATGAAGCCGCAGGTGATGCTCTTCGACGAGCCCACCAGCGCGCTCGACCCGGAGCTCCGCGAGGAGGTGCTTCGCGTGCTGCGCCAACTGGCCGACGAAGGCATGACGATGCTCGTCGCCACGCACGAGATGCGGTTCGCCGAGGAGGTCGCCGACCACGTGCTCTTCATGGAAGGAGGACGCATCGTCGAATCCGGTCCGCCCGGGCGGATCTTCCGCGACCCGTCGCAGGAGAGGACCCGCGAGTTCTTGCGGAAGATCCTGCCGAAGGCCTGAGCGGCCCTTCCGAGAACATCGACGCTTCCGCGACCGATGCGCAGGAGGGCGGGCTTCCAGCCTGCCTGTATCCGCGGGCTTCCAGCCTGCGAGGCGGACGGAAAATCCGTCATCCCGGTGTCCGTCATGAGCGCAATTCGTGTCTTTCGCGGGCGGACCGTGCTTTGATCGGCGCGTGGCGAAACCGACCTACATCGAGCTCGCGGACGAGACGCGCATCCCGATCCTCTACGAAGACCGCACGGTCATGGCCCTCGACAAGCCGGCCGGCTGGATCCTCGGACCGGACGACTGGGAGCACACCGCGCGCAACCTTCCGCTGGCCATCCAGTCGTCGATCAGCGCGGGCGACTACTGGGCGCGTTCGCGGAACATGCGGTATCTCCGGCACGTCCACCGCCTCGACGCCGGCACCAGCGGGATCCTGCTCTGCGTGAAACATCTCGGCGCGATGGCGCCCATCTCGCGCCTCTTCGCCGACCGCGTGGTCAAGAAGACCTATCTCGCCGTGACCGACGGCCTGCCCAAGCAGCCCGAATGGACGCGCACCGACATGCTCGGGCCGGAAGAACGCGAACCCGGCCGGCACCGCGTCGACCCGACCGCCGGCAAGGAGGCGCACACCGATTTCAAGGTGCTGCAGAC
The DNA here is from genome assembly GCA_038226425.1 of Verrucomicrobiota bacterium. Classification (GTDB taxonomy): domain Bacteria; phylum Verrucomicrobiota; class Verrucomicrobiia; order Limisphaerales; family UBA9464; genus CAIVQB01. The sequence continues at coordinate 37,082 of JBBRQL010000003.1, forward strand.
CGGGCGCTACACGGCCTTGGTCGAGGCGAAGCCGCACACCGGTCGCACCCACCAGATCCGCCTGCATCTCGCCGCGAGCGGGACGCCGGTGCAGGGTGACGACATGTACGGCACGCCGCATCCCGGCGGCCTGGCATTGCGCGCGGTGGGGCTGGAATACACCGATCCATTCACCCAACGCGTGGTGCGGATCAGCGCGCCGGCGGCCGATTTTTGCCGCCACTTCGGCTTCACTCTGCCGGAGCGCCCGAGGCGGCCGGCTGCGGCCGGCCCCGAACCGGGAACGCCGCCGCCAACCGCAGCAGTTCGCCCGGGACCTGCTCCTGCCCTCGCTTCGGTCGCGGGTCCGGCAGCTTCCAGGACATCGCCGCACGGTCGTGGACCGGATCGCTCGTCTCAGAAGTAGTTCTCTATCCACCCCGCGGTTCTTCAAGCTCCGCCCCGGCTTCCCGGCTTCTCTGCTCGGCACGCTCTTGATGCGTCGGCCTTGGGCCCCTGCGAATTGTGCATTGTCAGGCACCCTTCGGTCCGGCATGGTCCCCGGGGTGATGCTGATGCCGACATACCCGACGGTCACGGGACGTTGCTCCCGGGGAGCCGCGCTGGAGATTCCTAGCTTCATCGGAACGGTCATCATCATCGGCCACCTAGGGCGTTGAACGAGTTTTCCATCTTCTGAAAACCCCGTTCCGCCCGTCGGAACGGGGTTTTTGCTTTGTACCCTCTGCCAGCCCGCACGACCATCAGCCACAGCCTCCGAATGAAAAACCAAGTTGAGATCTACGACACGACCCTCCGCGACGGATCGCAGGGCGAAGGCATCAATTTCTCCCTGACCGACAAGCTGCGCATCGCCGAGCGGTTGGACGCTTTCGGGGTCCACTACATCGAAGGCGGATGGCCGGGATCGAACCCGAAGGACATGGAGTTCTTCCAGCAGGCGAAACGTCGCAAGTGGAAGAACGCCAAGATCGCTAGCTTCGGTTTCACCCGGAAGAAGGGCGTGCCGGTCGAGCAGGACGAGCAGGTGCGGATGCTTCTCGACGCGGCGACCCCGGTCGTCTGCGTGGTCGGCAAGACATGGCTGCTCCACGTCACCGAGGTCCTGCGGGTGAAGCCGGACGAGAACCTCGCGATGATCGCCGACACGATCCGCTACCTGAAGGACCAGGGCAAGATCGTGGTCTACGACGCCGAGCACAGCTTCGACGGGTTCAAGGACGAGCCCGAATACGCCCTCGCCACCTGGCAGGCCGCCGAGAAGGCCGGCGCGGACGTCATCTGCCTCTGCGAGACCAACGGCGGCGCCATGCCGAGCGAGGTCGCGCGGATCACCGCCTTCGCCCACGGCAAGCTGAACGCCCGCCTCGGCATCCACACTCACAACGACTGCGGCTTCGGCGTCGCCAACGCCATCGCGGCCTTGGAGGCCGGCGCGTCCCACGTGCAAGGCACCATCAACGGCTACGGCGAGCGCACCGGGAACTGCAACCTCACCAGCGTCATACCCACGCTCCAGCTCAAGCTCGGCAAGATCGGCGTGCCCCCGAAGTCGCTGCCCAAGCTGAAGGAGTTGTCCGAGTTCGTGGACGAGATCGCCAACCTGCGCCACGACACCCGGCAGCCGTGGGTGGGCCAGACGGCGTTCGCGCACAAGGGCGGCATCCACGTCCACGCCATCGAGCGCGTCGCGCGCAGCTACGAGCACATCGATCCGGCCGCGGTGGGCAACTTCCGCCGCGTGCTGGTGAGCGACATGTCGGGCCGCACCAACATCCTGGTGAAGGCCGCCGAACTGGGCTTCAAGCTCACCGCGGAGATGCCGGAGACCAAGACGATCACCGCCCGCGTCAAGGAGCAGGAGAACCTCGGCTACGAATACGAGGCGGCCGAAGCGTCGTTGGCGCTGCTCATCCGCGGCGTGCTCGACCACGATCCGGAACTCCTGTTCACGGTCGATTCGTACCATGTCTCGATGCGCGGCGACGCCAAGACGTCCATCTGCGAAGCCACGGTGAAGGTCAGGGTGGGCGACGAGGTCCACCACACCGTGGCCGAAGGCGACGGACCGGTGAACGCTCTGGACACCGCGCTCCGCGCCGCGCTCGCGAAGTCTTTCCCGAAGATCCGCCAGGTGAAGCTCACCGACTACAAGGTGCGCATCCTCGACGGCGTCGCCGGCACCGGGGCGAAGACCCGCGTGCTCATCCAGAGCACCGACGGCAAGCGCGATTGGGGCACGGTCGGGGTCAGCGAGAACATCATCACCGCATCGCTCCAGGCGCTCGTGGATTCGATGGAGTACGCCTTGCTGAAGAAGTGACCGGACAGGGCCTTGGCGACGCCCGCCTTCCTTTGATCGGCGGGTAGGGCGACGCTCCTGCGGAGCCCATGCGAGTTGACGGGCCGCCCTCTGCTCAGCGGCTCGGCAGGAGCCTCGCCCTACCGACGCCGTCGACCTCCCGAGCCTCAGCGGGAACCGAACGCGTACAGGTTCTTGGCGGTGCGGAAGAAGACCATGCCCTGGGCCGCGGCGACGCTGCCTTTGCACGGGCCTTCGCCTTCGAACGTGCACGTGCCGAGGATCTGGAACTCGTCGCCGGTGCCCACCACGCTGGCGACACCGTCCTCGCTCACGACGTAGATCTTGCCGTCCGCGCCGGTGGGGGAGCTCCAGATGGGGCCGGTGCCGGGAAGCTTCCCGCTCCACTTCTTCTCGCCGGTCTTCGGATCGAGCCGCGAGAGCACGCGTTTGCCGCCGTCGAGCACGAACAGCTTGCCTTGGTAGAGCAACGGCGTGCTCCAGTCGGTCGGGTTCTCGGTGAACTTCCAGGCGACATGGGTGCCGGTGACGTCGCCCTTGCCGCCATCCTTGAAGGCGACCACCGGCTGGCCCTTCGGTCCGCTGGCGTAGATGAGCCCGTCGGCCGCGAGCGGCGAGGTCACGATGCGGTACCAGTCGTCGCGCTTCTCGTACAACCGCGCCCGCCAGAGCTCCGTGCCGTCCTTCGGATCATGGCCGCTCACGTGGTCGCCGCCGACGACCAAGATCTCGGCGCCGTTCTTGCCGCGGTACGGGATCGGCGTGGCGTAGGATTCGTGGGATTCCTTGGTCGAATCAGTCGTGCGGACGTGCTTCCACAGCGTCTTGCCCGTCGCCGGATCGAGCGCCAGCAGATAGGATTCGCGCTGCGGCTTGCCGTCGAAGAGCGGGTAATCGGACGGCAGCTCGTCGCGCTGGAGGACCGGCACGATGAGCCGGCCGTCCTGGAGCAACGGGCTGGCGCCGTAGATCCACATGATGCCGAAGCTGCCGTGGTCCTTCCCGAGGTTCCGCTTCCAGAGCTCCTTCCCGGCGAGGTCGAACGTCGCGAGGTCGCCCGTGCCGTAGAGGATCGTCACCCGTTCCCCGTCCGTGACCGGCGACGGCGCGGCCATGTTGTTACGGCCGACATCCTTGTCGCCGACGGCCACCGTCCGCGCCCACAGCTCCTTGCCCGTCTTCCGGTCGAGGCACAGCAGGACCAGCTGCTTCTGCGCGTCGGCGGTGCTGACGAAAACCTTGTCGCCCCAGACCGCGGGCGTGGCACCGCTCTTGCCGGGCATCGGCGCGACCCATGCGGCGGATTCCTTGGCCAAGGTCGCCGGAAGCCCGGTGGCCTTCGCCGAGCCGTCGAAGTTCGGTCCGCGCCATTGCGGCCAGTTCTCGCCGGAACCGGCATGGAGAGCGACGGCTAACGTGAGGCCCGAGGCGAGCAGCGCGATTGGTTTCATGGATGCGGAGGTCTCTTACCGCGCGGATGGACCCGGACGGAAGCAGGGAATTCAAACCCATCGCGACGGTCTCGTCCCGGCACGGCCGAAGCCGGGATGGAGACTGGTCCGATCTGAAGTGGCGGACACGGGACGGGCACCGCTCTTGTTCTGAAGAAACACCGGCCGGAGAGAGAATTTGGAAAACAGGAAAGCAGGAAACCTGACGCGACAGAAACTTGGCGTTTTGTCCGCTCCGTTCCTGTTTTCCTGCTTTCCAGATTTAATTTTCTACAGAGCAAATCGCTCCCTGCTGCATCGCGGATCCGCGACCGGCACCCGCCGCCTCGTCCCGCTCGTCCAAGCTTCGTCGCACGCTGAGTCCGACCCGGTGACCCAGCAGGCCGGCAATCGGTGCCCGAAATCCGCCACGTCGGATCGCGTCCGCCCCAATCGGCCCATTGCCGATCCGCCGGACCTTGGCTAGACATCAACACATGTCGCCCAAGTTCATCTCCTTCGCCCTCGGACTGATCATCGGCGGCGTGGTCACCGCTGGGTTCTTCGCCACCCGCAGCCATGGACCCGGGCAGTCGGCAAACCACGAGGCCGCGGCGCACCCCTCAGCGGACGCCGGCGGCGCCGGGGCCGAGACCGACTCCTCGCTCGCCAAAGCCAAGGAGCAGCTCGCGCGGCTCGAAGCCGACAACCTCCAGCTCGCCACGCGCGTCCAGGACCTGCTGAAGAAGGACGACGCGGCCACCACGGCTGCCGCAAAAAAAACCGATGCGGGGAACCCCTTCGCAGCGCTGTTCGGCCAGGACGACGGCAACACCAACGGCATGGCGAAGGCCATGAAGGGGATGATGGAGTCGGCGTTGAAACAGCAGCTCGAAGGCAAGCTCGCACAGATCCATGCGAAGGTCGGGACGACGCCCGACCAAGAGCAGGCCATCCGCGAGATCCTTGAAAAGCAGGCCAACGTCAGCCGCGAGATCAGCCAGAAGATGATGAGCGGCAAGATGACCAAGGAGGAGATGGCCGAATCCGTCCGCCAACAGGGCGACCCTGAGGCGCAGATCAAGGCCCTGCTCAGCCCCGAGCAGCAGACCGCCTACACGGAGCTGAAAGTCGAGGAGCGGCGCACCAACGCACGTCTGGTCGCCAACTCCGAGCTGCTCCAGATGCAGCAGGTCGTCGGCGGCATCGACCAGGCGCAACAGGACAAGATCTTCGAGGTGCTCTATTCCCAGACCGAGCGGACGTTGACCGGGCCGGTGCCGACGACCGACGGCACCACCGGTGGCGAAGCCGCGAAGCCCGTGGACATGCGGTCGTTGTCGGAGCAGAAGCTCGCCGCGCTCAAAGGCGTGCTGACCGATGAGCAGTACGGCCGCTACAAGGAGCTCCAAGAGCAGCAGATCAAGATGTTCGAGGCGTTCATGCCCAAAGACGGCAAGGCCGGCGACACCACCCCCCGCGACATCCAGGTGATCACGGTGCCGGCGAAACCCTGACGCTCGTCGCCGGCTCGACCACCGACGCGACCTCGCCCCGGGCCAGACGCGTGCTCAGACGTCGACCGGGCGCGAGCCCGGCCGCGTCGCGGACCACCGCGCCGGATTCCGCATCGAGCGTGATGGAGTAGCCGCGCTGCAGCACGCTCAGCGGCGAAAGCAGGCGCAACCCGTCGCCGAGCCGCGCCACGCCTTCCTTCTTTTCCGCGAGCCGGTCCTGCATGAGGCCCGACAAGCGCCGCACCAACTCGGCGAGCTCGCGACGTCGCCGCGCGATGGCGGCAGCGGGCTTGAGCGCCGAAAGCCGGCCCGCGAGGTTGGCCACTTGGGCCTGGCCCGGCTTCGTCGCCGTCCGACCCATGCGCGCCAGGGCGGACGCAAGATCGTCGAGCCGTTGTCCGCGTTCTTCGAGCCGACGTCGCGGATGCGCACGAAAGAAACGCCGCGCCAACCCGCGCCCCTCTTCCTCCGCATGGACGAGCCGCCGCCGCACCAACTGACGGAGCCGCTGCCCCACCGCGGCGACGAAGCCCGCGCTGTCCACGTAGGCCTGGGTCAGGATCTCCGCCGCGGCGCTCGGTGTGGCGGCGCGCAGGTCCGCCACGAGGTCCGCGATGGTGAAATCGATCTCGTGCCCGACCGCCGAGATGACCGGCACCGCCGACGCCGCGATCGCCCGCGCGACGATCTCCTCGTTGAAGCACCACAGGTCCTCCAACGAACCGCCTCCGCGCGTGACCAGGATGACATCGAGCCGCGGCATCGCACGATCGTCCTGGACGACCGACCCGCTGGCTTTCCCGCCTGCTTCCCCACCCGCGGACCAGCGGTTGAGCAGCCCGATCGCCCCGGCGATCTCGGCCGCCGCCCCCTGCCCTTGCACCCGCACCGGGACCAGCACGAACTCGATGCCCGCGAAACGCCGTCCGACGACGTGCAGCACGTCCTGGATCGCCGCGCCGGTCGGCGACGTGACCAATCCCACGCGGCGCGGGAACTCCGGGATCCGCCGCTTCCGCTCCGCGGCGAACAAGCCCTCCGCGTCGAGCTTCGCCTTCAACCGCTCGAACGCCGCCTGCAACGCGCCCACGCCTTGCGCCTCCGCCGAGGTGACGCGCATCTGGTAGGTGCCGCGCGGTTCGTAGACGGTCAGCTCGCCGCCGAGCAGCACGTGCGCGCCGTCCCGGAAGAACGCGCGCTCCACGCTCGCCGTGCCGCGGAAGAGCACGCAGTTGAGCTGCGCACCGGCGTCCTTCAGCACGAAGTAGGCGTGCCCGGACGATTGCAGGCGCCAGTTCGAGATCTCGCCGCTCACGAAGACGGAGCCGAATTCTTTCTCGACCAGCCGCTTCACCCGCGCCGTGAGGTCGGTGACCGACAACACCTGCCGTGTCTCCGCCGCCGGGAAGAGCTCACCGAAATCCCACTGCGATCTGCTACGCGCCATGCCCGACGAGTAAACGGTCGGCACGCTGGACGGACAAGCGGCAACGAGGATGGACCTGCCGATCGGGACGCATCTGGCACCCGTGGTCGCCGGTGCTGCCAATGTGCTGCCGTGCGTCTCGCCGGCAGAAGGCGCGGATGGAGACACGCGGGAAGATTTCCCCGGCCCCGGCTTCGGCAAGCCCCTGCCAGCAAGATGCTGGCAGCACGCTGCCCCAAGCCTCACCCCAGCACGGTGAAAAGATGCACCCCGATCGAGATCAACGACGCCGATCTTCCGCCCGATCGATCACGCCAATTCCCGCAGGCGCCGAAGACCGGTCACGGATCTCTGCTCGCAGCTCATCGATCCGCCGGTCCAGTTCAGGACGCGCCGGCCACACTCGGGCCAACGATTCCAATGCCCGCAACTGCGCCGACGGGTCGGTGCTCGTGAGGTCCTTCAGCGCGTGCGCCAGCAGCGCTTCCGGCAAGGCATCGCCCAGGCTCGTGACCGCTTGGAGGGCAAGCCCGTGGTTGGCAGACCGCGGATCGGTCAACGCAGCGGCGAGCACCGGCAACGCCTCGCCCGCGTCCCGGTGGTTCAGCAGCCCGATGGACGCCGCCGCGCCGCGGAAGCGCTCGTCCAACGGCCGGGGAAACCGTCGCCGGATCCAGCCCGGCAACTGGTCGCGCGCCGCCCGGTAGAGCTTGCCGACCGAAGTATCCTTTCGGACCAACGCCCGCGCCAATGCCGCGGCCGAGACATCGCGCCGATCGAGCTGGCGCTCCGATAGCACCGCGGTCGACTTGCCGCCCGCGACACCCGCGATCCAAGCCGTCGCGATGCGGTCTTCCAAGGCCGTCGATGACGGCTTCCGCCAGACGACCCAGAACGCGGAACCGACCACCACACCGAGCACCACCCACCAGCGCCACGAACGCGGCAGGCCCGTCCCGGCGGATGGCGCTGCCGTGTTCACGCCGGCAAGACCTCGGCGACGCGCACGATCGTCCGCGTCCGGCCGGTGGCCTCGTCGATGTCCAGCACGCAACCGTGGAGCCGCACGTCGGTCTCGCAAACGCCGAACCGTTGCGGCGTCTGCTTGAGGAAGCGCTCGACGATCGGCGCCCATTCGCGGCCGAGCACTCCGCCGTGCCCGCCGGTGAAGCCCGCGTCGCTCAGGCACGCCGTGCCGCCGGGAAGGATCCGTTCGTCCGCCGTCTGGACGTGCGTGTGCGTGCCGATCACCGCGCTCACCTGGCCGTCCAGGAACCAGCCCAACGCGATCTTCTCCGACGTGGCCTCGGCGTGGATGTCGATGAAGATGACCGGTGTCTGCGCGCGCAGCTTGGCCAACTCCGCGGCGGCGACGGTGAAGGGATTCTCCAGCGGCGGCATGAAGGTGCGCCCTTGCAGGTTCAGCACGGCCACCGGCGGGAGGCCCGGCCGGGTGACGACGATGCTGCCCTGACCCGGCACGCCGGCGGGATAGTTCGCGGGCCGGAGCACGCGCGGATCCGCTTCGACCAACTGCGCGGTCTCCTTCTGGTCCCAGACGTGGTCGCCGGTGGTGATGACGTCCACGCCCGCGGCGAAGATCTCCCTCGCGGTCGCGGTCGTGATCCCGGCGCCGCCGGCGGAGTTCTCGCCGTTGGCGATGACCAGATCGAGGCCGTGCTGCTCGCGGAGGCGGGGCAGCAGGACCTTCACGGCCTTGCGGCCGGGTCCGCCGACGACATCGCCGATGAAGAGGATTTTCACGACGCGGAGCCTGCGGGCAGCCGGGAGACGGAGGCAAGCCGCCGGAACCGGGCCGAAGACGGTCGACCCGCGCTCCGAAGTGCCGGACAGTTGTGGGAGAGCAAGTACCGGCCGGAACGATCAAAGGAGCGGAAACGTGGGTTGCGCCCCTTCATACGATCGCGTGGTAGGGCGACGCTCCTGCGGAGCCCTTGCGAGTTGACGGGCCGCCCTTTGCTCAGCGGCTCGGCAGGAGCCCTACCTGCGCCTTCGTTCTTCCCCGATTCCAGAGCCTCGGCATGCCTCTCGATTTCAGGCTTTCACGTCCGTCACCTCTGATCGCACCCGTGCCGGTGACGGCCGGCCGCGCTAAGGCGTGATCAAAAGTTGACCAAAGAGCTCATGCCGCCGGTTGAACCGATTGATGTAAACGCCCAGAAACCAATTCATGCCCGCGACCCGATTCGGCTGCGGCGTCTCGAGCACCCGATGAAAATAATCCGGCGTGAGGACGAAGGCGTGGCCCTCCTCACCGGTCTTCACGCGCGGCTCGGCCAGCTTCGCGACGAAACGGTGCCGGTCCACGTCGTCCTTGAAGTTGGGGCCACGCTGGCCACCGCGATTCAGCACTTTGAAAACCGCCCCGATACTGGACTCTAAACTTTCGAGCCATGCTGGGAGCATGGGCGTCACACCCTCATGTGCCATTATAAAAAACTGACCTGTTTATTGCATACCAGAAAATGCAGCTCGGCCGAATCCGGTTGACCAATCCGCTCACCGATGTCGATCACGGCGCCACTGATCCAGCGACTCTCGCAAGCGTGCCCGGTTTGCCTCATTTGCGAAAACACCTGAAGTCACCGCGTTCGCGATTAATGGCACCGACGCTTCATCTCGCACCATCAGAACCCATTCATTGGGGAAGGCTCCGACGTCGATCAGCGCTTCCTGTGTCCATAGGAGCAACTCCGCGCTCGCTTGTGCCAGACCCATATGTGATAGCGATGCCCATGCAGCAACGACGGTCATCTCCTGGTCACCACCTTTGCGAATTGCTTCAGCCAACACCGGCACGGCAGTAGGATTCGTCACTTCGCTTAAAGCATCGAACGCGACCAAAGCAGACCGGGTTTTTCTCACCTCAAATTCTTCTATTGTGCGACCGCCCACGAGCACATCGGTGAGCAGTAGCCGGACCGCGGATGGTGCTCCTACCCGTGCGAGGCTAAGACCAATTGACTCCTTCAACCTCTCGTCAGTAGTATGAGACCACGCATTCTCCAAC
>JBBRQL010000004.1:0-46601 GCA_038226425.1 Verrucomicrobiota bacterium
ACCCTGCCGGACCGCGTGAAGAGCTGGCGGGACCGCGGCTACCGCGTGCATCTGATGACGGGCGTCTCGTGGGGGCAGTATCAGGATTATCTTTACGGCCGCTTCGACGGGACGAACCACGTGGACAACGCGCAGACCGACTGCGACGGCGGGAAATCCACTGGCAACAGCCGCCATCGGCAACCTGCCTTCGCGATGTGGAGCAACGCGTCGAGGATCCGCCGGATCGACGTCCGCTTCCGGCCCAGCTTCCTCGCCGCCGCCGGCATCGGCTTGATCCGTCTCCATCGTCCTTCCGTCATTTCTGTCCCGTATCCAGCGATTCTCATCGGCTGACCGAGCTGCCTCTCTCACCACTTCTCATTTCCAACCAGGCTCTTGGCCAGCCCGTTGCGAGCCCGCAGACATGGCAGGACTCTCCATGCACCCAGGAAAGCAGGGCGTTCAGTTCCCACGTCCCCCCGCTTCCGGTCGTACCTCGTGAAGTTCTCTCCGTGGCTTCGCGCGGCTTCCTCCGGTATCGTCGCGACGTGACTCGATCCGTTCGTCGTTGGCTGCCGCTCATCCTGCTTGCCGGGACCGCGCGCGCTGGACAGGTCGGGTTCCGCGCGCCCCGTGCCGTATCCTACGAGATCGCTACGGCGCAGGCGGCCAAGGCAACGATCGGTCCGAAGTGGCTCGCGGCGATTCCGGTCGGCGGCGGCAAACCTGTGCGGATCGGCGACCGCGTCGTGCTCCGGCTCATCGACACGAACCAGCTCGCCGCCCTGTGCGCGGCCCACGGATTGGTGCGGTCGGGGACGTTCGACGACCGCACGTTCTTGCTCCAGGCCACGGATGCCGCCGCGGCCGTCCGCGCCTCGGAGGCGATGTCGCGGCTTCCCGGCGTCGAGGCGGCGGTGCCGGTGATGCGGCGCCAAGCCCGGAAACACTTCGCCTTCGCGCCCGCGCCGGACGATCCGCTCTTCGCGTCGCAGGCCTACCTCGATGCCGTGGTGCCGGACGGCACGGCGCTTTTGCCGTCGGCGCCCGACATCGCGGTGCGCGGGGCATGGGCCGTGACCCGGGGCAAAGGCGTCACCGTGGCGGTCGTGGACGACGGCGTGGACCTCGCCCACGCCGATCTCGCGGCCAACGCGGTCGGACCACACAAGAACTTCGTGGATCCTGCCGGCACGGGAAGCCAGAGCGGGACCTTCCAATACCATGGCACCTCGGTCGCCGGTCTGATCGCGGCCCGCGACGGCAACCACATCGGCCTCTCGGGCACCGCACCTCTCGCCGGGCTGGCCAGCTGGGTCATCTTCGACACGCTCGACAACCTGCCGGACGAGGCCGGCATGGCCGCGATGTTCGCTTATGCGAACGACACGGTGGCGGTGCAGAACCACTCGTGGGGGAACTCCGATTTCGACGTGCTCGAGATGGGGCTGGCGGAGAACCTCTCGGTGTCGAACGCGGTGACCGCGGGACGCGGCGGCCTCGGCGTGGTGATGGTCCGCTCGGCGGGGAACACGCGGGACCAAGACTACAGCTTCCGTCTCGGTGTCGGCGACGCGAACCTCGACGGCTACGCCAACGACCCGCGGCAGATCGCGGTCGGCGCGGTGCGCGCCAGCGGACGGGTCGCCAGCTACAGCACGCCCGGCGCCTGCGTCTTGGTGGCGGCGATGGGCGGCGACCAGCGCGACGGATCGCCCGGGCTGCTCACCACCGATCCGTCCGGCACCGGCGGCATCAACCGTTCCTCGGGACCCTCGGGCGATTACGCCACCGGCGCTTCCGCGTTCGTCGGGACGTCCGCGTCCGCGCCGCTCGTCTCCGGCGTCGCCGCGCTGATGTTGTCGGCGAACCCGCGCCTCGGTTGGCGGGATATGCAGCAGATCCTGGCGCTCTCGTCCCGCCACATCGACCTCACCGACCCGGACCTCGGGACCAACGGCGCGGGGTTCCGCGTCAGCCACAACGTCGGCTTCGGCGTGCCCGACGCGGGAGCCGCGGTCCGCCTCGCGTCGGCATGGAGCAACCGTCCTCCGGCCTTAGAGCTTCGGTTCACCGATGCCGTGCCCCAAACCATCCCGGACGATGGCCTGCGGGTCTTCGTGACCGGAACGGGCGTGCCGGCATCATTGTCGTCGTTGCCCGCGAGCGGGTCGGTCGGGATCCATCCGGACATCCCGACCGCGAGCCTGCGGTTGGTGGATGTCGGTCAATCCACCAGCGCGCCCGGGAAGGACTTCACCGGTGCCGGTATGCTCATGACGCGGAAGCCCGGGACGTTCGTCGACAAGATCGATTTCGCGGCCGGCGCGGGCGCGGCCTTCGCGGTGATCGTGAACAACGAAGGCACCGACCAACGCCTCATCATGCGCGAGACGGGATTCGTCGCCATCCCGGCGGTGCTGCTCGGGCACGACGATGGCGAAGCCCTGCGCGCGCAGGTCGCGACCAACCCGGCCGTCCGGGTCTCGCTCGGCCTGGTTCCCGCGCGCTTCGCGTTCCAGGTCGCGGACGGGATGGTCGTGGAGCATGTCCAGGTCCGTCTCCATTGGCGGCATCCGCGCATGTCCGACCTGCGTGTCACGCTGCGGTCCCCGGCGGGAACGACCAGCGTGCTCCATCGTCCGGGCGGCAGCACGAGCGCCGCGCCGGACGGATGGACCTATTCGTCGGTGCACCATCTGGGCGAAGCGGCGACCGGCACTTGGATGTTGGCCGTGACCGATGAGGCGACCGGGATGACGGGCGTCGTCGATTCCGTCGAACTGGTGCTGCAAGGCGTGCCGATCACGGATGCCGACGCGGACGGGTTGGACGACGGCTGGGAGTCGGCGCATTTCGGTTCCTTGGCGCAAGGACCCCGCGACGATCCGGACCACGACGGCCAGGACAACGCCGCGGAACAGTTGGCGGGCAGCGATCCGATGGTGGCCGGGACGCCGTTCCGGATCGGATCCGCCGAGTTGTCGCCGGGAAGGGTGAGGTTGAGTTGGCCGGCGACGACGGCCACGACCTACGAAGTGCTCCGGCGCGGCGCGGCCGATGGCCCGGAGACGGTCGCAGGGCAGGTCCCGGGACGTTTCCCGGAAGCGGGTCTGGTCGTGCCTGCCGACGCGGCCGGCGCGTTCTTCCGCGTGCGGGCCAAGTGAGGCTTCGGTCTCCTGCGCCGGAATCCGTGCGGACGTGACCGTCCGTGCTCCGTTGGACTGCAACGTTCCGGTTGCGGGCGTCGAGCTTTTCCGACGTCGGTGGCAGGGTATGACGGCGGACCGGCCTTAAGGCTGGTCCGCGGTGGGGATCTTGAAGAAACATTGCCACCCGCCGTAATCGGAGCCGAGGCCCACGCGCTGGCCTTTGTACCATTCCACATGGCCGTCCTCGAAGGTGAAGTTGCCGCCGTCGGGCGCGCCACCGGCGATCCGGTGGACCGAGGTCGGGACTTTTTTGCCGTTGTAATCGGTCACCCAGGTCAGCTTCGGGCTGTAGAGGTTCGTGGTCTTCGAGCCGACGCCCTGGAGGCGGTCGATGAGGATGGGAGCCGACCCGAACGATCCGTTCATCTTCTTCCGGAAGAACCATTCGGCCGTGCCTTGGGCGCCGCCGGTGACATCGCCGTCGCCGCTCTTCCGGCCGGGCAGGTAGAAGTAGCCGATCAACTGCTCGTCGGTGTCCTTTGAGATCATGCCCGACTCGGCGGCGCGGTGCCACGCATCGGTCGGACAGAAGAGGACGTCGTTGGCCTGCCGCACGGTCTTGGCCGTCGTGCGGCTGTTCTTGATGAGGTAGTTGTTCCAGAAATTGCTCATCGACGGCATCATCCAGCTGAATCCTTGGCCGTTGGCGTTGTCGGGGAACGAGTTGTTGTTGTCGCCGGCGTACATGTTCACGGCGAGGCCCCACTGCTTGCCGTTGCTCACGCAGAGCGTCTTCTGGGCCTTCGCCTTGGCCTTGGCGAGAGCGGGCAGGAGCATCCCCGCGAGGATCGCGATGATCGCCACGACGACGAGCAGCTCGATCAGGGTGAAGGCGCGGTCCTTGCGGAAGAATCGGGAGGTGTCCATGGCTTGGTAGGAGGAGGCGTAAAAACTGGGACTGCTGGTCGTTCTACCCGTTCCGTCTTCATGCACAAGGCCAAATCACGGGGCAGAGGCATGGATATCGCGGACAAAACCAACCGGTCCGAAGATTCTTCACGGGATAAACCATCGGCTCAACTCACCGGGCTTTCCGCGGCCAGTCGGATGCGGCCCAGAATCCCCATGAAATCGAAGTGTGCGGGCCCGCGTTGACGTCCCACCGCACGCCGAGGAGGGCGATCCGAAGTGGCGGTCCGGATTGGAGGGGCTGGAAGAGATCAATCTGGAAAACAGGAACGGAGCCGCCAAAGCCCCGTTTTTCCTGTTTTCCAGATCCTCGCTCCGGTCGGTTTTCTCTACCAAGCAGGTGCGTCTCTGCGCAGGTTGCAGCGATCGCCACCTCAGATCGCACCCCCTACCGAGCCGACACACACCGAGCCATCCCTTGACTTGACCTCCCCCGGTTTCGATAGTGCCCCGCTCGTTTCCGTCCAGGTCCCTTGGTTCATCTGTATGCTTAAGCCGAAAGACAAGAAGTCGCCCGCAAAAGACGCCCCGAAAAAAGTTGCGGCCCCGAAGCCGGAGAAACGGGTCAAGAAACCGGTTGCTCCGACGTCGAAGGCGCCCGCCAAGGCGTCCGCGGTCAAGGCCCCTGAGGCGAAGACGCCTGTGACCAAGGCAGTCGTGGCCAAGGCTCCGCTGCCGGTCCTGAAGGCAGACGCTGCGACCCCAGAGCCCGTGGCCAAGGCCCCGCTCCCGGTCCTGAAAGCCGCCCCTTCGACCACGGCTGCCGTCGCCAAAGCCCCGGTGCCTGTCCTGAAGGCGGAGCCTGCGAAACCCTCCGCGCCCAAGCCTTCATCCCCCAAACCGCCGACCGACAAACTTCTAGCTGCGAAGCTTCCAGCCACCAAGGTCCCGGCAGCGAAACTGGCCGGCAAGCCGACCACCAAGCCGACTGGCAAACCGGCCGCGCCCAGGTCCGCCGGGTCGCAGCCGGCCTCGACCGCAGGCGGTCCCGACGGGCCGCCCATGGGCCTGTTGGCCGTGGAACCGGACGCCTTGCAGGTCAACATCGGCACCGTGAAGAGCACCAGCGGTGTGGACATCACGGAGAAGATCAAGGAACTCGTCCGCATCGCCCAAGAGCAGGGCTACCTGACCTACGGCGACATCAACGACGCGTTGCCGGACAACGTCGTCACCCCGGAGGACCTCGACGAGATCTACATCAAGCTCCGGAACCTCGAGATCGACATCGTCGACCAAGCCGAGGTCGACCGCGTCAAGCAGCCCGAACAGGAAGAAGAACCCGAGGACAAGGGCCGGCTCGACATCTTGGACGACCCCGTCCGGATGTACCTCAAGCAGATGGGCCAGGTCCCGTTGCTCACCCGTGAGCAGGAGGTCGAGATCTCCAAGCGCATCGAGGACGCCGAGAACGAGGTCAAGCGCATCATCTACAGCTTCGGATTCGCCGGCAAAGAGCACATCGCTCTGGCCGAGAAGCTCATCTCCGAGCCGCCCAAGGAGCGCTTCGACCGCGTGATCGTCGACAAGAAGATCGAGACCCGCGAGGAGCACCTCAAGGCGTTGCGCAAGCTGGTGAAGGATGTCCGGGCCATCGACCAGTCCGTCGACGAGAAGTGGTCGGAGATCGTCACCGCCGCGTCGGAGGCGAAGAAAGAGAAGGCTACCGCCGACTACAAGAAGCTCGACGACAAGCTCCAGAAGACCTTCCCGAAGTTCTACTACAAGCAGAAGGTCATCGAGGAGATGTCCCTCGTCGCGGACAACATCCACGACAAGGTCCAGATGAGCCTCCGGACCGTGAAGGAGCTCGATCCCCACAAGCGCTCCGCCCAGGCCCAGGCGATGATCCACGCCGAGGAGCAGAAGATCAAGGCGCTCGAGCAGTTCGTCCGCATGGACGCCCCGGGATACCTCGCCGCTTTCGGCCAGCTGAAGCACTTCGAGAAGCGTGCGCTCCAGGCCAAGACCGAGATGGTCGAGGCCAACCTCCGCTTGGTCATCTCCATCGCCAAGAAGTACACCAACCGCGGCCTGTCGTTCCTCGACCTCATCCAAGAGGGCAACATGGGCCTCATGAAGGCGGTCGAGAAGTTCGAGTACCGCCGCGGCTACAAGTTCTCCACGTACGCCACCTGGTGGATCCGCCAGGCCATCACCCGCTCGATCGCCGACCAGGCGCGGACCATCCGCATCCCGGTCCACATGATCGAGACGATCAACAAGCTGATGCGCGTGCAGAAGCAGTTGATCCAGGATTTCGGCCGCGAGCCGACCCCGGAAGAGATCGCCGAGGAGATGCAGATGCCGGTGGACCGTGTCCGCGCGGTCCTGAAGATGGCCCAGCAGCCCATCTCGCTGCAAAGCCCCGTCGGCGATTCCGACGACACCAACTTCGGCGACTTCATCGAGGACAAGGCGGCGGAGAACCCGTCGGACATGACCAGCTACGCGCTCCTCAAGGAGAAGCTGGCCGACGTGCTCGATTCGCTCACCGAGCGCGAGCGCAAGGTGCTGGAGCTGCGCTTCGGCCTGCTCGACGGCTACAGCCGCACGCTCGAAGAGGTCGGCAAGCAGTTCAAGGTCACCCGCGAACGCATCCGGCAGATCGAGGCCAAGGCGCTCCGCAAGATGCGCCATCCGACCCGGCTTCGTCAGCTCCAAGGCTTCCTCGAAGGCGAAGAAGCCGTGGCCTGATCGCCGATCGCTCCGCGAAAAACCCCGCTCCGGCGGGGTTTTTCGTTATGGAGTTACCCCCAACGCACGGCCGCCCCGGCTGTCGTCCGGTGCGCCCTCGCGCCGGACCCGGAGCGGGCGGAGGCACTGGACGGTGCGAGTGTTGTCCGGCGTCCGGACCACCGCGAGGGCGCGGCGGGCTGGGCCCGAGGCGCGCGCGCTCCCCACATCAACGGCATCGTTCCGGCTAAGCCCGTTTGAAAAGTGGGACAGGCATCCTGCCTGTCTGCGGGCGGGCTTCCAGCCCGCGTCGGATTCCTCTGCGAAAGAGGCGCTGGAAGCCCACGGTCGGACAGGCTGGAAGCCGGTCCCGCTACCCGCCGGCAAGTTTTCAAACAGGCTCTAAGCCCGACGCAGTCCCGCAGCCGGAAAAGCCGGGTTGAAATTAGTTTTTTGGTCTGTCAGAGGGTGGATGATAAGACGCCTTCTCCGTCGTCCCGACCTCGGTGAGCCGCCGCTGAGCCCTCGGTCGCTTGGGATCGGACCCTCCACCGGGAATACACCTCAAAAGTGTGCCATTTTGGCCCGGTCCATCTAGGGGCACGAGAACGTTGCACAAATACACCGGCAGAACCTTGCGTGCCGGGGAATTTCTGCTGGACAGCAAAAATGCCGGAGGTCCTACTCTCCCCAAGCCATCCCCGGAAGAAGCGGTCCCGCCACTGTGTTTGTGGAAGATCCGCGGTTTCGTGGGCCGGTTCGACAGCAAAATCCGTAACCATCATGAAACAAACAATCGCAAACAGGCTGAGGTTCGCCGTTCTCGCGGCGCTTGCCGCTGGCGCGGTGGCCTCATCGACTCGGGCGGCCGATGTGGTCGCTTACTGGGACTTCGAGAAGGTCGAAGCGGACGGCGTCACCATCAAGGCGGCACAAGGCAACTTCGCCGGAACCATTGTCGACAGCGCGGCCTTGACCGCGGCCGGCGGCGGTCGCCCCGGTGGCGGCAAGGGCTTCAGCGTCGGTGCGGACACTCCGGGCAAACTGCTGCTCGAGGCCACCGGTGATGCCAATCCGATGAACATCGCGGCCGCGGACGACCACACCACGGTCGTGCTGTGGCAGAAGAACAACGCCAACGTCAACAGCAGCTCGTTCTGGGCGAACGCCGACAGCCAGGACCGCGGCTTCCAGTTCCACATCCCGTGGTCCGACGGCACCATCTACTTCGACACCTCCGGTTGCTGCGCCGCTCCGGGCCAGCGTCTCAACCAGAACGTCGCCAACACCATCGACGGTTTCGATTGGACGGCTTGGCACCACTTCGCTTTCGTCAAGGACGGTGAAGCGAAGCGGATCTACGTGGACGGTGTGCTCCTCGTCGAGCAGACCGAAGGCGTCGCGCCCCTCGCGACCGACTTCAACCGCTTGAACATCGGTTCCGACGGCGGCGCCGCCCATCCGGACGCGGTCATGGACGACTTCGCCATCTACAAAGGCGCGTTGACCGAGGCCGAGATCAAGAAGATCGCTCTGGGCGGGGCCATCGGCCTTCCTCCGGTCGACACCGACAAGGACGGCATGCCCGACAACTGGGAAGTCCAGTACGGATTCAACCCGAACGATCCGAGCGATGCCGCCAAGGACTTCGACAAGGACGGCGTCAGCAACTTGGATGAGTTCAAGGCCGGCACCGACCCGATCGATGTCACCAAGCCCGTGCTGAACGGTGCCGTCGGTACCGCCACGTTCGACACCGTGGTCCTGACCTTCTCGGAAGGTCTGGATGCCGTGTCCGCCACCACCCCGGCGAACTACACCATCACGCCGGCCCTCGCCGTCACGGCCGCCAGCATCAAGAAGAACGTCGTCACCCTGACGACTGCCAAGCAGACGCCCGGTGCGATCGAGTACACCGTCGCGGTCAAGAACGTCGTGGACGGCTCGAAGAACGCGGTCGCCGCGGACACCAAGGCGAGCTTCTTCTCCTACCTGAACGTGCGCGATGGCGTGCTCAAGATGTCCATCTACACCGGCATCGGTGGCAATGCCGTGCAGGGCATGTTCGATGACGCGAAGTATCCCAACTCCCCCGACCGCGTCGGTGCGGTGTTCTCGGCCAACAGCCGCGACCTGCTCCCGACGGATTCGTTGGAGCAGTACGGCGCGACCATGAACGGCTTCCTCACGCCGGCGGATTCGGGAGCGTACGACTTCTTCCTCCGCAGCGATGACGCCAGCCAGTTCTACATCTCCACCGACGACAAGGAGGCCAACCTGAGCCTCGTCGCCGAAGAGACCGGCTGCTGCGCCGCGTTCCAAGAGCCGGGTGATGCGAAGACCACGGCCTCGCCCATCAACCTCGTCGCCGGCAAGAAGTACTTCATCAGCATCGTCTACAAAGAAGGCGGCGGCGGTGATTACGGCCAAGTCGCTTGGCGCAAGGTCGGTGACACCACCCCGGCCAGCTCCTTGACCCCGATCTCGGGCAAGTTCCTCAGCGCGGCGGCCGATCTCGCCGCTCCTCCGGAAGGCGCGTACGTCACCCGGACCCCCGGCGTCAACGCCAAGGGCGTCTCCCCGGCCGCTGGCATCACCATCGCGCATCGTGACGGCAAGTCGGCTTGGACCGCGGCCAACACCAGCCTCAAGCTCGACGGCACGACCGTCACCCCGACCGTCACCAAGGACGGCCAGGTGATCACCATCACGTTCAAGCCCAGCGATCTCTATCTGAGCGGCTCGGTCCACACCATCGAACTCGGCTATCCGGATCCCGCTGGCAAGCCGGCGACCGTCGCCTGGTCCTTCACGGCCGGCACCTACAACGGCACCACGGCGGACTCGGTCGGCGGCTACAAAGGCCTGCTCTTGGGCTCTGCGGTCTACACCGCGGACGGCCTCGGCCACACCGGCAAGGCCGGCGACAAAGCGATCGACCTGACCAAGAAGGGCGGCCCGGTCGGCACGTTCGACGACAAGTTCCTCGCCGCGGCCAACGCCGCGACGGCGAACGACGAGTTGACCGTGTCGTTCTGGCAGAAGAAGCACGATGTCGCGGACAGCTCCGCCTTCACGCTCGACTCGCCCTCGGCCGGCAACAACCGGAACTTCCACGCGCACGTCCCCTGGAGCAACCAGAACGTGTACTTCGACACCGTCGGCTGCTGCGACGGCAGCACCCAGCGCATCACCGCGGACATCGCGACGTTCCCCGACTACAGCGGCACCGCTGACTGGTGGACCACGCAGTGGCACCACTTCGTCTTCACGAAGAAGGGCTCTGACAAGAACATCTACATCGACGGCAAGCTGTTCCTCAACGGCCAGAGCACGAACCCGCTGAAGACCGATAGCCGGGCCTTCTACATGGGCTCCGGTGCCGGCGGCGCCGAGGTCAGCCACGCGATCATCGACGACTTCGCCGTGTTCAACAAGGCGTTGACCGAGGCCGACGCGCTCGCGATCACCAAGGGCACCTCGCCCTCCGCCCTCCCGGCGGCCAAAGGCTTGATCGCCTTCTGGGACTACAACACCGCCCCTGTCGTGGTCACCGGTCCGACCATCGGCATCGGTGCGGACGGCAAGATCACCTACACCGGCACCTTGCTCGGATCGGATAGCGCGTCCGGTCCGTTCGCGCCGGTCGCTGGTGCGACCAGCCCGTTCGCCCCGAACACGGGTGCCGCGGCGCAGAAGTTCTACCGCTCCAGCAACTGAGCGGGCTCTAAAAGAGCGAAGCTTCCATGGAGGCCGGACCTGAGGGTCCGGCCTCTTTTTTTTTGCCGCGGACGGAGGCTTTCCCCTCTCCCTGAGCCGGAACCATGCAGATGGATCCGGGTGGAACGGCCAACCTGGCCGTTCTCGGCGGCAACTTGCCGCCGAGCTTCGGCACGAGGACGCACCCACCGGAAGGTGCGCTACCGGCGGACCCAACGCGGCGGGCTGGTAGCCCGCCCCAACGGGCCGGTGGCCCGTTCCACCCCGGTCTTTGACTGCATCGTTCTGGCAGAGGGAGACCAACAGGGTGAGGGTGAGGGCTGCCCTCGGATCGAGAGCCACGGGTTTGCCCGCTCCATTCTCCCTCACCCCTCCCTCTCCCGCTGGGAGAGGGGGATCGTAGGGCCACGTTGGAGCTTCCGTGGCCGGCTCGTCGGACGAAACGGATACGATGCAAGCCCACAGACACGGCAGTTATGGCGGACGTCCAGGAGAACGGAGCGTCTCGTTCCTCCTGCTATGGCTATCCGCCACTTCTGATCGCGCCCGGATCCGCCGGGTGCGACGAGAAGTGGCGGTCAGGAAGCAGTGAAGGAGAGGAATGGCTGTGGGTTGGGAGCGAGGAAGAACGAGACCGCCGGTAGGGCGAGGCTCTTGCCGAGCCGCTGAGCAAAGGGCGGCCCGTCAACTCGCAGGGGGCTCAGCAGGAGCTTCGCCCTGCCACGCGACACCAGGAAGGTCCGCGACTGCCTTCACCGCTGCATCCCCCGTTCCCGCACCCGCTTTCTCACCTCTTCTGTCCGCCGCTTCTGATCGTGCCGCGGACCGGGCGGTTTCCTTTGACAGAAACGGTTTCCACGGTTGCCGCGGGCGTACCGGAGGCCTTACAAAACGCCTGATGCCAACCGTCGGGGAACAACTGCGTGCCGAACGCGAGCGACAGAAGCTCACGGTCCACCAGGTCGCGGACGCCACCAACATCAAGACCGACCACGTCCGCGCCATCGAGGCGAGCGAGTGGGGCGTCTTCGCTGCGCCCGTCTACATCCGCGGCTTCGCGCGCAACTACGCCCGCTACCTGCGCCTCGACGACCAGGCGCTGGTCGCCGAGCTCGAATCCGAGCTCGGCCGCACCGATGATTACGCGGGGCCGCCCAGCTTGTCGGGTGGCGACAAAGGCCCGCTCGACTTCATCATGCTCCAGTTGTCGCGCGTGCGATGGCAGTGGGTGTTCCCGGTCCTGCTGGGGACCGCGCTGTTGCTCGTCGGCTTCTGGGCCTACAAGGCGTGGACGACCCGACCGAAGCACGATCCGCTCTCCGGTCTCGGCAGCGGCCTACACCAACCGAAACGCCCGGGCCCGGTCACGTTGCCGCTGCCCACCAACGCGCCGTCCGGTCGTCGTTGAGCATCCTGCGGACACTCGGCTGCGCCGGTCTGTGCCGTCGGGGAAGCCCGCCCGCCGCGGACCGGGGTCCAGCGACCATCGGCACATCAGGAACCACTTTGATGAAAACTCACAGACTGCCTCCGCTCGCCATCGTCATCATCGCCGTCGGAAGCCTCGCTCAAGGGCTCTTCGCCGCGGAACCGAAATGGACGCTCCGTCCGGGACCGGACGGTGCCACCGTCGTCGCTCCGTCGGGACGCGACGTGTTCGGCTACCTCAAGACCAAGCCCGCCGGCTCGGCGCTGAGCGCCAACAGCGCCTGCGGCATCTACCCGCTGCTGACGCCATCGGGCCAATCCGTGGCCGCGTTGGCGCCGAAGGACCATCCGCACCACCGCGGGGTGTTCTTCGCGTGGTACGAGGTGGACGGCTTCGCCAAGGCCGACTTCTGGGGCTGGGGGGCGCACGCGCCGACCGAGGACCGCCGGATCGTGAACACCTCGCTGCGCATGGGGGAGAAGTCCGCCGACCAGGGCCGTCTGCTCGTCGAGAACGAATGGCGCGTGGCCGACCAGGTGATGCTCCGCGAGGCGCTCACCGTGACGAGCCGCACGTTGCCCGAAGGCAACTGGCACGAGCTCACCTTCGTCCTCACACCGGTCGGCGAGGTCACCGTGCCGCGCGCCGCGTTCAGCGGGTTCTGCGTGAAGTGCGAGGCCGGCGCGGATCCGCAGGTCAGCTCGCCTGAGGGGCCGGTGAAGCTCCCGGCGCCGAAGCACGACGACCCGTCCACCGGATGGCCCGACGCGGCGTGGTACGACTACACGGCCCGCCTCGGCACCGGGAAGACCGCGGGCGTCGCCGTGCTCAGCCATCCGTCGAACCCGCCGACCCGCTGGCACAACCCCGTCGGCATCGCGATGCTGAACCCGTGCCTCCTCATGGATGGCGACCTGAAGCTACATCCCGCACGACCGTTGACCCTCCGCTACGCGGTCTTCGCCCATGACGGGCCGGTGCCCGCGGCCGCGCTGGATCGGCTCGCGAAGGAATACCGCGCGCAGTCCGCGAAGTAGGCTCCCCTCGATTACGCCCATGATCCACCGCCTTCTTCCCTTCTTGCTCGTGTTGGTAGTGGGACCGGTCCTCTCCGGTCGTGCCGCGGTGCCGAAGCCCGCGCCCGGTTGGACGATGGAGCTCGTGGCGCAAGCGCCCGACGTCTCACATCCCAGCGTCGTGGCCACGGCGCCGGACGGGCGGGTGTTCGTCGCCGAGGACCCGATGGACATCCGCGAGGACGTGAAGCCCGACGCCAAGGCCGGCCGCATCTGGTGCCTCCATCCCGACGGACGGCGCACGCTCTTCGCGAAGGACCTGCACGCGGTCTTCGGCATGCAGCATCTCGAGGGCAAGCTGTACGTGCTCCACAACCCGTTCCTCACCGTCTTCCGCGACGACGACGGGGTCGGCCGCGAGCCGGTGGACCTGTTCACGCACACGCTGCGCGAGCCGTGGGGATTGGGCTGGAACGACCACGTCCCGGCGAACTTCAAGCTGGGCATGGACGGCTACTTCTACCTCGCCGTCGGCGACAAGGGCCTGGAGGACTGCACCGGCACGGACGGACGGAAGATCTCGATGCCCGGCGGCGGCGTGGTGCGGTTCCGTCCCGACGGCAGCGGGCTGGAGATCTTCGCGACGGGCGTGCGCAACATCCTCGACGTGGCGCTGGACGAGGACGACCAGCCGTTCACCTACGACAACACCGACGAGCACCAGTGGATGGGGCGGCTCACGCACATGGTCGAGGCGGGGTTCTACGGCTATCCGCACGACTTCATCCCGCGGCGTCCGTACACGCTCTGGATGATGCACGATTTCGGCGCCGGCGCGGCGTGCGGCACGCTCTGCGCCACCGACGACGGGTTGCCGGCGGCGATGTCGGGCAACCTATTCCTCTCCGATTTCGGCAAACGCCAGGTCACCCGCGTGACGGTCGCGCGCGATGGCGCGGGCTTCCGCGTCGCCGGCAGCGAAGAGCTGTTCCCCGAGCCGCCCGATGATTTCCGGCCGGTCGGGATCGGTTGGTCGGTGGACGGGCGGTCGATGTTCATCTGCGATTGGCAGCACCGCGACCAGAAGGCCAACGTCTCCGTCGGCCGGCTCTGGAAGCTGACCTGGACGGGAGGACCGGAACCCAAAGCCTGGCCGAAGTGGTGGCAAGGGCTCGCGATGGGGCGGCCCGACACCATGGAAGTCGCGACCCCCGAGCTCGTCGCGGCGCTCGCGCATCCGGCGCGGTCGGTCCGGCTGACGGCGCAGCGCACGTTGGCGGCCCGGGCCCGACGACCCGACGGAGCGCCGATCGCGGGCCAACTCGAGGAACTGCTCAAGGATCCGGCCGCGTCGGACCGCGCGCGCAAGCACGCGCTCTGGGCGCTCGACGGCATCGATGAAGGCGTTCGCGGACGTTCCACGGTGACGGCGCTCGCGGCAGGCGCGGATCATCCGTTGGCAGCCCAAGCACTCCGGCAACTCAGCCAGCGCCGGGTCGCTGCGGCCGTCCCGGTGGCGGTCCGTGCGTTGACGGCCGCAGCGGCTCCTGTGCGCTTGCAAGCGGCCACCTTGCTCGGACGCGTGGCCGACACCGCCGCCGTCGCGCCGTTGATGGCCTCGCTCGGCACCGAGACCGACGGGGTCGTGCGCTTCGCCGTCTTCACCGCGCTACGGCGGACCGTGGAAGCGCATGACGAGACCGCGGGCACCGTCGTCGCCGGGCTCGGGTCGTCGTCGCCGCAGGTCCGTGAAGGCTGTGCGGGCGCGTTGCGCGACCTGTTCTCCACGGCCGTCGTCGCGCAGTTGGCGCGGACCGTGTCCGGCCCGGACCCCACCGCGGCGAAGGCGGCGATGGAGGTCCTCGCTCCGCTCGCGCGCCGCGCGCCGGCGGTCCGAGATTCGTGGTGGGCATATCATCCGGCCGATTCACCGCCGCCGGCGCGGACGCTCGATTGGGCCGGGACGCCGGCCGTGGTCGCGACGCTGCGGACCGCGCTCGACCACCCGGACGCGGTGGTGCGCGGGTCGGCCACCGCCGCTCTCGGCGATGTCGGCGACACCGTCTCGTCCGGACCATTGCGCAGACGTCTCGCCGAGGATCCCGCCGCCGCGGTGAGGCTCTCGGCGCTGGCTTCGTTGGCGAAGATCGATCCGGCCGGCGCATCGGATTCCGCCGCAGCGTTCTTGGTGGCCGACGCGATGCCGGAACTCCGGCAGGCGGCGCTGAAGCAGCTCGCGGTGCGGCCGCGTCCCGGCACCGGACCGATCTTGCGGAAGTTGCTCGCGGACGGCGCGGCTCCGGAGAAGCCGCTCGTCCTCCGCGCCATGGCCCGCGCCGCGGATGCCTCGGACACTTCTGCGCTGATCGCCTCGGCCAAGGATCCCGCGCTGCGCGACCTCGCCATCCGCGCCCTCGCCGCAGCGCCGGACCTCGCGGCCGTGCCGCTTCTGCTCGAGGGAGTGGCCAGTCCGGACCCCGCGGTCGCGCAGGATTCGCGGAAGGCCCTGGCGAAGCTCGGTGCCGCCGCGTTGCCCGAGCTCGTGAAACGCGCGGGAGAGATCCCGGCGGGCGTTCGCGGGACGCTGCGAGATGTGTTCAAGGACGTGCCCGAGGCCAAGGGTTCACCGCTGTTCGCGAGCCTTCCGGCGGCGGATCCGGCCGCGTACGCGGAGTTCGCCAAGAGCCATCCGGGTGATCCATGGCGCGGGCAGCAGATCTTCTTCGGCGCCGCCGGCGTCGCATGCAACGCCTGCCACCAGGTCGCCGGTCACGGCGGCTCGGTCGGTCCGGACCTCACGTCGGCGGGACGCCAGTTCGGTCGCCCCGAGATCATCGAGAGCATCTTGTACCCGGGCCGGATCGTCCGCGAAGGCTACCGCCAGACCGAGATCGTCACGACCGACGACCGCGAGTTGACTGGCATCGTGAAGAACCGTTCAGCGAAGGAGATCGCGCTCACCGATGTCTCCGGAACGGTCACGGTCATACCGCTCGACCAGGTGAAGGAACGTCGCGAGCTCCCGAGCTCGATGATGCCGGACGAGCTGCACGCGGGCCTCACGATGGAGCAGTTCGCCGATCTTGTGGCCTTCGTGGCCTCGCGCACCTCGGACCCGCGGACCCAAGCGAAGCCTCCGGTGCCGGCGGGCTTCACATCGTTGTTCAACGGACACGACCTCGCGGGCTGGCGCACGACCGACCAGAACCGCGCCCACTGGTCGGTGAAGGACGGCCGGATCCTGCACGACGGCGTGGAAGGCGACCTGTGGCACGACCGCGACCTCGTGGACTTCGAGCTGCTGGTCGAGTGGCGCTGGCCCGGGCTGCCGAAGGTCGTCGATTTCCCGGTGATCGACGCCGACGGACGCGAGCTCACGCGGACCGAGCGCGTGCTCGATGCCGGCGATAGCGGCGTGTTCGTGCGCGGGCTCTACAAGGCGCAGGCCAACCTGTTCTGCTATCCGGTCGGCAGCGGCGAGTTCTGGGAATACCGGTCGGGCATGGAAGGCGAGGCACGCCGTGCGGTGACGCCGTCCGCCCGTGCCGATGCGCCGATCGGGGATTGGAACTCGATGCGCGTGACCGTCCAGGGCGACCAGGTGAGCGTCGTGCTCAACGGGCAGAAGGTGATCTCCTCCGCGCGTCTGCCGGGCCTTCCCGCGAAGGGCCCAATGGGGCTACAGCACGAGCACGGCCGCTTGGAGGTCCGCACCGTGGCCGTGCGCGTGCTGCCATGACCGGCCCGGTCCCCGGGGGACGTCGTACGTTCATCGCGGGCACCGCTGCGGCCTTGGCGTCGCGGGTCGCGGGCGAGGTGCCAAGGCGGAGGATCCCCATCGGATTCCTCGGCGTGTCGTATCCGCACGCGCTGGAGAAGTTCAAGGTCCTCCAAGGTTCGCAGGATTTCGAGTTGGTCGGTCTGTGGAGGACTCGGCTTCCGCGAATGGACGCTTCCAAGGGCTCGGTGCGAAGTTCATCTCCCTCGAGGAGCTCTTCCGGTCGGCCGAGGTCGTGGCCCCCTGGCACTCTCCGGCCCGCGAAGGAAGAAGCTGGGGACTCGCGGAGCTCGTTCCTTCGACACGTCGCACCAGGATCAAGCCCACTCGCGGACGTGACCGTCCGCGCTCCGACCGCATCGTTCCGGCTCAGGGTCGCAGGTCGTGGACGGAAACGGGTCCGCCGTCAGCCGCGCTTCACGGGATCACCGGCTGCACCCATGCCGCCTCGGTCTCGCCTTTCACATACGGGTTCGCCTTCATCTGCGACGACGTGACCTTGGCGCGGACGTAGAGCTCGTCGCCCTTCATCTCGTAGGTCGCCACCGGACCGTCCACCTCCGCGAGCACTTCTCCGATCCCGGTATCGTAGCGCCCGGTGGCGCGGATCTTCTCGCCGGCCGCGTTGCGCACGGGCTCGCCCACGGCCTTGAACCCTCGTCGAGTGCCGATGAACTGCGTGCGATAGGTGACGTCCGGTCTCGCGGCGATCCGGACCGTCACGCGGCGTCCGTCGCGGCGCTGGTCTTCCAGCTCGACGCCGGAAGTGGCGTAGAAATCCCCTCGCTCCAGCGACGCGACGAGCGATTCCGCGGAGAGCGCCCGGGCGCGGACCACCAGCCAACCGCGTCCGGGATTGCTGAGGGCGCCGCCCTCGGCGTGGTAGTTGTGCGAATCGTCCACCGCGAAGCCGAACATCGGGGGCAGCCCGAGCACGCCCAGACGCCAGGTCAGCACGATGTCCCAGACGCGTTCCATGCCGGCATGGGTGGCGTCGCCCTCGTTGTGGACCGAGGGATGCCCGTTGTAGACCTCGAAGAAGCGTTCGCCGACCACGCGCATGAGGTCCTCGGCGGTGATGCCCCAGCCGAAGTTCGGATGGTTGATGTGGGCGAACATCGGCTGCCCGGTGCGACCGCGCTGCTTGAGCACGGCGTCCACCGTCCCTTGCATCACGTCGAGCACATTGCTGCCGCCCCGGCTCGGGATGAGCTCGCGGAGATTGGTGGCGTTGATGTGGACCGGGAAGGCGAGATGGCCGCTGGTGATCTCCTCGGAGGGCACCATCAAGAAGCGCCCGGGCTCGTCGAACAGCGGGGCGAACTCGGAGTACGGCTGGAGGCGGACCTGGTTCGTGCCGAGCCAGGTCCGTTCCTCGACGCGGTCCGGACCGAACCTCGCGCGGTACTTGGACAAGGCCGCGCCGCCGCCCTTGTTGGTCGTGATCGTCAGCCAGCGCTGGCCTTGTTGCTGGAGGTTGTGGTCGGAGAGCCCGAGGAAGTGGTAGCCGTGGTCCTTGTACCAGGCGGCGACCATCTCCGGATAATCATCGCCGTCGCTCCACAACGTGTGGGTGTGGAGGTTGCCCTTCCACCAGCGCGTCCCTTGCGCGGTGGACCACACTGCGCCGCGGGGCAGGCTGCCGGTGACCTCGGCGAGCCGGCCGAAGAACGCGCGCTTGCGGTCGCTGCCGATGGACCAATCGACCGGGACGCTCTGGAACCCCTCCGCGAAGCCTTCGCCTTTCATCCGATAGTCGAAATAGCCCCAGCCTGCGCGCTCGGTGAGGGCGGCGGTGAAGTTGTCCAGCGGCTGGTCGAATCCAAAGTGGTCGTCCTCGTTGAACAGCACCGGTTTCGCTTTGTAGCCGGGGAGCGCGCGGGTCTGACGGACCATCTCGGCGATCTTCCGCGGGTCGCCGACGCCGTTGCCGTGGAGCAGGACGAAGTCGGCGGCC
The DNA here is from genome assembly GCA_038226425.1 of Verrucomicrobiota bacterium. Lineage (GTDB taxonomy): Bacteria > Verrucomicrobiota > Verrucomicrobiia > Limisphaerales > UBA9464 > CAIVQB01. Next base: position 18,680 of record JBBRQL010000004.1, read on the forward strand.
TTCACCACGTTCGTCGTCGGAAGCGTCCCGCCGCTGAAGCTGGTGCCGGCGAGAAGCCGCCGTCCGCCCGGCTTCGCTTTCTGCACGCGGGCGATGAGCTCGTGGACGCGGGCCTGTCCCAGCACCGCGTGGTCGTAGCGGATGTCGCACTCATTGTTGATCTCGATGATGACGTGGCGATAGGCCTTCTCGGCGAGCCACGCGGTCGTGTTGTCGACGGCGGCGAGCACGGCAGTCTCATCGGCCAGACGCTCGTCCTGGCCGAAGTAGAACAGCCCGAGGATCACGACCATCCCGAGATCATCGGCACGGTCGAGGATGCGCCCCAATCGGCCGAGACAGGCCGGATCGAGCGCCCCGTCGGCCGCGAAGGCGGAGTTGTGCCACGGTTGGTCCTTCGAGTAGCCCTCCGGTGAACCGCCTTGGAGGTTGAGCGTGAAGGCGAGCAGACCGTGGCTCTTCCACGACGGCATCGCGGCGATGAACTCCGCCGTGTTGCGGTCGGAGTCCCACTTGCCGGTGTCCGGATACGCCCATCGCCCGGCGGTCGCGGGATTCCGGTCATCGAAGGTCCCTTGGACCAGTCGCGCGTTCATCAGCAGGCCCTGGACCTTGTGCCCCTGCCAGAACTGGCCCGGGTAGGTCGGCGTGCCGTTGATGAGGAATTCATCCCCGGAGATCGACACGACGGTCTGTCCGGCGCGGGCCACGGACACGAGGCCGACCGCGGACAGCAGGAGGAGGCGGAGGAACGGGATCACCCGGCGACGATACGCCCGCCGCCGGGAGCGTCACGACGCAACCGGCCGGTGTTTTGGCTTCCACGGCACGCGCACCGGGCGCACCGTCCGTGGGTACCCCTGCCCCGGTCTCCCATGAAACTGACCCCGCTACGTGTCACGATCCTGCGCTTGGAACAACGGGCCTTCACGCTCATCGAGCTGCTCGTGGTCATCGCCATCATCGCCATCTTGGCCGGGATGCTCCTGCCCTCGCTCGGTCGCGCGAAGATGAAGGCGAAGTCGATGACGTGCCTGAACAACCTGCACCAGATGGGCCTCTCGCTCGTCTTCTACGCGGGCGACAACCGCGGCTACTTCCCCGAACGGCGCAGCGACAAGCGGTGGCCGACCCAGCTGCGTCCCGGCTTCCGCGTGCTGTCCACGCTCCAGTGCAGCGAGGACCGGCGGCGCCCCACCGCGGCGCAGGCGGCGGCGGCGGAGAAGAACCCGGATTCCGCGATGATCAGCTACATCTTCAACGGGTGGAACGACTACTTCCGCGAATCGCTGAAGATCTCCGATGTGGGCGCGATGGTGGGGAAGTCGATCCCCGAGAGCGCGATCCCGTCGCCGACGCTCACGATCGTCTTCGGCGAGAAGCTGACCAACTCGGACAACTTCTACATGGATTTCCTCGAGAACGGCGGCAACGAGGTGACGGAACTCGTCCGCAACCGCCACATGTCCAGCGGGCCGAAGGCCAAGGACGGCGCCTCGAACTACACCTTCGCCGACGGCCACGCCGAATCCATCCGCTACCGCGGCGTGCTCTATCCGCTCAACCTCTGGGCCGTGACCGACCTTTTCCGCACGAACCGGGCGATGGCCAACTGACCGGGCGGCGGATGCGACGGTCAGGACGGCAGATCCGTGGCACGAGAACTTCGGCCGCATGTCCCGCCCTTCCGTGCGGACGGTGACGCGTGACGGAGATGCGGGCGCCTCGGTGGGCGATCGGGCCTCGCCTGCGCTGTTGGACCCGGAGCCGGTCCGGGGCACGCTCCGCGCGATGAACGCGCCGACTTCGCCGGTCCCTCCCGTGGACCTCGAGAGCTACGTGCCCGCGGCCATCACGGTGGTGCGGCGTTCGAGCGGCTGGCCGGGGATGTTCCTCCAGGAGCGCCGCGGTGATTCCGGCGCGGTCAACTATCCGGCGGGCATCCGCCAGCATGTCGTCTATCTCTGGCTCAAGCCGCTGGCCGGCGAGATCATCGACGCGGGCGGCACCCACGCCATCCGCTACGCCGCCGGCGAGGCGAGGTTCACGCCCGCGGGCCAGCCGATGGCCTTCCGCTGGACCGGTGAGGTCCATGTGCTGATGCTCGGGTTGGAACCATGGTTCTTCGAGCGCGTCGCCGCCGAGCTCGGCGCGCAGGTCGCCCTGCCCAACCGCACGAGCACCGCGAAACTGCCCGCCGACCATCCGGTGATGTCGCTCCTGCGGCAGCTCGCCGGCGAGCTCGACGCGACCTCCGGGTCCGCGTTGATGGCCGACGGGCTGGGCCGCGCCATCGCGGTGCAGCTGCTGCGGCGGTTCCAGACGCTGCCGGCCGCGAAGACCATCCCGCCCGCCCCGCCCGCGGCCGTGCTCCGCGCGGTGGCGCTGATGCGGCAGCGGCTGGCGGAGCCGTTGTCGCTGGACGACCTCGCGGCCGCGGCAGGGCTCAGCCCGTTCCATTTCGCGCGGCAGTTCAAGGTGGCCACGGGCCATCCGCCCCACGAATACCACGTCCGCCTCCGCGTCGACCGCGCGCAGGAGCTGCTCCGGCAGCACGGTCGCGCCTGGACGATGGCGGCGGTCGCGCAGGAGGTCGGCTTCAGCGACCAGAGCCATCTGGCCCGGCACTTCAAGCGGGTCGTCGGCGTCACGCCCCGGGAATTCCTCGCCTGAACCGGAGGGCCTCCCGCAGCAAGCCCGTCCTCACCCCGGCGCAAGCCCGTCCAATCGCCCGCACCGCCACGTGCGAAGGTACAACCGTCGCCGCGGCAGGCCGATGGCGTCCGTCGCCGGAAGTCCGGTCCGCGTCGTCCGACCGAACATGTGGATCGTCCGCCTCGCCCTCCGCCGGCCCTACACCTTCGTGGTGGCCGCGCTCGTGCTATTGCTGCTCACGCCGCTCGTGCTGCTGCGCACGCCCACGGACATCTTCCCGTCGATCAACATCCCGGTCATCTCGGTCATCTGGCAGTACCAAGGCCTGAGCGCGCAGGAGATCGAGCAGCGGATCCTCTACATCCATGAGCGCTCGCTCTCCGCCACGGTCAACGACATCGAGCACGTCGAGTCCACCTCCTACAACGGCGTCGGCATCATCAAGGTCTTCCTCCGCGAAGGAGCCTCCGTCGACGCCGGCGTCGCGCAGATCACCGCGGTCGCGCAGACCATCCTGCGCCAGATGCCGCCCGGTCAGACGCCGCCCCTGGTCATCCGCTACAACGCCTCGACCGTCCCGATCCTCCAGTACGGCCTGAGTTCGAAGACGCTCTCCGAGCAGGAACTTTATGACCGCGGCCAGAACCAGATCCGCGTCGGCCTCTCGACCATCCACGGCGCGCAGGTGCCCTGGCCCTACGGCGGCAAGTCCCGCCTCGTCTCGGTCGACCTCGACCTGAGAGCGCTGGAGGCGAAGAACCTGAAGGCGTCGGACGTCGTGGAGGCGTTCGCCTCGCAGAGCCTCATCCTGCCGGCCGGCGCGATGAAGATCGGCGGCACCGAGTACGATGTCGCCGTCAACGCCCAACCGCGCGTGCTCGACGAGCTGAACGACCTGCCGGTGAAGGTCGTGAACGGCGCGACCATCCGCGTCCGCGACGTCGCCCAGGTCCGCGACGGCTACCAGCCGCAGGTGAACGTCGTCCGCCAGGACGGCCAGCGCGGCGCGTTGCTCACCATCCTGAAGAGCGGGTCGTCCTCGACGCTCGACGTCGTCGCCCGCGTGAAGGCCGCCATGCCGGGGATCCGCGCCGGCCTGCCGCCGGAGCTCGAGGTGAAGGAGTTCGCCGACCAATCGACGTTCGTCCGGGCCGCGGTGGACGGCGTGGTCAAGGAAGGCGTCGTCGCCGGCGCGCTCACCGCGGCGATGATCCTGCTCTTCCTCGGCTCGTGGCGCAGCACCGTCATCATCGCGCTCTCGATCCCGCTCAGCGTGCTCGTCTCGCTCGTCGCGCTCAGCGCCATCGGCGAGACGATCAACCTCATGACGCTCGGCGGCCTCGCGCTCGCGGTGGGCATCCTCGTGGACGACGCCACCGTGGAGATCGAGAACGTCCACCGCCAGATGGCGCTGGGGAAACCGCTGCGCCAAGCGATCCTCGACGGCGCGCAGGAGATCGCGCTGCCGGCCTTCGTCAGCACGCTCTGCATCTGCATCGTCTTCGTCCCGATGTTCTTCCTCGCCGGCGTGGCGCGGCATCTCTTCGTGCCGCTCGCCGAGGCGGTCGTCTTCGCGATGCTCGCCAGCTACGTGCTGAGCCGGACGCTCGTCCCGACGCTCGTGATGTGGTTCTACACCGGGGTGGAGCACTACAGCGTGCGGCACGGGAGCCACGACCACGATGACTGGGAGACAGGCGGCACGATGGTCCGCAAGAAGGAGGCGGCGGGCGGACCGCTCTGGCTCCGGCCGTTCGTCGCGGTCCAGTCGGCCTTCGAGCGGCGTTTCACGAAGTTCCGGACCGGCTACCGGGAGCTGCTCGTCGCGCTGCTCCACCACCGCGCCGCTTTCGCCGCCGTCTTCCTCGCGCTGTGCGCCGGCTCGTGGCTGCTCTTCGCCCGGATGGGCCAGGATTTCTTCCCGACGGTCGACGCCGGCCAGATCCGCCTTCACCTGCGCGCCCGCACCGGCACGCGCATCGAGGAGACGGTGCGGCTGGTCGACCGCGTCGAGCAGGCGGTCCGCGACGAGATCCCCGCCGGCGAGATCTCCGGCATGCTCGACAACACCGGCATCCCCAACTCCGGCATCTCGCTCAGCTACTCGAACAACGGGCTCATCGGCACCGGGGACGCGGACGTGCTCGTCTCGCTCGCGCCGGGCCACGGGTCCACGCCCGGCCATGTCCGGCGTCTCCGCCAGCGGCTCGCGCGCGAGGTCCCCGGCACGATGTTCTACTTCCTCCCGGCCGACATCGTCAGCCAGACCATCAACTTCGGGCTGCCCGCGCCGTTCGACATCCAGATCGTGGGACGCGACCAGGCGAAGAACCGCGAGATCGCCGCGCGCCTCGCCGAGAAGGTCCGCCAAGTGCCCGGCGCCGTGGACGTCCGCGTGCAGCAGCCCTCCGACCAACCCCGCTTCGTCGTCGACGTCGACCGCCAGAAGGCCGCGGAGATCGGCCTCACCGAACGGGACGTCGCCAACTCGGTCCTGCTCAGCCTCAGCGGCAGCGGCCAGGTCGCCCCTTCCTATTGGCTCAACCCGGGCGTCGGCATCCAGTACCTGGTCAACGTCCGCGCGCCGGAGCATTCGATGGATTCCCTGGAATCCCTTGCCGGGATCCCCGTCAGCGCCAGCGCGGCCGGCACAGGCGACGGACAGCTCCTGGCGAACCTCGCGACGGTCTCGCGCACGACCTCGCCGCCAGTGGTCTCGCACTACAACGCCGCGCCGGTCATCGACATCTTCGGAGGCGTCGACGGACGCGACCTCGGATCGGTGCTGGCGGACATCGGACCGCTCGTCGCCCAGGCGGAGAAGGAGCTCCCCCGCGGCAGCACCATCGTGGTCCGCGGCCAAGCGGAGACGATGCGCTCCAGCTACCGCGGCCTGCTCGGCGGTCTCGCCGGCGCGGTGGTGCTCGTCTACCTGCTGCTGGTGGTGAACTTTCAGAGCTGGTCGGATCCGTTCGTCATCATCACCGCCCTGCCCGGCGCGCTGGCCGGCGTCGCCTGGGGCCTGTGGGTGACGCACACGACCTTGAGCGTGCCCGCGCTGATGGGCGCGATCATGTGCGTCGGCGTCGCCACCGCTAACTCCGTGCTCGTCGTCAGCTTCGCGCGCGGAGCGATGGACCGCGGCCTCGACGCCGCCGCGGCGGCGCTCGAGGCCGGCAGCACCCGCCTCCGCGCCGTGCTCATGACCGCGCTGGCCCTGATGATCGGCATGGTGCCGATGAGCCTCGGCCTCGGCGAAGGGGGCGAACAGAACGCGCCGCTCGGCCGCGCCGTGATCGGCGGCCTGCTGGTGGCCACCATCGCCACGCTGCTCTTCGTGCCGGTCGTCTTCACGCTCGTCCACAAGCAACGCCGGCCTTCGCGCGACGATGACGATGACAGCAACCGCGACATGACCGCGTCGGATCGATCCGCGCCGGCCCACGCCCGATGACCTTTTCCCCCGACCGATGAACCCGTCTCCACGTCCGCCGACCGCCGACCCGCAACCCTTGCCGCACGCAGCCGTGGCCGCCACGCCGGGACCGCGGCTCGGCCGCTACGCGCTCTTCGCTATCTGCATCATCGCCGTCGCATTCATCGCCGGCCTCGTCCCGCGGCTACGGGGACGCGATGCCGTGCTCGCCATGACCCGCGAGCTCTCAGTGACGACGGTGACCGTGGTGTCTCCGGCGCCCGCGCCGCCCGCCGCTCCGCTGGCGTTGCCCGCGGAGGTCCGCGCCGCCGTCGAGACCTCGATCAGCGCCCGCGCGACCGGCTACGTGAAGCATTGGTACGCAGACCTCGGGACCCATGTTACCAACGGGCAGGTCCTGGCCGTGCTCGACACGCCCGAGGTGGACCAGGACCTCTCGATCTCGCGCGCCCAGCTCCGGCAATCCGAGGCCGCGGCCGCGCTGGCGGCATCGACCGCGAGGCGTTGGACCGAGTTGTCGAAGGCCGCGCTCGTGAGCCCGCAGGAGACCGACGAGAAGCTCGCCGACGCCCGGCTCAAGGCCGCCATGGTCGAATCGGCGCAAGCGAACGTCCACCGGTTGGAAGAGTTGTCCGGGTTCGGGAAGGTCACCGCTCCGTTCGACGGGACGATCACCGCGCGGCGGATCGACGTGGGCCAGTTGGTCGTCGCCGGGACCGGCACGGAGCTCTTCCACCTCGCGCAGACCCGGACGCTGCGCGTCTTCGTCCGCGTGCCGCAGACGGCCGCGAGCGGCATCGCGGCGGGCCAGGAAACGGAGGTCGTCACCGACGTCCGCGCGGGGCGACGGGCCATGGCCAAGGTGGTCCGCACCGCCGGCGCGCTCGACGCCGCATCGCGCACCCTGCTCACCGAGCTGGAGCTGCCCAACGCCGACGGCGCGCTGCTTCCCGGCGGCTACGCGCAGGTCCGTTTCACCGGATCGACGGCCGACGTGCCGTTGACCGTGATGGCGAACACGCTGCTCTTCCGCCCGGATGGCCCGCGCGTCGCGGTGGTCGGTCCTTCGGACGAGATCGAGCTGCGCCCCGTCGTCCTCGGACGCGACCTGGGCGCGCGCGTGGAGATCCTCAGCGGCGTGACGCCGGCGGACCGCCTGGTGCTGAACCCGTCCGATTCGATCACGGCCGGTTCGCACGTCCGCATCGCCGCCGCGCAGCCGATCGCCCCGGCCCGCTGAGCGGTGCCGGAGCGCGGGGCCCCGGCCGTCCGGCGGGTCGGATCCGGGCGGGCCGGCCGATCGCGGCCAACCACAGGTACGTCCGCTCGCCAGGACACGCGACCTTGAGGACCCAAATCCGGTTCATCATCATCCGATAAACGATGAACCTTGCTCATCGAAAGCCGTTGCCTTGGACGAGCGGGTTTTGGCAGCGTCCGCCGCGTTCCACGCAGTCAAGACACCCCGCGGATGAAGAAAATCGAAGCCATCATCAAGCCTTTCAAGATCGAGGACGTGAAAGACGCCCTCCGCGAACTCGGGATCCAGGGCATGACTTTGTCCGAGGTGAAAGGATTCGGCCGGCAGAAGGGCCACACCGAGATCTACCGCGGCTCCGAGTACACGGTCGATTTCCTGCCCAAGGTGAAACTGGAGATCGTCGTGCCTGATGAACGGGTCTCCGAGGTCGTCGCGGCCATCGTCAAAGGGGCGAGGACCGGCAAGATCGGCGACGGCAAGATCTTCGTCTCGGCCGTCGAGGAAGTCATCCGCATCCGCACCGAAGAACGCGGCGACGCCGCGGTCTGATCCCTTCTTTCCCTCCATGCGATCCCTGCTCCGCCTCATGCTGGGTTGGTCTGCCGCCTCGATGGTGGCGACAAGCGCCCTGCTCGCCGCCGATCCGACCGTCGAACAGCGCCTCGCCGACCTCGAGTCCTACGTCAAGAACAGCGGCCCCGGCCTGACCGCCCTCAAAGGCGTCCCCGGCCCCGGGCACAACGCCTGGCTCATGGTCAGCGCGGGGATGGTGCTGTTCATGACCTTGCCGGGGCTCGCGCTGTTCTACGGCGGATTGGTGCGGCGGAAGAACGTGCTCTCGGTGCTCGCCCAATGCCTCGGCCTCGCCGGTCTGGTCACGGTGCTGTGGTGGCTGTGCGGCTATTCGCTGTCGTTCGCCAAGGGCTCGCCGTTCCTGGGCGGGCTGGGCTGGAGCTTCCTGCACGGTGTCACCGCGGAGCCGAACCCGGATTATGGTCCGTGGGTGTCGCACAACATCTACGCGATGTACCAGCTGATGTTCGCCATCATCACCCCGGCGCTGATCGTCGGCGCGATCGCGGAACGCATGCGGTTCAAGGCGCTGATGGTCTTCTGCGTCGCGTGGATGTTCGTCGTCTACTTCCCCACGGCGCACATGCTCTGGGGCTCCGACGGCTGGATGAACGGCCTGGGCAACGCCGATGCGAAGATCAAGGCGATCGATTCGCCGGCGGCATCGTGGTCCACATGACGTCGGGCTGGAGCGCGCTGGTGCTCTGCTTGCTGCTCGGACCGCGCAAGGGTTTCGGCCGCGAGCCGTTCGTGCCGCACAGCATGGTGCTCTGCCTCGTCGGCACGGGGATGCTCTGGTTCGGCTGGTACGGGTTCAACGCCGGCAGCGCGCTCGCAGCGGACGCCATCGCGTCCAACGCCTTCGTCGCCACGACGCTCAGCGCGGGCGTCGGATTGTGCGTATGGGCCTTCCTCGAACAGGTCGTGCGCGGCAAGCCGAGCATCCTCGGCATGTGCTCGGGCGCGGTCGCCGGCTTGGCGACGATCACGCCGGCCAGCGGCTTCGTGACCGCGGACGGCGCGGTCGTCATCGGCCTGGGCGCCGGCATCGCCACCTTCTACGCCTGCGGCAAGCTCAAGAGCTGGCTCAAGTACGACGAGTCGCTCGACACCTTCGGCGTCCACGCGGTCGGCGGCACGCTCGGCACCTTGCTCGTCGGCTTTCTCGCGTCGCCGGCGGCCAACCCGAACCTCGCCGGCGACCGGCTCAAGGGCATCGTCGGACACACGCTCTGGCTCGAGCAGATCAAGGCCGGCGGCCTGGTGCTGGTGCTTTCCGTCGGCGCGACGGTGGTGCTCTACCGGATCATCGACCGCACCATCGGGTGCCGCGTCGTCGAGGAGGTCGAGAACCAGGGCCTCGACCTCGCGGAACACGGCGAAGAAGGCTACACGCACTGACCGGGAGGATCCGGTCCGGCGTCCGTGTCCCGCACGACCGGTTCACTTCCCCACCGCCTGCACCGGCAACGAGGCCGGCGTCATGAAGACATCCAAGACCGGAGGAATGGCTTTCCGGACCTGCGACAAGGCGACACGTTCGAACTTGGCACCGGCGACCGGAGGCACCTTCCACCTCGCCGACGTCCAAGCCCGCACGATCTGGGTCTGGCGGAAGGCGATGGTCGCCGCGGTGCCGTCCTCGCTTTCGTAGGCGATGCGCACCGGCAGCGGCTCGCCGTCGCGCAGCCAGAGCGTGAGCGTGAACGCGGGGACCTGGAGCGCGGCCTTCGCTTGCGCCAGCGGTCGGGCCCGGACGACCCGGCATCGCGCGCCTTCGACCAACTGGTCCGGCAGATCGTCGACCTGGCAGACGTAGGGCAACAGCGCGAGCTGCTTGGCCGACAACGGGAGCTGGACCGGCGCAAGACGCACGATCCCGGCATCCGCGCGGGTGGCGTTGCGTTTCACGCCGGGGGCCCCGAGCAACGCAGGACCTTTGCCCGGACGACAGGACCAGATCTCTTGCCCGTCGCGCCCGGCCCAGACGGCGTCCTTGCCGAGCTTCGCCGCCAATTGCAGCCGGTCCGGCGCCTGGAACGCCACCGAGACGGGACGACCGACCAGGTCCGCGTCCAACCCGCGGGCGGACAGGACATCCACGATGGTCATGAGCGTCCGCGGCGGGCCGGCCTTCACCTCGAACAACTCCGCGACCTGGGACAGCACGTCGGCGAAGACCTGTCGGGCCGGGTCCTCTGCCAAGCACCGGTGGACGAGCGCCCACGAGAGCACGGAGGCGAGCAGGATGCGGGAAGGAAGCTTCATGGGGCCGAAGGCGGGACTGCTTAGAGCACGGGACGCCGTCGGGATTCAAGCAGACTGCCGGGACGCCCCTTGGACGAGCCTTCCTCCGACCGGCCGTATCGCGGAAAAAAGCCGTTCCAAACTTCTCGCGGGTTCCTTACGTTGCCCGCTCGTCCGGCCTCGTGCCGGGATGAACCTAGAATCTGAAAACGCTATGCCACTGACCCACACCAACGATCTGTTCGCGAAAGCGCTCAAAGGCAAGTACGCCCTTGGCGCGTTCAACGTGAACAACATGGAGCTGCTCCAGGCCATCATCGAGGCCTGCGAGGAGGAGAAGGCGCCCGTGATGCTCCAGATCTCCAAAGGAGCCCGCGACTACGCCCATCCGGTCTATCTCAAGAAGCTCATCGAGGCGGCGGTCAGCCTCTCGACCATCCCCATCGCGGTCCATCTCGACCACGGCGACAGCTTCGAGCTGTGCAAGCAGTGCATCGACGAAGGGTTCACCAGCGTGATGATCGACGCGTCGCACGATCCGTTCGAGAAGAACGTCGAGGTCTGCCGCAAGGTCGTGGAGTACGCCCACAAGCATAACTGCGTCGTCGAAGGCGAGCTCGGCATGCTCGTCGGCGCGCAGCACGACGACGGCGAGGAAGGCGGCAGCTACTCCAAGGGCGGCGCCTACACCCACCCCGACGAGGCCGTCGAGTTCGTCCGTCAATCGGGTGTCGATTCCCTCGCGGTCGCCATCGGCAACAGCCACGGCGCCTACAAGTTCAAGGGCGAGCAGCACCTCGACCTCGAGCGCCTCAAGGCCATCAAGAAGGCCCTCATGGACGCCGGCATGGGCGACTACCCGCTCGTCCTCCACGGTGCCTCCTCGGTGCCCAAGGAGCTGGCCCAGGAGATCAACAAGTACGGCGGCGCGATGGGCGAAGAGACCGCCGGCGTGCCCGAGGCCGACATCGAGATCGCCCGCCGCGTGGGCTGCACCAAGGTCAACATCGACACCGACCTCCGCTTGGCGATGACCGCCGCGATCCGCAAGGTCCTGTTCGAGAAGCCGAAAGAATTCGATCCCCGCAAGTATCTGGCCCCGGCCCGGACCAAGGTCAAAGAGCTGGTCCGCCACAAGCTCAGGAACGTGCTCTGCTGCGCCGGCCACGCCTTCGATTGAGAACCAGGTGAGCGACCGGCGGCAGCGATCGCCGGAACAGACACGGGACGGACGCGATGAGCGTCCGTCCCGTTTTCTTTCCTCGGGACCGGTTCAGAACACCGAGTTCTTCACCTCGATCACATCCCCGGCTTTCAGCTCGAACTTCGAGGCCATCGCGTCGTCGAAGCTGACCTTGAGTTGTTGGTTGTCTCGACGGACCACGATTCTCTTGCGGTCCGCGCCCTTACCGAGCCCTCCCGAAACGGCGATGGCTTGGGCAAGGTCCATCGGCTTGTCGCTGGGCAAGACGACACGGCCTGGAGCGTTCACCGCTCCGAGCACGAAGACGGAGGGACGTTCCGCCTCCAGGTTCGCGGAAACGTCGCCGACGGTCTGGAGGCGGGGCAACGCCGCAAGCTGCCGCCGCAGCGCGAGCACTTCGCGCTGGGCTTTCAGCACATCCTCCTGAGGCCCGGCCCCGGCCCCGGCCTTCGTCCGCGCCGTCGCCAACTGTTCCTCGGCCACGGCGATCTCGTCCAAGAGCAGACGCTCAGGGTCGTCCCGGACGGCGGCGGCCGCCTTGCGGGCCTCGGCCCGCTGGCGCTCGATCGCGGCCAGGGAGGCCTTCTGTTCCGCGATGGAAGACTCCAACGCGTCGAGAATGCCCTTCGCCTCGGCGTCGATCTGCTCCGCAAGTTTTTCGAGGACCCGTCGTGACCGTTTGACGTCCGGATGCTCCGGCCCGAGATCCACATCGATGGCCGCCCGTTGCTGTTCTGCGGTGCTCCGGTCCGAAAGCAACTTTTCGAGCATCGACGTAGGACGAGAAACCGCCAACGCCTGCACCAATTCGGCCCGGCTTTTGGTGCGCAAGGCAGCGAGGAGCGGCTCCTCCCGCAGCAGGCGCTCCGCTGTCTCGGCCTGCAGGTTTGCGAGGCGATCCGCGTTCACCCGGCTTGGGTCCCTGACGACTTGGTCCGCCACGGAGCGAAGTTCCTGGCGGTGCATTTCAAGAAACGTCGCCATCCGGGTCGCATGGTCCTTGTCGATGGCCACCTGGAGTTCAAGCCCTGCCATGATCCCTTGGACCACTGTGTCGATCTGCTGGTTGAGGTTCTCGGTGGCCGCCTTGATCCGTCGGACGTCGGGATGTTCCGGCCCCAGATCGGGGTTGAGGCTTGTCTTCTGGATCTCGGTCGTCGCCAGATCTTGGAGCAAGGACTGGAGCAAAGGTGTCGGGCGGGCGGAGTTCAGTATGCTGCGGAGTTCCCGGCCGGACTTCGACTTCAGGGAGGCTAGCAAAGATCTGGTCTGCTCGAGCCGCCGCTGGACGTCGAAGAACTGTGCTTCCATGCGGTCGACTTCGGCGGCCAAGGTCGCGACCTCGGCCGCAGTCGCCTTGTTGCGGCCATCTTGGGGCATCCGGAGCGAAGCGATGGCCACGAGGTTCGTCTGCTCCGGGAATTCCCGGATCAACCGTTGGTAGCCGGTGGTCGCTTCGTTGGTCTGGCCGAGCCGCCGTCGGGTCTCCGCGAGCCGGAAGACCGCGGTGGCCACGATCGCGCGCTGTCCGTCGGCCAAGCGCACCACTTCGGCGTAGGCATCGGCGGCGGCCTTCAGGTCGTGGCGAGCTTCTTCGGCGAGCAGGCCGCGTTGCAGGGCTTCTTGGAGCGCATCGGCCGCAGAAGCGGAAACGACCACGACCACACCGGTGAGGAACGAGAGGAGGAGAGATGGCTTCATATCGCTGTATCGACGGGCCGCATGGTGGCGATGTCCCGACGCACGGTTGTCAGGGAAATGTGAAATCGCGCGGACCACCACCCTGGATCTCCGCCACCGCGCTTCCCCGGCGCCGGGCACCGAACCGACGTCAGGACGCCCACGATCTGACCATGCTCGGAAGCCGTCTCTCCAAGTCTTGGAGCACCTCCGTGTTCTCCTCGCCATTCCCGTCAGGGCGTCGGACTGAACTTCCACGGTTTCGATTTTGGACAGAATGGACAGGATCAACCGGATGACGGAGGGACTTCTCTTGCTGTCATAAGCATGTAGACGATCACGTGCTTGGGGCGCAGGCGCCCCGACTCCCAATCCTGTGCATCCTGAAAATCCTGTCAAAAACCCGTCCCACCTTCAGCGGACGAGCCGCAGATCCGCGACGCACTCGACGTGCTGGGTCTGCGGGAACATGTCGAACGGCCGGACATCGGCGAGCCGGTACCGGTCGTCCGCGCAGAGCAGCTTCAGGTCGCGGGCCAGGGTCGCCGGATGGCAGCTCACGTAGAGGATCTGTGCCGGTCCGGTCTCGCGGAGCACGTGCAGGCTGGGCGGCCGGCAACCGACGCGCGGCGGATCGAGCAGCACCGCGGTCTTGGCCGGATCCAGCTTCGCCAGCAGCGACGGCAGCAGCGCATCGGTGTCGCCCGCGACGTACTCGCCGTTGGTGATGCCGCGGTCCTTCTGGTTCTGCCGCGCCGCGCGGATGGCCGGCACGTCGAGTTCGACGCCGAGGAAGGAATCCACCGACGCCGCGAGCGACAGGCTGAAGAAGCCGACGCCGCAATACGCGTCAATCAGGTGGCGCGTGCCGGCGTCGGCCAACCGGGCGCGCACGCCGTCGACCAGCGCGGGCAGCAGGAAGAAGTTGTTCTGGAAGAAGCTGTGCTCCGGCACGACCCAACCTTCGGGAGGGATGCGCAGGAGCGTCTTGAGCCCGCCCTTCGGCGGCGGGTTCTTGCGCCAATCGATGATGGCTAGATTGATCCCGGGCTCGGCGATGGCGCAGGACTCGATGTCGCAGACGAGACCGCAATCGGCGCGGATGAAGCCGAGGTTCAGCTTCTGCGCCGGCTTGTTCCACTGGCTGCGCACGAGGATGCGGTTGCGATAACCGTACGGCGCGGGGCACGGTACGACCGGCCGGACCACCGCGGCGTCAAAGCCGCCGACGCGCTGGAAGAGGTCGGTGATCTGTTTCTGCTTCCAGAGGACCTGCGCCGCGTAGCTGAGATGCTGATACTGGCATCCGCCACATTCGCCGAAGTAGGCGCACTCCGGCTCGACGCGGTCCGGCGAGGTCGAGACCAAGCGGACCATCTCGCCCCGGGCGAAGTTCTTCTTCACCTCGGTGAGCTTCACCTCCACGCGCTCGCCGGGACAGACGAACGGCACGAACACGACGAACTCGCCGGCGCGCCCGACGCCTTCGCCGCCGAACGCGAGGTCATGGATATCGAGCGTGACGCGGTCGCCGACGCGCGGGGCGGCAGCGGACGGCGCAGGACGATCGGCGGACGGCGGGACGGGCTCAGAGCTGGGATGTGCGGACATAGGAATCCCGCGGCAGCGCGGGCGGATTCGGTGCGGGACGCTATCGGCGGGCGGACGCGGTGGCAACGTCGGCACGCGGCCGCGATCCCTTTGTCCGCCCCGCGGGACAGCTTCGGTGCCGGAACTTCTCCTTTGATGCGATTTCCCGGACTCCTACTGTCCTGCCATGGGCAAAGTCACCGTGGCCATCAAGCTGACGAACTGGGACGACGTGCGCCGGCTCGCCGACGGCACGAGCAAGGATCCGGGCCGGTCCCACACGGCGGAAGCGCTCGTGGACACGGGAGCCACGGGCTTCTACCTCAAGCAATCGCTCATCGACCAACTGGGCCTCGCCAAGGTCGGCGAGAAGCGCGGTCTGACGATGTCGAACCGATGGGAGACGCGGGCGTTCTACAGCCCGGTGGAACTGGAGATCCAAGGCCGCACGGCGCTGGTGCAGCCGGTCGCGTTGCCAGATGGATTGCCGAACATCGTCGGCCAGGTGCCGCTGGACCTCATGGATTGGGTCATCGACATGCAGGGCCGGAAGCTGATCGGCAACCCCGCCCACGGCGGCGAGCAGATGTGGGAAGAGTTCGGCCTTCTGCTGGGGCGAGCCTGCCCACGATTTCTTGAGTCCGGGCGTTGAAACGGACGATATCGCCCGTAGACTTTGCGCATGGTTCCCGGCCGGCATGCCCATGCGCTGCGGCTCGCCTTGCGCGGGCTGAGCTTCCTCGTCTCCTTCTGCGCCGCGCTCGCGGCGATGTCCGCGCCGCCGCCGGTCGACTTCAACCGCGACATCCGGCCGATCCTGTCGGACCGCTGCTACGCCTGCCACGGTCCCGACGAGAACAAACGCAAAGGCGGCCTGCGCCTCGACAAGCAGGCCGACGCGTTCAAGGAGCTCAAGTCCGGCAAGCACGCGCTGATCGCGGGCGACACCGCCAAGAGCACGCTGGTCGAGCGCATCCTCACCGCCGACGCCGAGGAGGTCATGCCGCCGCCGAAGACCGGCAAGCCGTTGACCCCGGCACAGACCGGGCTGCTCCAGCGGTGGGTCCAGGAAGGTGCGAAGTGGAAGGAGCACTGGTCCTTCCTCCCGCCGGAACGCGCCGCCTTGCCGGAAGCCCGCGACCCGCGCTGGGCCGCGAACCCGGTCGACCGCTTCGTGCTCGACCGGCTTACCAAGGAGGGCATCAAGCCCGGCGCCGAAGCGGACAAGGCCACGCTCATCCGCCGCGCGCGGTTCGATCTCACCGGGCTTCCGCCGACGATCGACGAGGTCGACGCCTTCCTCGCCGACAAATCGCCCGAGGCCTACGAGAAGCTCGTGGACCGGCTCATGGAACTGCCGCAGTACGGCGAGCGGATGACGGCGAACTGGCTCGACCTCGCGCGCTTCGCGGACACGAGCGGCTACCACTTCGACGGCGTCCGCTTCATGTGGCTCTGGCGCGATTGGGCGATCAAAGCCTTCAACGACGACAAGCCCTACGACCAGTTCACCGTCGAGCAGTTGGCGGGGGACCTGTTGCCGGACGCGACGCCGGAGCAGCGGATCGCCACGGGGTTCGTCCGCAACAACATGACGAACGACGAGGGCGGCGCGGACCCCGACGAGTACCTCAACAAGTACGTGGTCGACCGCGTGAACACGGTCGGCGCGGTGTGGCTGGGGCTGACGGTCGGCTGCACCGAGTGCCACGACCACAAGTACGACCCGATGACGACGAAGGAGTTCTACCGGCTCTACGCGTTCTTCCACAACGTGCCGGAGAAGGGCCTCGACCGCATCCGCTCCGACAATCCGCCGCCGCGTCTCCCTATGCCCACGCCCGAGCAGGCGCGCCAGTTCGTCGAGGACGAGTTCCGTCTGAAGGACGCCGAGAAGACGTTGCAGGACCGGATCAACGAGCTCGGCGAGACGCAGGAGAAATGGGAACGGGAGATCGTCGCGAAGCCGCCTGCCCAGGTGGATCCGGTCGGATTGATCGCGGTGCTGCCGTTCGACGGCACGCTGGACAACACGACGAACGCACCGGCTGCCGACGGGGGCGGGACCGCCTCGTCGTCGTCGGACGCCGCGCGCCTGGTGAGGACCGGGCCGGCGGAGTTCACCGACGGCCGCATCGGCAAGGCGCTCAAGCTCGACGGCAAGTCGCACGTCGACCTCGGGCAGAAGGTCTCCTTCGAGCGCACGAACGCGTTCACCTTCAGCACTTGGCTGAAGATCCAGGGCAACGGCGCGGTCTTCAGCAAGCAGGAGAAGGCGCCGGGCTACCGCGGCTTCGACCTGCTCATCGCCGATGGACGCCCGCAGGTGCATCTCATCCATGCGTGGCCGGACGACGCGCTGAAGGTGCGGACAAAGGAGCAGTTCCCGCAGGGCCAGTGGCTGCACGTCGCCGCCACCTACGACGGATCGGGCAAGGCCGGCGGCCTCAAGCTCTACGTGAACGGCAAGGCGAAGGACACGGAGACCGAGAAGGACCAGCTCAAGGGCGATATCGCCACCGCCGAGCCCTTGCGCGTCGGCGCACGGAACGGCGAGCTGGACTTCACCGGACAGGTGGACGACCTGAGATTCTATTCGCGCCCGTTGTCGGCCGAGGACATCCGGCTCCTCGTGCTCGACGCCTATCTGCCGACGATCGCGAAGTCGCGCGGCACACGGACCGACGAGGAGCGCGGCGACCTGTCGCGCTACTACAAAGAGAACCACGCCACCGACTACCTGCGGTCCGATGCCGCGCTCGCGAAGGCCCGGCGCGAGAAGGATTCGCTCTACGCCGCGATCCCGACCTCGCTGGTCATGGAAGAGATGGATCCGCCCCGGGACACCTTCGTGCTGGTGCGCGGCGATTTCCGGACCAGGGGCGAGCAGGTCACCGCCGGGACGCCGGCCTTCCTCCCGCCGTTGGCCGGCGGTCCGACCAACCGTCTCGCGCTGGCACGTTGGCTGGTGTCCAAGGACAACCCGCTGATGGCCCGTGTCACCGTGAACCGCTACTGGTCGATGTTCTTCGGCACCGGGCTGGTGAAGACGGCGAACGACTTCGGCTCACAAGGCGAATGGCCGAGCCATCCCGAGCTGCTCGATTGGCTGGCGGTGCAGTTCCGCGACGGCGACGCTCAAACTTCGCAATCCGCAGTTCGCAATCCGCGATCCGCGAAGCCGTGGGACCTGAAGGCTTTGGTCCGGATCATCGTGACCAGCTCCGCCTACCGGCAATCTGCCGCCGTCACCCACGAGAAGCTGGAACGCGATCCTTACAACCGGCTCGTCAGCCGCGGACCGCGGGTGCGGCTCGACGCGGAGTTCATCCGCGACAACGCCCTCGCCGTGTCCGGTCTGCTCAACCCGAAGATCGGCGGCCCGAGCGTGAAGCCGTACCAACCGCCCGGGTTGTGGGACGGCACCGATTCGGCCTTCACCCAGGACCACGGCGACGCGCTCTACCGGCGCGGCATGTATGTGTTCTGGCGGCGCTCGGCGCATCATCCGGCGATGGCGACCTTCGACGCGCCGAACCGCGAGGTCTGCACCTTCCTCCGCCAACGCAGGCAGACGCCGCTGCAATCGCTCGTGCTGATGAACGACCCGGCGTTCGTCGAGGCCGCGCGCGGTCTGGCCCAGCGCGTCACCGGCGAGGAGCCGGCCGACACCGGGCGCCGTCTGGTCCGGGCCTTCCGGCACACGCTCGGTCGCGCGCCTCAGCCCGAGGAGATCGGCCTGCTCCAGAAGACCTACGACCGCCAGCTCGCCACGTTCCGCGCCGATCCGAAGGCCGCCGAGGCCCTGCTCAAGGTCGGCGAATCGAAGCTGCCCGAGAAGGCCGATATGCCCGAGCTCGCGGCGATGACCGCCGTCGCCAACGTCCTGCTCAACCTCAACGAGACGATCACCAGATGAGCCGGATAATCTGGCTAGACTAGCTAGATTGAGGGTGCGAGATTCAATCCATGAAAAACGTCTGGCAACTTCAGGAGGCCAAGAACCAGTTCAGCCTCGTCGTGGACAACGCCTTGACCAAGGGCCCGCAGACCGTCACACGCCACGGTGAACCGACGGTCATGGTCGTCTCGATAGCGGAGTTCAAGCGGGCCCGCAAACCGAAGAAATCATTGGCGCAGATGCTCCTCGATTCACCCCTCCGCGGCCTCGATCTGGATCTTGAGCGGCAGAAGGATTTCCCGCGCGAGGTCGACTTGTGAGCTGGCTGCTCGACACCTGCGTCATCTCCGAGGTGCGGAAGAAGATCCCTTCCGCCAAGGTGATGGCATGGCTTGACCAGCAGGACGAGTCGGGCCTGTTCCTGAGCGCGATCACGATCGGCGAACTTCACAAAGGGGCGGTCCGGCTGGCCGATGCCAAACGTCGCGACCAATTGCTCGACTGGATCCACCGGGAACTCGCGGTGCG
The DNA here is from genome assembly GCA_038226425.1 of Verrucomicrobiota bacterium. GTDB lineage: Bacteria > Verrucomicrobiota > Verrucomicrobiia > Limisphaerales > UBA9464 > CAIVQB01. The sequence goes on from JBBRQL010000004.1 coordinate 37,755, forward strand.
CTTCCATCGGCGGATCCTGCCGCTCGACGAGGTCGTGGCCACCCGATGGGGCGACCTCATGGCCGCGGCGGAGAACCAAGGCCAGCCCGTTCCGACGCTCGACAGCCTTATCGCTGCCACGGCCATGACACATGGGCTGACTGTCGTGACCCGCAACACGACCGACATCGCCCGCACCGGCGCCGACATCTTCAACCCCTGGGACTGACATGGACTTCCGACCTGACCTCGAACGGACCCTCACCCGCCGCACCTTCCTGACCCGCAGCACGACGGGCCTCGGCGGCATCGCTCTCGCCACGCTGCTCGACCCGCGCCTGCTGGGCTCGACCGGGCCGGCGCTGAAGTCGATGGGCGCGCTGAAGACCCTGCACTTCGCGCCGAAGGCCAAGCGCGTCATCTACCTGTTCCAATCCGGCGCGCCGTCGCACCTCGACCTCTTCGATCCCAAGACCAAGCTCACCGAGATGACCGGGCAGGAGCTCCCCCCGAGCGTCCGCATGGGCCAGCGCATCACCGGCATGACGGCCGGCCAATCGGTGCTCAAATGCGTCGGGCCGGCGTTCGACTTCAAGCGCTACGGCAAGGCCGGCACCGAGATGAGCAGCATGCTGCCGCACATCGGCGGCATCGCGGACGACATCGCGCTCGTCCGCTCGATGCACACCGACCCGATCAACCACGACCCGGCGGTCACCTTTTTCGGCACGGGCAACCAGCAGCCGGGCCGGCCGACGATGGGCGCCTGGGTGAGCTACGGTCTCGGCAGCGAGAACGAGAACCTGCCCGCGTTCGTCGTGCTCGTGAGCGGCAGCGGGGGCCAATCGTTGCAGGCCCGCTACTGGGGCAACGGCTTCCTCCCCGGCAACTACCAGGGCGTGCAGATGCGCAGCCAAGGCGACCCGGTGCTCTACGTCTCGAACCCGCCCGGCCTCAGCAGCACCGCCCGCCGCGAGCTGCTCGATGCCATGCAGGACCTGAACAAGCGCCAGCTCGGCGCGCTCGGCGACCCCGACATCGCCACGCACATCGACAACTACGAGCTCGCCTTCCGCATGCAGACCAGCGTGCCGGAGCTGATGGACATCGCCAAGGAGCCCAAGGAGGTCCTGGAGTCCTACGGCGCGGTCCCGGGAAAGTCGTCGTTCGCGAACAACTGCCTGCTGGCCCGACGGCTCGCGGAACGCGGCGTCCGCTTCATCCAGCTCTGCCACCGCGACTGGGACCACCACGGCGGCCTGCCGGACGGCATCAAGACGCAGACGAAGAACACCGACCAGGCCAGCGCCGCGCTGGTGAAAGACCTGAAGCAACGAGGCCTGCTCGACGACACGTTGGTCATCTGGGGCGGCGAATTCGGCCGCACGGCCTACTCGCAAGGCGACATCACCAAGGCGAGCTTCGGACGCGACCATCATCCGCGTTGCTACTCGCTCTGGATGGCCGGCGGCGGAGTGAAGCCCGGCACCGTGGTCGGCCAGACCGACGACTTCGGCTACAACATCGTGAAGGACCCGGTGAGCGTCCACGACCTGCACGCGACGATGCTGCCCCTGCTCGGCATCGAGCACACCCGCTTCACCCATCGCTTCGAGGGCCGCGACTTCCGCCTCACCGACATCCACGGCGAGCTGGTCAAGCCGCTGCTGGCGTGAGGTGTTGCGGTTGTCCGCCACTCGCTCATTCTGAGCGCATGTCTGTGATTCAAGGACCGTTGCATGTCGACCCCTCCAAGCCTTTGTGGCGTTACATTAGCCTGAGCACTTTGTTCCACTACTTGGACGAGAAGATGTTCCTTCCTTCCATCAAAAAGCTTGTGGAAGGTGACCCAACGGAAGGCTTACGCATTTGTCGCGACCACGATTGTGAGGTCAAGGCTTTCACCGATGAAGAAGTGGAGAATTTATCCCAATGGGTGCATGAGAAGCGCCTATCCGAAGGATTGAAAGAGACGTCGTTGTGGAACGTATGGTGGGAATACTTTTTGGCGGTGTCAGAAGCGCGATGTGCGTGGTGTTGGTTCGCATCTGAAAATGAATCGGCGACCATGTGGCGCCTTTATGGTAAGGAAGAGGTGGCGATCCGAAGTTCGCTCGCGCGCTTGGATCCAGTTCTGTCCCGCTCAGGTAGAGAATGGTTGGTAAGCCGCATCAACTATTTAGATCGCCAGCGCCAATTGGATGCTGGGGATAACGCCACACCAGACGAGAAAGAGAAATGGCTCACGGAGATGAGACCATGGATTCGTCAGCCATTTCTCGCGAAGCGTACCGAGTATCGAGACGAGCATGAAGTACGGTTTGTCACCATCAATCCTGGCCGCGGCGACGGGTGCTCGTTCAGTCTCCCTAGACCTGAAGATTGGATCGAAGAGATTGTTTTTTCTGGACGCATTCCAGAGTCAGAAGTTGCTTCGTTGAAGGCCTTGATTGGGAAGCTTTCGCCGGGTTTGGCTTGCCGAACTCGCAAGTCACAGCTTTGGGAGCGCGACCCGAGTTTGGAGCGCAATGATTTCTTCGCCTTGGCCCAATCTGCTGGACTCAAAAATCGTGCTGAAGAGGCAGCCAAATGGCCCAAGTTGCTGCGGAGTCTATGAACACCGCCTCACGCGGTGCTTCGGCGACTGGAGGCAGCTATCCTCACGGAACCAGGCGGACGCGGAATAATTGTCCGGTCTCCGCCACCACGAATTCCTGCGTCACGCTTTCCTGCGTCGCCACGAACGGCGGCCCGGTCGGCGACCAGACCGACAAGCCATTAGAGGACTCGACCTGGTATTTAAACCCCTTAACCAGCTTCATCACGACTGCTACTCGGCTAAAATAGATGGACACCGACGGCGGTAACGGCAACGGCGGCGGGTCGATTTCAACGGAAGGCACCCCGTTGTAGCCGCTCCCAGAAATTAGCACTTGGATGGCTGTCACGATCCCGTCCGTCACCACCGCTCGTACAATGGCACCCATGCCGTTGCCACCGATGATCCGCACCGCGGGAACGCCAGTGTAACCAAACCCACCGTCGGCAAGGTTAATGCCTACAATGAAACCGTTGACCACCTGAGCCGAAGCTGCCGCTGGCTTGGGGACGCTTCTCAAAAGCTGTAAGGCCACGGTGTGCTGACCACCCGCGGCAATCGCCACGACCTTGCTCAAGCCCGCAGGCGCGGCCGTCTGTCCGTAGCGGTTGTCTCCCCACGCTACCACCGTGCCGTCGCTTTTCAGAGCAATGGTGTGCTGACTTCCAGCGGCGATTGCCACCACCCCGTTCAGGCCCGCTGGGACGTCCGTTGCGCCGAGGTCGTTGCTTCCCCATGCCACTACCGTGCCGTCGCTCTTCAGGGCCACGGTGTGCTGACCGCCCGCCGCAATCGCCACCACCCTGTTCAAGCGGGCAGGCACGGTCGTTCGGCCGAAGTAGCTGCTACCCCACGCCACAACGGTGCCATCATCCTTCAACGCCATGGTGTGATACTGTCCCGCGGTGATCGCCACCACACCACTTAGCCCTACAGGCACATTCGTATTTCCAGAAGTGCTACTGCCCCAAACGACCACCGTCCCATCATCCTTCAGCGCCACTGTATGATCAACGCCCGCCGCAATCGCCACGACGTTACTCAAGCCTATGGGCAGAATCGATTGGTCGTAGCGGTTGTCGCCCCAAGCCGTCATTGTGCCGTCGTCCTTTAAGGCCACGGTGTGAAACGGTCCTGCCGCGATGGCGACCACGTTGCTCAAGTCGGCGGGCACATTCGTTTGCCCTTCGATATTGCGACCCCATGCCGCCACCGTCCCGTTGTTCTTCAAGGCCACGGTGTGCGCCCCGCCCACCGCGATGGCGACCACATTGCTTAGGCCGGATGGCACGGTTTTTTGATCGTAGTTGCCGTCGCCCCACGTCACCACGGTCCCGTCGTTCCGCAACGCAACGGTGCGATTTTGTGCTGCCGCAATCGCTGTCACCTCGCTCAGGCCAGATGGCACGGTGGTCTGGCCGTCGTAGTTGTATCCCCACGCGACCACGGTCCCGTCACCCTTCAACGCCACGGTGTGATAAACGCCCGCCGCGATCGCCGTCACCCCGCTCAAGCCCGCCGGCACCGTACTTTGGCCGTAGTCATTGCGACCCCACGCCACGACGGTGCCATCATCTTTCAACGCCACGGAGTGATCGCCTGCCGCAGCAATTGCAACGACCCTGTTCAATCCCGCCGGCACGTTCGTTTGGCCAGAACGGTTTTGGCCCCACGCCAACACGGTCCCGTCATCCTTCAGAGCTAGGGCGTGATTAACGGCCGCAGCTATAGCTACAACCCCGCTCAAATCTTCGGGCACGATCGCTCCGTCGTAGAATTTGCGCCCCCAACTCACCACCATGCCATCGGACTTCAGGGCTAAAGTGAACGACTCGCCCGCAGCAATCGTTTTCACCCCGATCAAACCCACGGGAACGTTTGTTTCTCCGTAGTTGTTGTATCCCCAAGCGACCACCGTGTCGTCATTCCTGAGCGCGACAGTGTGTAGCCCGCCCGCAGCAATCGCCGTCACGCCGCCTAAGCCCACAGGCACAGTTGTTTGCCCTTCGATGTTGCGACCCCATGCCGTCACTGTCCCGTCAATCTTCAGCGCCACCGTGTGCGCCCCACCTGTCGAAATCGCCTTGACCCCAGCTAAGCCCGAAGGCACCGCCAATTGAAGGGAGGCAGTCTGCCCCCACGCCACGACCGTGCCGATGGTGGCGGGACGGTTCAGCGGGAAGGTCGTCGGCCGGATGGGAATCGTCAGCGGGAATCCGGCTTGCAGCCCGCCCGCGTCCCACAGGGCCAACGCAAGGCTCAGCCAAAGGGCCAATCACGAAGGGCGGTGGGAACGAGGTTTCATCTTCACGCAGCCTTCCGCCGGCCTTGAAATCTGTCACGCCCGAAAGCCCGCGCGACCACCGGCTGGACGCATCTCAGTTTCTCGCATCCGCACCAACGCCCCACGCCCCGTCCCGGGACGACCGAGAATAGCCCAGTGCTTCAGCACTGGGTCGGCTGGGCCGCAAGGCGAGTCCCGGAGGGACAGCAGAAAACCGGTCCTTCTGTCGTCCCTCCGGGACTGGCGGCTTCGGCGCGGCGAACCCGGCACTGAAGTGCCGGGCTATTCCCGGTCATCCCTCCGGGATCACGACATGGCCACCCGCTTGTCCAAGCATTGGACTTACGCTTGACACACGCGACCCCACCGCTTGACTCATCACTGGACTTACCGTTGACTTACCGACGTCAAAGCCATGGCCTTCTTGCCCCAGTTCAACGTGTCCGCGCGGCTCCTCCAGGATCTGGAGGCCATCGCCGAGACGAGGGCGCGTCTGGCCGCGGCGACGATCCAGGTCACCTGGGTGCCGCAGCTCCAGAAAGACAACCGTCAGCGCGGGGCGCACGCTTCGACCGCCATCGAGGGCAATCCGCTCACGCTGGAGGAGGTTCGTGCCTTGGAGGGCGGCGGCGAGCTGCCCACGCGCACGGAGCGTTCCCGCCGCGAGGTGCTGAACTACTTCGCCGGTCTCCGCTGGGTGGAGAAGCGGGCGAAGCAGCCCGCGCCATTGGCGCATGAGGACCTTTTCCGTCTGCACGCGCTGCTGGCCGGCGGCGTGATGGACCAAGGCGAGCCTGGCCGTTACCGCACCATCCCGGTGCGGGTCGGCCGGCACGTCCCGCCGCCGCCGGAGATGGTGTCCGGCCTGATGCGCGAGCTGCTCGACTGGTGGAACGGGCCGAGCGCCGAGTGGTCGCCCGTGCTCACGTCGGCCATCCTGCATCACCGGTTCGAGGACATCCACCCGTTCGCCGATGGCAATGGGCGCGCGGGCCGGATGCTCGCGCTGTGGGAACTCTATCGGCGCGGGTTCGACACGCACCACATCTTCTCGGTGGACGAGTTCTACTGGGAGGACCGGCCCGGCTACTACGCCGGACTGGCCGGTGCGGACCAGAACGGCGGCGACCTGACCGGCTGGCTGGAATACACGACCAGCGGTCTGCGCCAGACGCTGGACCGCGTGTGGCTGCGTGTGCAGCGGCTCGCAGCGCGATCGGGCAAGAAGAAGACCGTGCTGCGACCGCGGCAGGAGCAGTTGCTGCATCTGCTGCGGGAGCGGCACGGTCTCGCGCCGCACGAGATCTGGGATGCGCTCGGAGTGAGCCGACAAGGCGCGGCGCTCATCCTCAAGCCGCTGCTCCAAGCGAAGCTCGTGAAACGCGTCGGCACGAAGAAACACGGCCGCTACGTCCTCGGCTGACCCGGACGACGACGACGGTCCGTCGCCGTCGCCGGCCCATCTCCGGTCATCGACCGACCATCGCCAAGCCGGCCACGGTGTCCCTCGCGCGGCGCGCGGCGCGCGGCTCTCGGAGAAAAGCAAAACGGCGCGGCCTCAGGGCCGCGCCGTCAAAAAGGATCGTCAGCGACGACCCGGACTCACTTGAGCACGGCCTGGTGGAACTCGAACCAGTCGTCGATGTTGTTCAGGTTGACCGCGTCGGGAAGGACGGAGCCGTTGTCGGGCAGGCCGCTGGCCGCGAGGATGTTCTTGCGGGTCTCGTCGGCGTGGATGTAGCCGGCGATGGAGACGTTCAGCTTGTGGATGTTGCCCTTGGTCAGGTTGACGCCGGGCTGGGTCTTGATCCAGGCCTCGAACTGAGGATAGGTCGGCTTGGCGGAGGCGAGGAAAGCCTTCACCGCGTCGGCGCTCAGGCCGAGGGCGCTGAGGACCATCATGTCATAGCCCTGGCCGATGCCGGGATAGCCGGCGGCGAGCTTGCCGGCGGCCTCGAGGGAGGCCTTGAGCCAGAGGCGCGGGAGGTGGAGGACGCCCAGCGGACCGGCGACGCCGGAGCTGATGAGGGGAACGTAGGATTCGCTCATGGGTGTTGTATGTTTGCTGTGGAGACGACGGAACGGCGGTGACTTTGCGAGCCCGTGCCGTCCCGGGCAAATGGTTTTCGCGGCGACGATTAGAGGCGCAGGAAGATCTTGCGACGCCACATCCAGTGCAGGATGAGCCACTCGACGAGCAGCACGGTCGCGCCGAAGACGAACGGCTCGTACGCGCCGGCGAAGCCGAAGAAGCCCTGGCCCAGATGGGTCTTGAGGTTCTTCGCGATGAAGCCGTCCCAGAGATGGGCGAAGCTGTAGGCAGCGATGGAGTTCGTGCCCACGACGACCAGCGGGACCGTCCACCGCCGCCAGCCGTGGAAATCCACCAAGGCATAGAACCCGGCGAGCAACAGGCAGCACCAACCGCCGCTGAAGAGCACCCAGCTCGGCGTCCAGATCTTCTTCACCACCGGGCAGATCCCCAGCGCGCCCAGCGCCCAGCCCGACGCGAGGCCGACCACGCCGGCCGTCGCGAGCCACTTCAGCTTGGCGCGGCCGGTCCGTTCGCTCCGCAGCACGCCGCCGGCGATCAGGCCCAGGACCATCGTGCCGAGCGTGGGGATGAAGCTGATGGTGGAGTAGCCACCGCCGTTGTAGAGCCATGGCTTGGCGCGGGAGAAAAGGTTCAGGAACCAGGTGTCGAACGCCCAGGCCATGTTGCTGTTCTTCTGCCAGTGGGCGGCGAAACCGGTGTGCCCGTGCTCCTTCAGCCACGCCGCGGAGACGCCGACCTTGCCGTAGTCGAAATCCGCTGCCGGCAACGGCCACAGCGCGAAGGCCGCCCAGTAGCCGACGAGGATCACACCGAGCCCGATCCACTGGTCGCGCACCGGCCGGAGCCCGAGCAGGAAGAGGAACACGTAGCCGAGGCCGATCTGGGATAGGGTGTCCTCGAAGGTCCAGTGGGTCTGCGACGCGTGCGTCGAGCGCAGGAACACGCCGAGCAAGGTCAGCAGCACCGCGCGCAGGACGGCGTGCCCCGCCATCTGGACCGTGCCCTCGCCCCTGCCGGCGCGCGCAGCGAGAGAAAACGGCAACGCCACGCCCACGAGGAACGAGAACGACGGCTGGATCATGTCGTGCAGGACGCAGCCGACCCACTCGACGTGCGATTGCTGCTGGCAGAGGAATCCCCAGAACCCGCCGCCGCCCAGGTTCTCGGCGACGGAGCAGAAGCGCAGCACCTCCCCCATCATCAGCAGCATCACGAAGCCGCGATAGGCGTCGAGCGACGTCAGTCGGTTGGGCGCGAGCGCCGTGGGCACGGCAGGGGCGGCGGAAACGGGGCCGGGGTTGCTCATGGATGGAGGGTGGAGCAAGAACGGCTGGATGGTGAAGCGGGAATGAAGCCGGCCGAGCAGCGGACCGCCGCGGAAGCGCATCATCTCAGTTCGACGGGCACCTCGTACCGGCACAGGTAGCACCACCCGGCGACCAACCTCCACTCGAGGGTCCGGTAGGGGATGGACGGATCGCCGGAACGGAAGAACGTCTTCTCGATCTGGAAGACCAACGGATCGCCCTGTGCCGTCCTGCCCGCCGACCACTTCACCGCCGACCCGGCGACCGGCGCCCCGCCGACCGGTGCCCTCAAGATTCCTTGCCGCAGCCAAAGCCCGAAGGCCGCGGCGCCAACGATCGCCACCAACCCGACCACTGCTCGTCGTCTGTCCCGGAAAGCATCCATGGGCACTGCCTTCATCTTACAGGACGTGGACTGCTTCATCATGCCGCCCCACGTAGAACCACCTGCACACAACCAAGACCCAGCCGTGCGGTTTCCCGCCGTCGGACGGAGTGATGAGCTGCCGGAAACGGAAGACGCCGGATCCGTGGAACGAATCCGAGCTCGAGTCCTGGAAAAAGACGACCGGGCTCGGCGCCGTAGCCTTACCGCAGGTCCAAGCCATCTTCCTCCCGGAGC
>JBBRQL010000005.1:0-45196 GCA_038226425.1 Verrucomicrobiota bacterium
CTCGCCGCGTAGTTGCACTGGCCGGCGTTGCCGACGAGGCCGATGACGGACGCGAGGTTGATGATGCGTCCGCCGCGCTGCTTGAGGAACGTCCGGGTGAAGGCCTTGGTGAACAGGAAGGCGCCGCGGAGATTCGTGTCGAGCACGGTGTCCCAGTCGGCCTCGCTCATGCGCCTCAGGAGGCCGTCCTTGGTCACGCCGGCGTTGTTCACCAACACGTCCACCCGGCCGGTCTCGGCGAGGATCTTCTCCGCCGCCGCGGCGATCGCCGCGGGGTCGCCGACATCCACCGCGAAGGCCCAGGCGCGGCGGCCGAGCGCGCGGACCTCGACGGCGACCTTCTCCGAGTTCTCCGCGGTGCGGGAGACGCAGACGACATCCGCTCCGGCGGCGGCGAACTTGAGGGCGATGGCGCGGCCGATGCCGCGGCCGGCGCCGGTGACGACGGCGATCTGGTTGGCGAGTGTGCTCATGGACAGCGCGAACGTCCGAAGGAAGCGGCCCGGCCGTCAACGCCGGAACTGCGCCGAAACTACGCGTCCCCGGCGGTCGGCTTTTCCGCACGGCGGACCGGCGGCTCAGGATCCAGAGGCCAAGCTCTTCACCGTCGCTTCCAGGCTGGCCACATCGGCCACGTTCAGCACCGGGACGGGCTTGTCGATCCGCTTGAGGAAACCGGTGAGCGCGGTGCCCGGCCCGAGCTCGATGAAACGCGTGAAGCCCTGAGCCAAGAGATGCCGGATCGAGGCTTCCCACCGGACGGACGACGTCACCTGGTCCACGAGCAGCGCCGCGATCTCGCCGGGACCGCCGTGCGGCAGCGCGCTGACGTTGGCGATGACCGGGATCACCGGGGTCTTGAGCGCGACACCGGCAAGCGCGGCGGCGAGCTTGGGCTGGGCGCTCGCCATCAGCGGGGAGTGGTAAGCGCCCGCGACGGCCAGCGGGATGGCACGTTTGGCGCCCTTCGCTTTCGCGGCCTCGATGGCGGCGGGGATTTTGTCCGCCGCGCCGGAGATCACGATCTGTCCGGGGCAGTTCAGGTTCGCGAGCGTCACTCCGGTCGCTTCGCAGACCTCACGGGTCGGGCCCTCGTCGAGGCCGATGATGGCGGCCATGCCGCCGTGGGTCGCCTCACAGGCTTCCTGCATGTAGCGCCCGCGGAGACGGACGACCTTCAGACCGTCCTCGAAGCTCATCGCGCCCGCCGCGGCGAGCGCCGTGAACTCGCCCAACGACAGACCGGCCGTCGCGTGGAAAGCCAGTCCCGGCACCCGCTCCTTCAACAACGCCATCGCGACCCAGCTCACGAGATAGATCCCGGGCTGCGCGTTCTCGGTCTTGGTCAGCTCGGCCTCGGGGCCGTCGAAGCAGATGCTGGCGAGGTCGTAGCCGAGGACGGCATCGGCGCGGTCGAACAGCGCCCGGGCGGACGGGTAGGCGGCGGCGAGGTCCTTGCCCATGCCCACGGCCTGTGCACCTTGGCCGGCGAAGAGAAGTGCGGTTTTGTCCATAGCAGGGCACCGACCGTAGGCGACGGGCCGAAGAGGATGAAGAAGGAATTCCCGGCCGGGAGGACGAGGGGCGAATCTGGACCCCGTGGCTGATGGTACCGGCAAAGTGCTGCCGTGCGTCTCGCCGGCAGAAGGTGCGGACGGATGCGCGCTCGGGATTTTACTAGGCCCAGGCTTCGACGAGCCCCTGCCAGCAAGATGCTGGCAGCGCACTGGCCCGTGTCCGTCGCCACCACGATGAAAAGATGCGCCCGATGCCGGGGCCAACGGCCTCCCTTCTATTTCTTAGGCGCGGTCCGGTCCGGCCGGGGGCAACGCCAGAGGGTCGGACGGCGGTCGCCCGCGTCGGCGACGCGCGCGAACCCGTTGTTGTCGACCAAGAGCCAGATGTTCACGGCATCCACGGCCAGACCTTCCACGAAACCGTACGGATACGGATGCGCATAGGCGTTCTGGCGGGAGGTCTCCAGCTCCAGATAATCGAACTGCGCGAGCACGCGCCGGGTCCGGGGATCCACGCGGAGCACGCAACGGCTCTCGCGGCATAGCACCCACAGCTCGCCATCGGCCCAGCAGAGGTCGGAGTAGTGGACATCGCGGGCGGGATTGCCGATAGGCGTGACTTGGAAGCTGTCCACGACCTTCATCGTGGCGAGGTCGACGGTGATGATGCGGCCGACCTCGCGCTCGTTCGCCACATAGAGGATGCCTCCTCCGACCGCGATGCCCTCGAAGCTCGCGTTCTTGTCGCTGCTGAACCATCGCTTCACCGGGCTCCAATCGATGGGCAGGCGTTCGACCGAGCCCGCCTTGGGATCGAACCGGAGGATCCATCGGTCGCCTTCCTCGCAGATGTAGATGCGGCCGTCGGCGTCGCGCGCAAGGCCTTCGCAGTCGTACGGACCGTGCTTCGCGGAGGCGAACGGGGCGAGCTGCGCCGGCGTCAACGCATCCGATATCGCGGTGAGCCGGGCGGACCCGTCCTTGCTGAAACCGATGCGGAAGATGCCGGGCACCTTGTCGTTCACGGTGAGCAACGAGCCGTCGGGCTGGATCAGCAACGCCGAGGCGTCGAACCGCGCGCCGTCCGGCGGATCGACATGCCAGGTCTGGGCGGCGCGCAGGGCGTGGCGAGGCGTCGGTTTGCGCAGGTCGGCCGCGAGCGGTCCCGCGCCCGCGGAGAAGATGATGCAAAGCAGGAGGAGACCGCGCAGCGACGAGGCGAGCACGGATGTTTATCGCGCGCCGGCACCGATGCGACAAGCCCGACGTCCCGCCCGGCCCGATGGTGTTCCAAAAAATGGCGTTTACTCCCTAGGTGTCCCCGTTACCGTGCCGTTACACAGACCTGTTGTTTGTCCTATGGGCACTGAATCTGATCCGAAGCGCGAAGCGCGCGCGCTTCTGCTGAACACGACGCTCTACCGGGAGTTCCAAGCGGAGAAGGACGAGATCCTGAAGCACAAATGGATCGAGTCCGAGAAGCTCGGCCACGACATCGGTTTCGAGCGGGCGCTCGTGGACTGGATCTCCCATCATCGCTCCGCTTGGCGGCGAGCGCGGCAGCAACCGGCCTTGGTGACCTGAACGCCACGGCGACACGGCTCCTTCGACATCGGACCGAGAGCCGGTGAAGGCGCGATGAAACGACCCGACACCTCCTTCGACAGGCCACCCGCCCGTGCCCGCGTGCCGGCCCTTGTCCCTCCCCTTTGAGCGCCGTCCTCCTCGATGCAGCGACGCTCGACCGCACGTTCACCCGCATCGCGCACGAGATCGCCGAACGCAACGTCCCGGGCACCGATGTGGTTCTCATCGGCATCCAGCGCGGCGGTGTCGCCGTGGCCCGTCGCCTCGGGCCGTTGGTCGGACGCATCATCGGCCATGAGGTCCCGGTCGGCGTGCTCGACGTGACCATGCATCGCGACGACCTGGATTGGCACCAGTTGCCGGAGGTGCGTCCGACGGAAGTCCCTGGCGGCCTCACCGGCAAGACGGTCGTGCTCGTCGACGACGTGCTCTTCCACGGACGGACCATCCGGGCCGCGCTCGACGCGCTCCACGACCTCGGGCGTCCACGGCGCGTCCAGCTCGCCGTGCTCGTCGACCGGGGACACCGCGAGTTCCCCATCCGCGCCGATTTCGTGGGGAAGAACGTCCCCACCTCGTTGACCCAACGCGTCAAGGTCCGGCTCACCGAGACCGGCGGCGACGACACCGTCGTCATCGAGGACGCCCGATGAGGTCCGGTGCGCCGATCCCGATGCGCGCCGCGGATGAGGCCGCACCGTGTTTTCCGTCGACCCCGGACCTTCGACCCTGGAACTTCGTACCGCTGAGATGACCTGGACCCGCCGACATCTGCTCGACCTGCAATCGCTCACCGCCGAGGAGCTCACCGTCATCCTCGACACCGCGCGATCGTTCAAGGCCATCAACGGACGCTCCATCAAGCGGGTGCCTCCGCTGCGCGGCAAGACGGTCGTCAACCTCTTCGTCGAGCCGAGCACACGGACACGCATCAGCTTCGAGCTCGCGGCGGTCCGGCTCAGCGCGGATGTCATCAATTTCTCGGCCGAGGCCAGCTCGCTCAAGAAGGGCGAGACCCTGCGCGACACCATCCGCAACCTCGAGGCGCTCAATGCGGACATCATCATCCTCCGCCACAGCGCCAGCGGCGCGCCCCACTACCTCGCCCGCTTCGCCACCGCCCACATCATCAACGCCGGCGACGGCGCCCACGAGCATCCCACCCAAGGACTGCTCGACACCTTCACCATCCGCGAGCGCAAGGGCCGCGTCGCCGGGCTGAACGTCACCATCCTCGGGGACATCCTCTACAGCCGCGTGGCCCGGTCCAACATCTGGGCGCTGCTCAAGCTCGGCGCGAAGGTCACGCTCTGCGGCCCGCCGACGCTCGTGCCCAAGGTCTTCGAGCAGTTCGGCTGCCGGGTGACCTGGGACCTCGAGGAAGCCTTGCGCGACGCCGATGTGGTCAACCTCCTGCGCATCCAGCACGAACGCCAGCGGGTGACGATGTTCCCGAGCCTGGGCGAATACACCGCGCTCTTCGGCCTGAACCAGGCACGGATGAAGTGGGTCAAGCCCGACGCGCTCATCATGCATCCCGGCCCGATCAACCGCGGCGTCGAGATCGAGGGCGAGATCGCGGATGGACCCCAATCAGTGATCCTCGAACAGGTCACCAACGGCCTCGCGGTCCGGATGGCCGTTCTCTTCCTCGTCAACGGCGGCAAGGCCCTGGAGACGGAGTGACCCGTAAACAAGACCGCCCGCGACTTGCGTCGCGGGCGGTCTCGGGGAAGCAGGAAAAGCCCCGCTCGTTGGTGCCGGGATCAGCCGGCGATCGCGGTGTCGATCGCGGCCTTGAGGTCCTTTTTCGAGCGCATCCCCACCATCTGGGCGACGACCTCGCCGTTCTTGAAGATCAGGAGCGCCGGGATGCCGGAGATACCGAACTTGACCGAGAGGTCCTGTTCGTTGTCCACGTTCACCTTGCCGATGGACGCCTTGCCGTCGTACTCGCCGGCGAGCTCATCGAGCAGAGGGGCGAGCATGCGGCAGGGTCCGCACCATTCCGCCCAGAAATCGACGAGCACGGGCACTTTCGACTTGAGGACCGAGGCGTCGAAATTGGCCCCGGTGACGGTCAGTATGTTCGCGGCAGCCATGGTCAGGAACCTTTCGGGGCTTCGATGAAGATCATCACGGCGATGGCGATGCCGACGAGGACGGTCGCGAACGCGAGGCCGACATCGAGCATGCTCACGGCGGCGGGCCGCGAGGCGGGGGGAGCCGCCGGGCGGTTCGGGGCGGGAGCGGCGGCGGGGGCCGGGGCCGCCTTCATGGCCGGAGCAGCGGCGGGCGCAGCGATGGCTGGGGCCGCAGTCTGGGCAGAACCGACGGGAGCAGCGGCCGGAGCCGGGATCTTGATCGACGGGCCGCCTGCGGGCTTCGGCGGCAGGCTGATGCGCACCGTCTGCTTCTTTTGGGCGGAATCCGCGGGCTTCGGTGCCTCAGCGGCCGTCTCAGGCGACGGAGGAGTCGGGGAAGTGGGCTCTGACATAGGATTGTTTTTTGGGACGCTAAAGACGGCGCCGGGGCGAGTCAAACGGTTTACGGGTGAGAACGTCGGAGGCCGGCTGTCCGGCCGGCGTGACAGAATCGGCGGTTGAACCGATGCCGGGGCGGCCCCACCCTCCGACCACTACATCCTCGAAACGAAACCCCAACCGAAACACGCCATGGCCGATCTCCTCTCCCAGCTCAAGCAATCCAGCATCGTCGTCGCCGACACCGGTGATTTTGCCTCCATACGGAAGTACCAACCGCGCGACGCCACCACCAATCCCAGCCTCCTGCTCAAGGCCGGGACCATGCCGGAGTACGCTTCCGTCGTGGACAAGGCCGTCGCCGACGCCAAGGCCGAGGCGCCGGATGCATCCGCCGCGCTCAGTCTCGCGATGGACAAGCTCGCGGTCGCGTTCGGCTTGGAGATCCTCAAGATCGTGCCGAACCGCGTCTCGACCGAGGTCGACGCGCGGCTGTCGTTCGACACCGCCGCCAGCTTGGCCAAGGCGCGGCAGCTGATCGCCATGTACGCCGTCGCCGGCATCCCGAAAGAACGCGTGCTCATCAAGCTCGCCTCGACCTGGGAAGGCATCCAGACCGCCGCCGAGCTGAAGAAGGAAGGCATCCGGTGCAACCTCACGCTGCTGTTCTCCTTTGCCCAGGCCGTGGCCTGTGCCGAGGCCGGCGTGCAGCTCATCTCGCCCTTCGTCGGCCGCATCCTCGACTGGCACAAGAAGTCCACCGGCAAGACGTCGTACCCTCCGGCTGAGGACCCCGGCGTCGTCTCGGTCGCCAAGATCTACAGCTACTACAAGAAGTTCGGCCATGCGACCGAGGTCATGGGCGCGAGCTTCCGCAACAAGGAGGAGATCCTCGAGCTCGCGGGCTGCGACCTGCTGACCATCGCGCCGGCGCTCTTGGAGGAGCTCCAGTCCACCGAGGGCACCGTCACGCCGAAGCTCACGCCAGCGCTCGCAGCGGCGTCCTCGCTGGAGAAGATCACCCTTGATGAACCGTCCTTCCGCTGGCTGCACAACGAGGACCAGATGGCGACCGAGAAGCTCAGCGAAGGCATCCGGCTCTTCGCCGCCGATTCAGTGAAGCTGGAGAAGTTCCTCGCCGAGAAGCTGGCGAAGTGAGCCGGCGGCGAGACCGTGCCCGCCCCTATGGAGGCGATCCTCACCGACGGCCGGATCACCCTCCGGTCGTTCTCGCCCACCGACGCCCCGGCTTTGCTCGGACTTGTGCGCGAATCGTCCGAAGAGATC
Organism: Verrucomicrobiota bacterium; assembly: GCA_038226425.1. GTDB lineage: Bacteria > Verrucomicrobiota > Verrucomicrobiia > Limisphaerales > UBA9464 > CAIVQB01. The sequence continues at coordinate 6,875 of JBBRQL010000005.1, forward strand.
GGGCGTTGGATGGCGTGGACAGACCAGGTCACGGACCTCGACGGCGCGCAGCGGTTCATCCAAGAACGTTCGGATGAACGGTCCAGGGGCGAGGCCCACATGTTCGCGGTGGTGGACTCGGCCACCGGCCGGCTGCTCGGCGGTGGTGGATTGAGCCAGATCAACCGCAAGCACGACATCGCCAACGTGGCCTATTGGGTGCGCCCGAGCGAACGCGGCCGAGGTGTGGCCGTGGCCGTCGTGCGGTTGTTGGCGCCGTTCGGGTTCGGAACGCTGGGGTTCCAACGATTAGAGCTCGTCGTCGAGCCATCGAACGGACCAAGCACCCGGGTCGCGGAGAAGACCGGCGCCGTCCACGAAGGGCTGTTGCGCGCCCGCATCCGGAACCGCGGCCTACCCCGCGATGCGGACATGTGGTCGCTGGTGCCGGGCGACCTCTGAGCGTCTTCACCTCGTCCGGAAGGAACGGACCCGGTGGTTCTCGCTGTCGCCGACGAGGAGCGTGCCGTCCTTGTCGATGAAGACGCCGTGCGGACGCGCGAGCTTGCAGCGCATCGGGTCGCCATCCGGGCCGTCGCCTTTCACGCCCGTGCCGACGACGAGCTCGATCGTCCCCCGAGCGACGTCGATCTTCCGGATGGCGTGGTTCTCGGTGTCCGCCAGATAGACGTCTCCGCCCGGACCGACGCTGATCCCTTTCGGCCCGGCGAAAGTGGCGTCCTTCGCCGGGCCGCCGTCCCCGGTGAAACCCTTCGCGCCGGTCCCGGCGACATGCCGGACGATGCCCTTTGCCATATCGAACCGGAACACCTGGTTCCCCTCGCGCGTGGCGAGCCAGAGATCTCCAGCGGCATCGAAATCGAGCGAGCGCGGGCCGTTCAACGGGGTGCCCGAGATGGGCGCGCCGTCGGAGGTCGGTCCGGGTTTGCCGGTGCCGGCAAATGTAAAGATGCGTCCGGTCCGATGGTCGATGCGACGGACCGCGTGGTTTCCGATGTCGGCGATGAACAGGTCGCCGTCCGGGCTGAACTGGATGCTGTGCGGCTGTCGCAACGCGGCGTGATCTGCCGGGCCGCCGTCGCCGGAATAGCCCGGCTTCCCGGTGCCGGCGAAGGTGGTGGTGACCTGCGTCTTGGCATCCACGCGCCGGATGGCGTGGTTCTTCATGTCCGCGACGAACAGGTTCCCCTCGCGGTCGAAGCGGATCTCGTGAGGTTGGTCGAACATCGCTTCCTTGGCGGGCCCGCCATCACCGGAATAGCCCGGCCGGCCCGTGCCAGCGACTGTTGAGAGCGTGCCGTCCGCGGCGATGCGCCGGACCACCTGGCCATCGTACTCGCAGAACCAGACCGCGCCGTCCGGACCGCGGACCACACCGAACGGGTTGTCCAGCTTCGCCTGCGTGGCAGGTCCGCCATCGCCGCCGGATCCGCGTTCGCCCGAGCCGGCGATGGTGGTTATCGCAGCCGGTCCGCCGATAGCCGGCAGCAGCACGGCAAAAACCATCGCGGCCAGCGCAAGCGGGAGCAGCACGGGAGCGCGGGCGGCTCGGCCGCGCGGAAGTGTCCTTGGACAAAAACACGCGGGCGAGCCGCCCGCGCTCCCTCCGGCATCATGGTCAATTGGAATGGCGCGCATCGGCGGGTAGAAATCGGCTCCGGCCAGAACGGTCATCAAAATACCCGCGCCCAGAGCACCTTCAGATAACGGCTCTCCGGGCAGTTCGACATCACCGGATGGTCCTCGCCGGCACCGGTGCGGTCGAGGAACTGGAGCTTGCGCCCGACTCGGTGCGCCGAACGGATCGCCATCCGCTCGAAATCTTCCGCGCTGAGCTGCCCGGAGCACGAGCAGGTCACCAGGAGCCCGCCGGGCTCGGTGACGACGATGCCGAGGCTGTTGAGGTCCTCGTATTTCTCCATTCCTTCCTGCTGCTCCAGCTCGTCACGGCCCATGATGAGCTTGGGCGGATCGAGGACGACCACGTCGAACTTCTTCCCGTCCTTCCGCATCTGGCGGGCGTAGGGGTACGCATCGCAATGGACCCATTCCACACGGGCCTGGTTCAGGTTCGCGTTATGCTTCGCGGACGCGATCGCCTTCTCGTCGAGGTCCACGGCGGTCACCTCGGCCGCGCCGCCTAGCACCTTGGCGGCGAGCGCGAACCCGCCGGTGTAGCAGCACAGGTCGAGCACGCGTTTGTCCTTGGTCCATTTGGCGAGGCGTCGGCGGTTCTCCCGCTGGTCGCAGAAGAACCCGGTCTTGTGGCCTGCCTCGAAATCGACCTCGTACCGGATGCCGTGCTCGCGGATCTTGACTGACCTCACCGGGTCCGACCGGTGTTCCTGGACATGGATGCGCTCGTTGCCGGCCACACCCGGGTCCACCTCGATCACCGTGCGCACGGTGCCCAAGCGCGCGTGGAGCGGGGCCAAGAGCTCCGGCAGACGCCGCCACATGCCGAGACAATGGACCTGCACGCTCAGGACGTCGCCGAACCGGTCCACGATGAGGCCGCTCAAGCCGTCCGCATCCGAGTTGATGACCCGGAAGGCATCGGTCTTGGACGGGAGGTCGAGAGCCCCGAGCCGCAGGTCGATCGCGCGGTGGAGCAGCACGGTGAAGATGGATTCATCGACCGGTTGGTCGCCGTGGTGGATGACCCGCAGAGGGACCCGGGCACCGATGTTGATGAGGCCCGCGCCGAACGGCCGGCCGTTCTTGTCGAACACGTGGACAAGGTCGCCCGCTCGTGCGTCCGCCGAGACGTCCCCGAGCATCGCGGGGTAGACGGAAGGCTGATAGCTGAACGTCCGCATCTGGGCCCAGGGCTTGGGCCAGTTCCCGCTGCCTTCCGGCGGGAGCTTGGGCGGCGCGGGGGGGCGCAACGGCTGCGCATGGTGGCGCATCGGGCGGTCCGTCCGGAAGGGACGCGGAGACCGGGGCGACGGGCGGACTGGATCGTTCACCCCCCTTGCGTAAGGGCCTCGGCGGTGCGGCGCAACGCGTTTCGCGGCCAAGGTGGGCCATCCGTGAAAAACTTTGCCCGGCTTTGAACAATCTCCGCGGATCGGCGTCGCACCTGCTGTACGGAAGATGTTCTTTGCAGCGACGACAGCGAAAGTTAGTCGATGGCAGGTGTTGACAGATACGCCGGCCACACTAGTTTCCGCCCACTTCGGAAACGTAAGGACTGAAGTTTTCGGGCAGATTGTTGGTTTGTTCTTTTTCTGCCCACCCAGTTTCGTGCATGGCGTTGTTCACCGGGCACGGATTTCCCACTAAGTCCTACTGAACTGATTCTGAATATTCCCCCGGGCGGACGGTCATCCTCTGACTGCCGCCCGGGTTTTTGTCTCCCGCGACCATGGTCCTCACCGACCGAGGTCGCGGGTTGTTTTTTTACGGGGGCGCGCCGGTCCGGCGGCCACTTCAGGAACGTCACGTGTTCAAGCTGGTTGCGACGACCGCTCTGTGGTGGACTGCCTCCGCCATGAGCGACCGCTTGGACACCCACCAAAAGGCCCTTCAGATCAACCTCGATCCGGGGAAATACGGCGTCTTCGCCGAGATCGGAGCCGGACAGGAGGTCGCCCGGTGGTTCTTCCGGGTCGGCGGCGCGAGCGGGACGATCGCCAAGAGCATCTCCGCCTACGACATGGTCGTGAGCGACGCGATCTACGGCCACAACGAGCGTTACGTGAGCAAGGCCCGCCTGCTCGCGATGCTGGAGCGGGAGTACATGCTGATCGTCGAACGGCTGGCCGTCCAACGCGGGGCGACCACCAAGTTCTTCGTCTTCGCGGACACGGTCACGGCCAAGAGCTACAGCCGTCGCGAGGAGACGCACGGCTGGATGGGCATCCGCTTCCAGACCGAACCCGGCGGTCCGTCGAACGACATCCTCATGCACGTCCGCATGTGGGACCGGGAGAACCTCCAGCAGCAGGAGGCGCTCGGGATTCTCGGCGTCAACCTCGTCCACGCCGCGCTCTACACGGGCGGCGACACCGAGGAAGTGCTCCTGGGACTGATCGACAACCTCTCCATCGCCCGCATCGAGGTCGATGTGATCCAGTTCGAGGGGCCGGCCTTCGAGAAGGTCGACAACCGCCTCATCAGCCTGCAACTCGTCGAGCGGGGCCTGACGAACGCCGCGATGTTCACGCCGGACGGCGAGATCGTCCAACCCGCCGAGCAGCTCTATAAACGGCCGGTCCTCATCGAACGCGGAAGCTTCCGGCCCCCGACCAAGGTCACCTTGGACATGGTGCGCTACGCCCGTGCGCAGTTCGTCCAAGAACCCGATGTCGCGGGCCAGGATGTGCTGGTAGTGATGGAGATGACCCTCAAGAACCTGAACGTCGAGGGCAAGATCAACCATCGCGACTTCCTCGACCGCGCCGACCTGCTCGGCACGCTGGGCCATCCGGTGCTGATCACCAACTACGGCGAGTTCTTCCGGCTCGCCGGTTACATGGCCCGCTACACCAAGCTCCCGGTCGGCGTGGTGATGGGCGTGCCGACGCTCAAGGAGCTCTTCGACGAGAAATACTACGCGGAACTCGACGGCGGGATCCTCGAGTCGTTCGGACGTCTCTTCCGCAATTCGCTCAAGCTCTACACCTACCCCTACAAGGACCCCACTTCGGGTTCGATCATCACCGCCGGGAACCTCCGGGTGGCGCCGCACCTGCAGCATCTCTACAGCTACCTTTCCCAGAACCTCTACATCCAGGGGATGCGCGACATCAACGAGGCCAACCTGGACATCCTCAGCCGCGACGTGCTCTGGAAGATCCAGACCGGCCTGCCGGGCTGGGAAGATTCCGTCCCGTCCCAGGTGGCCGACATGATCAAGCAACGCCAGCTTCTCGGCTACAAGCAGCCGTGACGCGGTGGGACCTCCGGGAGGTCGACAGCTTGGCGCCTTCTCAGCGTGGACGAGCACCACAGCCAAAGATATTGGTCGCGCCGCCTGCGACCGCGAAGCCGGACGAGGTTCTGAGCCGACAATCCGTCCGGCCGCCATCAGTGCGCCGGTCCCGGCTGCGACGGAAACGGCCTGGGATCCGACCTGCAGAACACGGGGTCGACCCTCGGCCACTTTGGAGGAACCGCGTCGACCATCCCCATCGATAGTCGGTCAGTTCCGTCCGATATCCTGATGACCGCCATCGCCCGTCAGCGCCGCCGCTGATCCGGGCTTCACGACCGGGCCCGCCCCAGAAAACCTTTCGCGGACGGAGTCCCCTGCTCCTGAGAGCGTCACCCGATCGCAGCGGCCTTGCGCTCCTTGCGCTCCCACCACCAGGCGATGAACACGCTGATCTCGTAGAGCACGTGGAGCGGCAGGAACATCAGCACCATCGTGAACGGGTTGCCGTCCGGGGTGACGAACCCGGCGATGGCCAAGCCGGCGACGACCCAGTACATGCGGAAATTGGAGAGCTTCGCCGCGTCGAGCAGGCCGATCTTCACCAAGGTGAGCAACACCAGCGGCAGCTCGAAGCTGATGCCCATGCCGAGCAGGAACCAGCACATGAAGCTGATGTACTCGGAGGCGCGCCATGTGTCGGAACGGAACCCGAGCCAATTCGCGAACAGCACGGTCGTGCTGAGCGTGATGATCATCATCACGAAGTAACAGAACGCCACGCCGGCCAAGAACAGGAACGAGGCGAACCCGGATACTTGGTAGAGGAACTTCTTCTCATGGACGTGCAGTGCCGGAAGGATGAACTGCCCGAGGAAGAAGATGAAGAACGGCGCGCTGACCGTGAGCCCGCCGTAGATGGCGACCTGGACCGCCACCGTGAACGCCTCTCCCGGCCCGAGGATCGCGATGTCCATCTGCATCGCATAGGTCGCCGACAGAGGAGGAGCCGGGTCGGGGACGATCGCCAAGAACGTGTTGGTGCCGACCGTCACCGGCGCGATGCGGTAGAACGTGTCCTTGTTGGTCGCGATGCCTTCGACCGGGAACTCTTTCGCGGCGAACTTCGCCAGAAGATTGGTCCCCAAGGTCAACGCCACCTGCGGCTCGGCCGAGGTGCGCATCTGCTGCGCCTTCTTCAACGGCCAGAGCAGGACATGCGTGATCCGATCGCACGCGCTCAAGCAGACGATCACGCCGATGAGGATCGCCGCGGCGCACTTGATGAACGTCCAGCGGAGGTCCTCGAGATGATCGAGGAAGCTCTTGACCGGTCCTCCACCCTCTTCCGCGTCGGCGGAATCAGGGGGCATCACCTCCAGCTCGTCAGCCATGCCAGCAGATCCGACCGGTCAGACGTGGACATCGCCCGACTGCGAGACGGTCTCGGTCGGTTTCTTCGGCGTGGGGACCGGAGCAGGGGCCGGCGGCTCGTCCACGGCACGCTGCAACTCGTCCTGCACGTCACGGGAGGCTTTCTTGAACTCCTTGATGCCAGTGCCGACGCCCTTCATCAGTTCAGGGACCTTCTTGGCACCGAACAGGATCAGGACCACGACCGAGATGACGAGGATCTCGGTCGGTCCGAGAAAAGCGAGGAGAGGGGTTTGCATGGCGGTTATGGATGCGGTGGCGGTCACTCGTGGTCGTCTTTGGACGCCTTCTTGAACTCCTTGATGCCGGTGCCGACGCCCTTCATGAGCTCGGGGATCTTGCGCGCCCCGAACAGCACGACCACGACGAGGGCGATGATCAGGATCTCGGTCGGGCCGAGGAAGGCGAGCAACGGTAGATTCATGACGGAGTCAGCGGACAGGTCAACCTAGGGCGAGGGGTCCGACCGGTAAAGCCACAAAACATTCAGCCCGATGTCGGGCGCGTCGGTCCCGGGGACGAAAAAGCCCCGCCGACCGGGCGGGGCCTCGAGAATCGTGGATCCGCGGCCTACTTGAGGCTGGGCGGGACCAAGAGGATGAACTCGCCCCGTCGGTTCTTGGACCAAGCGGAGTCGTCGTGGCCTAGGTCGGCCGGCTTGTCCTCGCCGAAAGCCTCGGTGGTGACCCGGCTGGCGGACACGCCCAAGTTCACCAGACGCTCGCGGATGGAGAGAGCGCGGCGCTCGCTGAGCGACCGGTTGTACTCCTCGGTGCCGCGCTCGTCGCAATGGCCTTCGACGGCCAACGAAGCATCCGCGTGGGATTTGAGGTGCTCGGCGACCGCGGCGATCTTGGCCAGCTCGGAGCTCTTGACGGCCGATTTGTCGTACTCGAAATAGACCGTGTTGCCCTTGAAGGTCTCGCGGTCCTCGATCTTGCCGTCGCGCAGGTTGCCGCTCGGCAGCTCGCTGGAGGACCCTGCACCTTTGTTCGGGTCGATGCCCAGGTCGCGAGGAGCGGCATCGGTGGGCTGGGTGAAACGCCCGCTGTTGCCGGGGCCGGCACCAGGACCGCCGCGGAGCGCGCCGCCTTGGGAAACGTCGCTGCCGGGCGCGGCGGAACCGTTGTAGCCGTTGGGAATCGGCGTGATGTTCTTGGGCTTCTTGGCGCAACCGGAACCGGTCGCCACGACGGCGAGCAGCGCGATGAGACCGAGCTTGGTCAGACAATTCATAGGGATTCCTGCGTTCGGGGGCGGTTATCTGGCCCAACTGGGCTGGGAGCAACTTCCCGAAATTCGGTTGACATCTTTTACTCGGCGCGTGGGCACGTCAAGCAGCGACAGCCGACGAGCACGATCACGGCCACGCGTGAACACGATGGTGCGCGAATTCTTGGCCCAGGACGGGTCCTCCCCCGCGGTGATCGCGGTCGCATCGCCGCCGCCCGCGGGCACGACGTACAAAGTGAACTCCCCCGCCGCCCGCGTGAACGCGATCCATTTCCCGTCGGGCGACCAATCGGGCTCGGTGCAGTTCAGGATGCCTCCGGTCGAGAGCTTGCGCATCTCGCCACCCGCGGCGGAGACCGTGTAGAGCGCGGCCTTGCCGTCGCGGTTCGACACGAAGCAGATCGTCTTCGAATCCGGCGACCAACAGGGCGAGGATTCCGATTCCTTCGTCGTGGTCAGCTGGCGGAGGGCGGAGCCGTCGATGTTGGACACCCAGAGGTCAGGGCTGCCGGATTTGCTGAGGACCACCGCGATACGCTTGCCGTCCGGCGAGACGGTCGCGCTGGTGTTGAGGCCGTTGAACCCGAAGACGCGGGAGCGCGCCCCGGTGCCGAGGTCGTGGGAATAGACGTCCGGCTTGCCGCCCTTGTAGCTCGTGTAGAGGAGCGCCAAGCGTCCGGGCACCCAAGCGGGGGACGCGGTGATCGAACGGTCCTCCGTGGCGCGGAAGGCGTTCGCGCCGTCGTAGTCGCTCACGTAGATCTCCTTCGCGCCGCCGAGATCGGCCTTGTAGGCGATCTTCGTCCGCGCGATGCCGGCGTTGCCCGTGACGGCCTTCACCACATCATCCGACAGCGTGTGCGCCTGCGAGCGGACGCTCCCGCCGGGATAGGACCTGGAGAAGAGCGGATGCTGGTTGCCGGTGTCGACCAACGTGCCCTGGACCTCGGTGCCGGCACCGGCCTTCAGCTCGAACTGGGCCTTGGCGGCCGGCACGACGTCGAATCCGAGGACCTCGAGGTCGAACTTCAGGATCTGCGCGGCTTCCCCGGTGTAGCCGGTGAGCGCGATGGGGATGGACTTGGCGGCCTGGCCGCTGATCTCAGCGTCGAATCCCGCGGCGAACGCGGGCAGGACGGTGGCGCAGATGGCCATCGCCTGGAGGAGGGACGGTAGCTTCATGAATTGGAATCGGCTTCGAGAGTGAATTTGATGCGGAAAGTGCGCTTGGCGTCCGTGGTGCCGTCGGGCAGAGGACGAAGCTGCTTGTAGCGGAGGATCACGTCGCGGACCGAGTCGTCGAGCTCGCGGTGGCCTGATTTCTCGTCCATCCGCATGTCGACGACGCGTCCGTCGCGCGCGACGTCGATCTCGACGCCCACGAAGGCCGAGCGTGCCGAGATCGAGGACGGCTTGCGCCACCGCTCCTTGTAGAAGGCGCCGAGATACGAGCCGTAAGGCGCATAGGCTTGTCCGCCCGGGCCGGGCATCTCGACCTTCGCGCTGCCGGCAAGGTTCTTGCCCACCGTCGCGGCCGCGCCGCTGATGGAATCCGCCATCCGCTGACGGTCGGCGTTGAGCGCGGCGACCTGCGCGGCGCGGACCCGGCGACGTTCGGACGCGGCCTCGCGTTCCGCCGTCTCGGCCGCCTCCGCGGCGGCGGCCTTGGCGATTTTGCGCTCGGATTCCAGATCGGCCTTGTCGCGCTTCTTCGCGGTCTCCGCGAGCTTGATGTCGCTGGCCAGTTTGAGCGGTTTCTTCCGGATCGCCGGATTGGTGTCCTGGGACGCCACCGGCGGCTTCAGGTGGACCGGTTCAGCGGCGACGTGGACCGGCTTCCGAGCTTTCGGATCGGCTTTCGGCTCCTCCTTGGGCTCCGGCGGTTTCGGTTCGGCCTTCGGCAAGGGTTTGACCGACTCATGTTTGGGCTCCTGCTTGGGCTCAGGAGGGCTCGGAGGCTCGGCTTGGGCGGCGGCCTTCGGACCGGCGGATGGCGGGCGCGCTTCCGGATTGCCGCCGCCGACCTTGTCGCCGTCGGTGAGCTTGAGGTCGGTGGGGACGAGCGTGAGCACCGGCAACGCCGGGCTCTCGGGCGTGAATGCCGGGGCGAAGACGAGCAGCGCCAAGAGCGCGCCGTGGAAGGCCACGGAGGCGAGCAGACAGCGTTGTTGGACCCGGCCCATGGCGCATCAGCGGCGGCTCGCCGGCTCGGTGGCGAAATCGAAGCGCGTGATCCCGTTCCGGCGGCAGATGTCGAGGATGGTCACGATGGTCTGCGCCGGACCGGCGCGGTCCACCCGGATGCGGACGACGAGCTTCGGGTTGGCGCGATAGGCGCCGACGAGCAACTGCTCGAGCTCGCGGTCGCCCGGGACGCGGCGGCCCTTGAACCGGAACTCGCCGGACGCCGTGGCCTCGACGGTCACCACGTCGCTTGGGTTGGCGGTCTGCTTGGCCTCGCCGCCGTTGGGCAGCTTGAGGCTGAGGCTCTGCTCAAGGAGCGGCGTGGTGATGATGAAGATGATCAGCAGCACGAACGCCAGGTCGAGCAACGGGGTGACGTTGATCTCGCTCAACGTGACGAGCTGGTTGCGGGAAGAGAAGCGGCGCATGGCGTGGGCGGGTCACCAAAGACGCGGCAAGCGGATGTCGGCGAGCCACAGGAAGAAAACCGCCGCAAGGGCGATGCCGGCGATGCCGAGGCCGAAGTAGAGCAGGTTCACCGGTTGGACCTCCGAACCGCCCTTCCACCGCTCGCGGATGGAACGGTGCAGCTTGCCCCGGCAACCTGCGCAACGGGAGAGCACCCGCCCGTTGCGGTGGCCGCAACGCGAGCAGACGACGAACAGGTGGGCATCGCACGTCTCGCACTTGTCCAAACCGGGCGGGTTGAGGTGCTCGCACTTGACGCAGAGCACCCCCTTGCCATGGACCGGGCCATCGGCGGGCCGGATCGACGATGGGACGGGATCGGACATGCGCTCACTCCTCTTCCTTGAGGAACTCGGTCTCCATCCGGGAGGCGAGGCTCTGGGCGAAGTTGTCGAGCTCGACCGTGAGCACGCGGAGGTTGTGGACCATCCAGTTGTAGCCGAACATCGATGGGATGGCGACGAGCAGGCCGGCGACCGTGGTGACGAGCGCAGCAGCGACGCCGGGCGCCATCGCGCCGAGGTCCGCGCGGTTGCCCGCCTGCGCGGCCATCGCCACGCCGCCGAAGGCGTCCATCACGCCCCACACCGTGCCGAGGAGCCCGAGGAACGGCGCACCGCTGACCGCGGCCGCGAGCAGGACGAGGCCCGACTCCAGCTTGAGCGCCTCGCGCGAGACAGCGCCTTCCAGCGAGCGCTTCACGTGCTCCATGGTCTTGACGGAGGCGTTGATCTTGCGGGAGCCGTCCGGTTGGCGCAGCCGGGCGTCCAGGTCGGTGCAGCCGTCCTGGTACACCGCGAAGAGGGGGCAGCCGTCGACCGGCAGGCGGCGGTCGAAGATGCCGAAGACCGTGGCCTGGCCGCGGAACTCGGAATCGAAGTAGTGGTTCAGCCGCTTCGCCCGGCGCATCTGCACGGCTTTGGAGGCCATCACCGACCAGGCGAAGATGGAGAAGACCGCGAGGACAAAGATGATGACTTTGGCCTCGGGGGTGGCTTTCTCCCAGACATAGGTGAGCTTCATGCCGCCCTCGGCGGCGAACAGAAGCCCGATGGGCAGATTCATTTGTGGTCGGTCATCAGGAGAACTCCAACGCGCGCGCCCTGTTTATGGCCCGCTCTCCGGGCGGTCAAAACCTTTTGGGCACTCCTTGGAACACTTCTGTGACGCCACCGCTCCGTCCTCTGTTCAACGGCTCCGGGAACGGCGGTGGAACTTGAGGAACTCGCGCAACTGCTCCGGCCGCGCGCGCCAGAACTCCACGAGCGAGCCGAAGGCCGCCAAGGTCGCCGGGTTCAGGTGGTGCTCGATGTCCTCGACCTCGGCCGCGATGGTGTCGGCCTCCAGTCCCAGCTGCCCGAGCAGCTCGGTCAGCGTGTGGTGCCGCTCCTTGATGTGCCGGGCCACCGCGCGCCCCTCCGCCGTGAGGGTGAAACCGCGGTAGCGCTCGTAGTTCACGAACCCTCGCGCCGCGAGCCGGCGGACCATGTTCGACACGGTCGACCGCGTCAGGCCCAGCTCCTCGGCGATGTCGGTCACGCGGGCGTAACCCTTCGCCTCCACCAGGTCGTGGATGCGCTCCAGATGGTCCTCGGTGGACTCGGAGCGGCGCGCGGCGCGGGCGCGCAGGTTGACGGCGGATGACACGGGCGGTTGATAACAGCCGCCCCCGCCCCCCGCCAAGCACCGGCTGCACGCAATCCCCTCCTCTTCACCCCGGCACCATCTATGGAACTCCGTTCTTGGGGAGGTCTCGGCGCGCGGAACGGAGCAACGGCGGAACTCCATGCCACCATTTTTCAATTGTTTTAGGTACAATACAAACTGTTTGACAGGATACTCACGGATCGGCAACGTCACGCTCCTTGAGAGAGAAGCTTTCGACCGCCGCCTTGTCCGCCGCCGCCTTGTCCGCCGCCGCCGAGCCATCAGCGCCGGACAAATCTGGCCACCACCTGTTCAACCCGACGCCGGCCGCCCTCCTGCGCGAGCTGAGCGCCGACCGTCCGGACAAGACCGAGAGCGCCTACACGGTGGACGCCGGCCACTTCCAGCTGGAGATGGACCTGGCGACCTACACGCACGACCGCGACACATCCGGCGGCGCGGACATCGTCACCGAGGCGTGGGCCGTCGCGCCGTTGAACCTGAAGGTCGGCCTGCTCAACGATGTGGACCTTCAACTGATGCTCGAGACTTGGGACAGCGTCCGCACCGAAGACCGTGCGGCCGGCACGGTGGCCCGGCAGTCGGGCTTCGGCGACATGACGGTGCGGTTGAAGAAGAATTTCTGGGGCAACGACCGCGGCACGACCGCGCTCGCCATGATGCCGTTCGTGAAGTTTCCGACCAACCAGGACGGCCTGGGCAACAACTCGGTCGAGGGCGGCGTCATCTTCCCGCTCGCCGTCGGGCTGCCCGCGGGCTGGGGCATGGGCTTGATGACGGAGGTGGATCTCCTCCGCGACGATGCCGGCACCGGTCACCACGCGTCGTTCATCAACACCATCACCTTCGCCCACGACATCGTCGGCAAGCTGGGCGGCTACGTGGAGTTCTTCAGCGAGGTGAGCACCGAGACCGGCGCCCGCTGGATCGGCACGGTAGACCTTGGCCTGACCTACGCCTTGACGGACAACCTGCAACTCGACGCCGGCATCAACATCGGCGTCACCGATTCTGCGGACGACCTGAACCCGTTCGTCGGCCTCGCATGGCGCTTCTGAACCTCCCTCCATGAAACTGTCTCCCCTCCTCCGCTGCCTCGGCCTCGTCGTTCTGCTGCTCGTGTCGCCGGCGTGCCGCCCTCCCGCCTCCACCTCGAAGACCAAGCGCATCCTCACGACGTTCACCATCATCCAGGACATGGCGCAGAACGTCGCCGGCACCAACGCCGTGGTGGAATCCATCACCAAGCCCGGCGCGGAGATCCACGAATACGAGCCGACGCCGCTCGACATCGTGAAGGCGCAGTCCGCCGACCTCGTGCTCTGGAACGGCCTCGGGCTGGAACGGTGGTTCGAGAAATTTTTCGGGAACCTGAAGAACGTGCCGGGCAAGGTGTTGACCGAAGGCATCGAGCCGATGGGCATCAGAGACGGGCCGTACAACGGGAAGCCGAACCCGCATAGCTGGATGTCGCCGGCCAACGCCGTCCTCTACGTCGAGAACATCCGCAAGGCGCTGGTGGAGCTCGACCCGGCCAACGCCGCCGCCTACACCGCGAACGCCGCCACCTACACCGCGCAGCTCAAGGCGATCGACGAACCCATCCGGAAGAAGCTCGCCGAGATACCGGCCGACCGCCGCTGGCTGGTGAGCAGCGAAGGCGCGTTCTCCTACCTCATCCGCGACTACGGTCTGAAGGAGCTCTACCTGTGGCCCGTGAACGCCGACGAGGAAGGCACGCCCCAACAGGTCCGCAAGGTCGTGGACACCGTCCGCGCCAACCGGATCCCCGTCGTGTTCAGCGAGAGCACCATCAGCGACAAGGCCATGCGCCAGGTGGCGAAGGAGACGGGCGCGCGCTTCGGCGGCTTGCTCTACGTGGATTCGCTGACCGCGGACGACGGTCCCGCGCCGACCTACCTGAAACTTCTGGGATACAACGCCGACACCATCGTGAAAGGTTTCTTCCCGAGATGAGCACCCTGTCCGAGAACCTTTCCGCCCGGCCCGGCCCGGCCGCCGCACCGGGGCTCGACGTCGTCGTCACCGACGTGACCGTGACCTACAACAACGGCACCGTGGCCGTCCACGACGCGAGCTTCACGTTGCACGCCGGTTCCATCTGCGCGCTGGTGGGTATCAACGGCAGCGGTAAATCCACGCTCTTCAAGGCCATCATGGGCTTCCTAAAGCCCGCCCGTGGCGACGTGCGCATCGGAGGCGAGACCATCGTCGTCGCCCAGCGGCGCAACTGGGTCGCCTACGTCCCGCAGGCCGAGGAGGTGGACTGGTCGTTCCCCGTGAGCGTGTGGGACGTCGTGCTCATGGGCCGCTACGGCTACATGGGATTCCTGCGCATCCCGCGCGCCGAGGACAAACGCCTCGCCGAGGAGAGCCTGCGCCGCGTGCAGATGTGGGATTTCCGCGACCGGCAGATCGGCGAGCTTTCGGGCGGGCAGAAAAAGCGCGTCTTCCTCGCCCGCGCGCTCGCGCAGCAAGGCCGCGTCATCCTGCTCGACGAACCGTTCACAGGTGTGGACGTGAAGACCGAGGGCGCCATCATCGACCTGCTGCGCGAACTCCGCGCCGCCGGGCACATCATGCTCGTCTCCACGCACAACCTGGGCTCGGTGCCGGAGTTCTGCGACCACACGGTCATCATCAACCGCACCGTGCTCGCCGCCGGTCCGACGTCCGAGGTGTTCACCGAGCAGAACCTCTCGAAGGCCTTCGGCGGCGTGCTGCGGCACTTCCGCTTCGACGAATCCACCATCCAGAAGCACGACGGCCGAGCGGTCACCGTGCTCACCGACGACGAGCGCCCGCTGGTCTTCGGCAAGGACGGCCATGTGGAATACAGCCAGCGCACCGGCCGCGAGGACGTCGTGAGACAACGCGCCGAGCAGGAGGACGACGAGTGATGGAGCACCTCGCCATCCCGTTCCACTACGGCTACATGCTCAAGGCCATGTGGGTCAGCGCCCTCATCGGCGGCGTGTGCGGGTTCTTGTCGTGCTTCGTCACGCTCAAGGGCTGGTCGCTCATGGGCGACGCGCTGTCGCACGCGGTCGTGCCCGGCGTGGCTCTGGCTTATCTGGTGGGCGCGCCGTTCGCGCTGGGGGCGTTCTTCGCGGGACTGCTCGCGGCGCTCGGCATGGCCTTCGTGAAGACCAAGACCAGCCTGCGCGAGGACGCCGTCATCGGCATCGTGTTCACCACGTTCTTCGCCGCCGGGCTGCTGCTCATCTCGCTCTACCCGAGCACCGTCAGCCTCAAGACGATCGTGTTCGGCAACATCCTCGGCATCGCCGACCCCGACGTCTGGCAGGTGGTCATCATCTCCGTGGTCACGCTCGTCGTGCTCGGGCTGAAATGGAAGGACCTCGTCCTCTTCTGCTTCGACCCCAACCAGGCCCGCGCCCTCGGGCTGAACGTCCGCCTCCTGCATCTCACGTTGCTCACGCTGCTCGCCGCCACCGCGGTCGCCGCATTGCAGACCGTCGGTGCGTGCCTCGTCGTCGCCATGCTCGTGACGCCCGGCGCGACCGCCTACCTGCTCACCGACCGCTTCGCGCGGATGCTCTGGCTCGCGGCGGGCATGGGCGCGGCCACGTCGTTCACCGGGGCCTACGCGAGCTACTTCCTCGACGGCTCTACGGGCGGTTGCATCGTCGTGCTGCAGACGCTGCTCTTCCTCGCCGCGCTCGTCTTCGGCCCGAAGCACGGGATGCTCGCCAGCCGAGCGAAACGCCGGCTTGCCCTGGACGCTTCACTGGGGAGGCCGGCATGAGGAGGGAACAAAAGAAACCACAGATGGACACAGATGGACACAGATGGGGAACGGCGCTCGCGCGCCATTGTCCGCGCAGACGACTTCTCCGGCAGACCCATGTCCTCAGCGCTGCAAGCGCGACCGATCAAAGCCTGGGGTGGAGCGGACGCAATGAGCGCAGCCCCAGGACAAAGGCGGCGACATACAGAGGGCTGAAGGCCCGGGACAACGGTGCCCGAACCCTGTTTCGCGCCTACAGCGCTCCGCCGTCATGGCTTTCGTCACCTGGGGCTCCGCTCGCCCGGCTCGCTTCACCCCGGGATGCATTCTCGCAGGCTTCCAGCCCTGAGACAGAGCGGACTGAGAGTGCGTGGCCCTGTCCGTGCCTACCTTTGTCCATGCGTGTCCATCTGTGGTCTCAAAGGTTTCTCCCCGCATGAACTGGCTCTCGCCGTTCCAATACGACTTCATGCTCGTCGCGCTGGGCGTGGGCATGCTGGTCGGCGCGGTGTGCGCCGTGCTGTCGTGCTTCCTTGTGCTGAAAGGCTGGTCGCTCATGGGCGACGCCATCTCGCACGCCGTGCTGCCGGGCATCGTGCTCGCCTATCTCATCGGCGTGCCGCTCGCGGTGGGGGCCTTCTGCTCCGGCCTGTTCTGCGCCGTGAGCACCGGATTCATCAAGAGCCACAGCCGCGTGAAGGAGGACACCGTGATGGGTGTGGTCTTCACCGGGATGTTCGCGCTCGGGCTGGTGCTGTTCACCAAGATCGAGACCGACCAGCACCTGAACCACATCCTCTTCGGCAGCCTGCTCGGCATCCCGCGCGCGCAGATCATCCAGACCGTCCTCATCAGCGGCGCGACCCTGCTGGTGACGCTCGTGATGCGGAAAGACCTGCTCCTGTTCTGCTTCGACCCGGCCCACGCCCGCAGCATCGGGCTGAATACCACCGTGCTGAACTACCTGCTCCTCTCGCTCGTGGCGCTGACCACCGTCGCGGCGCTCCAAGCCGTGGGCATCATCCTCGTGGTGGCGATGTTGGTGACGCCCGGCTGCTTCGGCTACCTGCTCACCGACCGCTTCTCGCGGATGATGATGCTGGCCGTCGGATCGGCGGTGGGTTCGTGCCTCGGCGGCGTCTATGTGAGCTTCTTCCTCAACGGCTCGACCGGCGCGTGCATCGTGCTGTTCCAGTCCGCGTTCTTCCTCGCCGCGCTCGTCTTCGCGCCGAAGCGCGGGCTGCTGGCGAACCGGTTCCGCAAGGAGAAGCGCTTTCCAAGCGCGCGACCCGGCGGCTGAGAGCCGCCGCCTCGTTCACGGCACCAGCGGTTTCGGCTGAGCAGCTTCCCACTCGGCCTTCGTCACGGCCTTCGCGTGATGGGTGAAGACGTAGACGCCATGCTTGTTGCCCACCAGCACGTCGGGCAAGCCGTCGCCGTTGTGGTCGCGGGCCATGACCTGGGTGCCCGTGCCGCTCAGGTCGTCGATCAGATGCGGCACCCAGTCCACCGTCTTGTCGGCGTTGCGGCGGAGCTGGAACCAGTAGAGCACCGGCGAGGCGTTGGGCTCCGGATCACCGGCCGGGCCGTGCGCCCAGAAGCGCTTGCCGGTGACGATGTCCTTGAGGCCGTCGCCGTCCATGTCCACGAGGTCGATCGCGTGGAGCTGGCTGAAGTGGACGCCGTAGCGGTTCTCGCCCGGCTCCTTGTTCATGAAGGTGTGCTCCTTGAAGGTGATCTCGCCGCCGGCGCGCTGCTGCTGGAACCACGACAAGCCGTAGCCGTGGGCCGAGAGACTCGTGATCACGTCGTTCAACCCGTCGCCGTCCACGTCGTAGGCGTACATCTGCGCGCCGCCGGTGCCGAACGCGAACTTGTGCAGCTGCCACACCGGATCGCCCGCGAGCGACTTCGGCTGTTCCCACCAGCCGTCCTTCTCGAGGATGTCCATCCGGCCGTCGCCGTTCACGTCGCCCACGCCCAGGCCGTGGGTGAACTTGTGGTACTTGTTGTTCGACGAGATGGGATGCCAGCGGAACGGTGCCGACGGGTTCGCGGGATCGGGCGATGCGTAGCCGTAGGAACCGTTGGACGAGCAGACGATCTCGGGCTTCCCGTCGCCGGTGAGGTCCGTGAAGGTCGGCGATTCGTTGTCGGTCACGGCGAGCGCGACGTGCTGTTTCCAGCGGGTGACGCCGGCGACGCCTTTGCCCGGGTTCTCGAACCACCAGGAGTTCTCGCCGGGAAAGCCGAGCACCAGGATGTCCGCCCAGCCGTCGCCGTTGAAGTCGTGGGAGAAGGCGAGGAAGTTGGCCGAGTATTCGTTCTCGTTGCCGAGCGCGCCCTTGAAGCCGGGGAACGTGACGTCCTGCCCGTTCTTCTTGCTCTTGGAAATCTTGTCCGCGGCCATGAACTCGTGGCGCACGGTGAACGCCGGCCCCTCGTACCAGAACGGACCTGCGGCGACGTCCTGCTTGCCGTCGTGGTTGAAGTCGCCGAAGGCAGCACCCTCGCTCCAGAACTGGTCGGTGAGCTGCTGCTTGGCGAACGTGTGCAGCATGGGCTTCGGAGCCGCCAAAGCCACGGGACCGAGCGCCAAGGCCACCGCGGAGGCCGACACGGATCGGAAGAAATGGGAACGCATGCGGAGAGTCTTCGAGGCGCAGCGGGCGACGGGTCAAGCCGCGAATCCTTCCAAGAACGAGACCGGACACATCTTTTCATCCGGGTGGCACGAAGCGCAGGCCAATGTGCTGCCAGCATCTTGCTGGCAGAGGCTCGCCGAAGCCGGGGCACGAGAGGACTTCCCTTGTGCCCGACCATCCCCGCCTTCTGCCGGCGAGACGCACGGCAGCACGCTGCTGCCGCCGGCTGCCACGCCCCACAGGAGACCGGACGAGACCGTTCCAAGGCGAGTTGACCCGATCAGCACCAATGCTCCGCGCGAGGGAAGTAAAATAGGGCGGAGCTTCCGGTACGCCCCGGACCACGGCGGGCAAGCCCCCTTGTCCGGCTCATCAAGGCAACGGTTTCCAAGCCGCATGCTTGTAGCGGTCGTAGACCCAGCGGAAATCCGGGTTCTTCCCGGTGCCGCCCGTCCAGTAGAAGCTGTCTTTGCCGCGAGCCGAATCCGTCGCGGCTTTGATCGTGTTCGCATCGATCCACCTGTGGGATTCCACATGGCTATCCGCGAAGGCGAAGGTGCTCACGTTGCCATGGAACACCGCGAACGGATCCACCCATCCCGGAGGGCTGACGTCGATCACCCATGTGCCGTTGTTGTAGGAGCGGGGGTCGGACTCTTCCACGAAAGCCATGGAATTGGCCGGTTCCAGTACGCTCGAGTACTTCGCGAACTGGTTGCCCGCCCATCCGTTCAATCGGCTCCCCTTGCCGTCAAGGTAGAGCCCCATCGGTTCCGCCTTGGAATAGCTGTCATAGGCCCAGCCTTGGCCCGGCTTGCGGTTCTTGGTCCGGAGATCGCCGGGGCAATGGAGGGCATCGAGCACGCTACAGTACTTGAAGATGACGGACTTCTCGAGGCCGGCCCTGACCCGCTTCAAGGCCTCCGCCGTGGAGATGTTCCCGGCAATGGCCGGCGTCGGGCTGGCCCAATATCCGCCTCCCGGATTATCCACGCCAGGCCCCACCGTCAGGAGCAGTTCATCACGGAAATCCTGCGAATAGATGAACCAACCGGTGACCAGTTGTCTTTGGTTGTTGATGCACGCCGCCTGTGTCGCCTTCAGCTTCGCCTTGGACAGCGCCGGCAACAACATGCCCGCCAGGATCGCGATGATCGCGATGACGACGAGCAGCTCGATGAGGGTGAAGGCGCGCCGGCGGTCCGAGTTCACGACGGCAGCGATGGGACCAGGACGGGACAGGTTCATGATGGATAGGGGGCGTGCGGGGCTACTTGTGACGTTGTCACCTCGGCGCGCCGGGATGTGAAGCTGGAATTTCGGCACGTCGCACGGTTGCCCGGCGGCCCGAAGTCGCCTATCCCATGCGGCATGGAATCCCGCGAGGCCTACGTCGCCCTGAACATGGTCGAGCACGTCGGTCCGGTGCGCCTCCGGCAGATGCTCGCCCATTTCGGAGGCGACCCTGCGGCGATCCTGCGGGCCACCCAGTCGCAGCTCATGGCCGTCCACGGCATCGGCGAGGACACCGCCGCGTCCATCGCCGGATGGGAGAGCAACGTGGACCTCGCCGGCGAGCTGAAGCGCGTCGAGGAGTTCGGCTGCCATGTCGTCACGCAGGACGACGATTCCTACCCCGCGTCGCTCCGCGAGATCTACGACCCGCCGAGCGTGCTCTATGTGAAGGGCGCGCTGAAGCCGGCCGACAAGAACGCCGTCGCGCTCGTCGGCTCGCGGCAGACCACCACCTACGGCACCGAGGTCGCGCGCAAGCTCGGCTACCAGCTCGCCTACACCGGCGTCACGGTCGTGAGCGGCGGCGCGCGCGGCATCGACACGGCGGCGCACCAAGGCGCCTTGACCGCCAAGGGCCGCACCATCGCCGTGCTGGGCACCGGGATCAACCTTGTCTTCCCGCCGGAGAACGCCGAGCTCTTCGAGCGCATCGCCGCCGGCGGCGCGATCGTGTCGCAGTTCCCCTTCAACCGGCCCGCGGACAAGCAATCCTTCCCCATCCGCAACCGCATCGTCGCCGGCATGACGCTCGGCACGGTCGTCGTCGAGGCGAATCTCAGCAGCGGCGCGCTCATCACGGCGAACTTCGCCACCGAGTACGGCCGCCAGGTGTTCGCCGTGCCCGGGCGGATCGATTCCCCGCGCAGCAAGGGTTGCCACGACCTCATCAAGCAGGGCGCCAAGCTCTGCGAAGGCGTCGAGGACATCTTGAGCGAGTTCGAGTACCTCTTCCCGCCGAGCAACCGGCCGGCCTCGCCCGCCGAGACCGGCACGCTGCCCGGCCTCGCGTTGTCGGACAACGAGGCCAAGGCCTTCGCCGTCCTCAGCACCGGCGACGAGCGGGCCATCGACGACGTGATCCGCGCGACCGGCCTGCCCGCGAGCGCGGTCTCCGTCGCCCTCTTCAGCCTGGAGATGAAGAAGCTCGTGCGACAACTGCCCGGGAAGATGTTCCTCCGCAGCGGCGGCCGCGAGTGACGCCGCCGGAACCGGCCGATCGCAGCGCTGCCGATCCTTCGCGTGGGCGGAACGGATTGCGCGAACCAGCGCCCACGAGTCACCGGTTCGATGAGGGGTGGCGGGCACCTACGCAGGTTTCCAGACCGGTGTTCCGCCGAGTCATGCGTGGCGGGACACGAGGTGAGGCCCACGCGTCTGGACACAGGTGGCTCATGGCGGACTAGAAAGTCCGCCCTCCCGGCAGGGCGCGTTCGGGGCCGTTGTTCGCCGAGCTTGGGGCTTCCTTCGTCCGACGGGTTCCTCCATCCTCCGACCTCTCATGGGCGCACAATGGAAGCAGAAGGGCCGCGAACTCGAGGCCCACAAGAAGGGCCAGGTCCACGGCAAACTCGTCCGCGAACTCATCGTCGCGGCAAAGCTCGGCGGTGCCGATCCCGACCTCAACGCCCGCCTCTCCGCCGCCGTCGAAAAGGCCAAAAAGGCCTCCGTCACCCGCGACACGATCGACCGCGCCATCAAGAAGGGAAGCGGCCAGACGGAAGAGGTGGTCGTGTTCGAGCTCGTGACCTACGAAGGGTTCGGTCCGCACAAGGTGCCCGTCATCGTCGAGTGCCTCACCGACAACCGGAACCGCACCGCGCCGGAGATCCGCCGCCTCTTCAAGGCCGGCGCCCTCGGCCAGCCGGGCAGCATGCACTTTTTCTTCGAGCACCGGGGCGTGGTCGAGGCCACGCATATCGACAAGTCCCGCGACCCGGAGAGCGATGCAATCGAGGCCGGCGCGCAGGACGTCGAGGCGCTCGAGGCGGATGAAGTCCCGGAGGGCGGCCTCGGTTCGCGGTTCCTCACCGACCTGAAGGACCTCGCTGCCGTCAGCTCTTGGCTCACCAAGGCCGGCTGGAAGATCAGCGCGTCCGAGATGCGCTACATCGGCAAGACGCCGGTGAAGCTCGACGAAGCGACCCACAAGGAGGTCGCCGCGTTCCTCAACGAGATCGACGACCACGACGACGTCCACCACGTCTACGCCGCGATGGCCTGACCCGCGGCCCGGTCAGACGCCGAACAGCTCGGCGAAGTTCCGGCGGACGCGGGCGGCCAACCGTTCCACCGGTTCGCCCGTGAAGTCGGCGTAGCCGCGATACACAGCGGCCAAGTTCGCCGGATGGTTCGCGGCTCTGCCGTCGGCCGGGTCGGTCAACGGATGCGTCGTCAACGCGTCGGGCAGCGATTGGTCCGGGGCGTCGGTCTCGATCAGCAGGCGATCCGGCGGCACTACGCGGAAGACCTCGCGTTGCCGCGCTTTCCGGTCGTGCAGGAAGTAGCCCGGGAAACCGAAGCGGGCGCCCAACTTGGCCAACGGCGCGACCATCGCGGCCGGTCCGCCATAACTGTGCAGCAGGAAGCCGCGCGTCGGGCGGGGGTTCTCCCGGAGCACCCCGAGCATCCGCCCCCACGCGTCCAGGCAATGGATGCTCGCCGCGACGTCGCGCGCAGCAGCAAAGCGGAGCTGCCAGACGAAGGCGTCTTCCTGGACTTCCATCGACGGCGGGATCTCCTGCGCGACGGTCGGGAGGCCGGCGTCGGCAGAGGAAAGCTTTGCGTCCCCGGTGATAGCCACTCCTGAGGCCGGGATGACCGCGGTGCGCGCCATCCTCGCCCGCCATCGGTCCGGATTCTCGAGCATCCAGCGGTCGAGCCCGATCTCGCCGACGGCCGCGCCCGGCGTGGCATTGATGGATCGCTCCAGTTGCCTTCGCCAATCCGGCGTGCGTCGGTCGAGATGCCACGGATGACAACCGAAGCTCGGGACCACCTGCGGATGACGGCGCGCGAGGTCCGCGACATCTTGCCAATCGGCTTCAGCGGTGCCGTTCACCACGAGGCGCACCACGCCTGTCCGCACGGCGGCGGCAACCAGGTCGTCCTGCTTCCCGGTGAAGCGTCCGTCCTGGAGGTGGTTGTGGGCGTCGACGAACTCCATGGCCGGCTAGACTCCGACGTGGCGTGCGGCGAACTCGCGGACCCGGTCGGCGACCCGCAGCACCGTGGCGCGGCGGTTCTCCGCGAGCTGGCGCAAGAGCCCGAGCGGGTCGAGCGGATCAGGTCCGCGCGCGACGATCTCGGCGGGCGAGGCGCCGTCGTGGAGCTCGCAGACGAGCCCGGTCATCGCCTTGAGCGTGAGCGCGTCGGAATCGGTGCGGAACCAGCAGCGTCCGTCGGCGAACTCCGGCACGAACCAGAGCCGCACCAGGCAGCCTTCCACGCGGTTCGCATCGATGCGCAACGCCTCCGGCAAGAGCGGGCGGTGCCGCGCGCGCTCGACCGCCCACGCGAAACGCGCCTGCGGATCGCGGAGTCCGGCGAGGGTCTGGAGCAGTTCGGCGGCGGACGATCGTTCCATGCGGCGACGCGACGCTAACGGATTCGAGGTCCGGCGGCCAGCCGGCGCGACCCGGCAAGTCCGGGCTTCCCTGATGACGGCTCTTCGCCAAGTTTCTGCGACCTCAGATGGAGACACTCTCGCATCACCGTCGGACCGCGCCGCCTTCCCGGGCCGCGATCGCGTTGTCCTGGTGCTATGCCATCGCCATGGGCATGAGCATCGGGGCCGCTGCGACGGGACCGGCCACGTTCAACCGCGATGTCGCGCCGTTGTTGTTCCGGCACTGCGCGACCTGCCATCGCGATGGGGAGTCGGCACCGTTCCCGTTGCTCAACTACGCCGATGCGCGGAAGCGCGCCGAGGCGATCGTCGAGGTCACGGCGCGCCGCTACATGCCGCCGTGGTTGCCCGAACCCGGCCAGCACGAGCTCGTAGGCGACCGACGATTGGGCGATGCGGAGATCGCGATGTTCCGGCGTTGGCTGGAGGACGGCCTGCGCGAAGGCGATCCCAAGGACTTGCCGGAGACGCCGCGGTGGAGCGGCGGATGGGAGCTCGGCGAGCCGGACCTCGTCCTCCAGATGCCGGTCCCGTTCTCGCTGCCGGCCGACGGGCGCGACGTGTACCGCAACCTTGTCCTGCCCGTGGCCGGCATCAGCAACCGGTACGTGCGGGCGGTCCAGTTCCGTCCGCGAAGCCGCGCGGTCCACCATGCGTTCATGCTCGTGGACCCGACCGGGAACGCCCGGCGCAAGGACGCCAAGGACCCCGCGCCCGGATTCCCGGGGCTCGACCTGCCGGACGGGGTCGCCGGGCCGGGTGGCCATTTCTTGAGCTGGCAACCGGGACGGCGCTCGTACCGGTCGCCGCTCGGGCTGGCGTGGACGTTGCCGCGCGGCGCGGACCTGGTGGTCCAGCTCCATCTGCAACCGATCGGGCGGCCCGAGGACATTTCGCCGCTGGTGGGGCTCTATCTCACCGACCGGCCGCCGGAGCGGGAGTTCTTCAAGCTGGGCCTGACCTCGCTCGCCATCGACATCCCGCCGGGCGCGGACGACTACGTCGTGGAGGATTCCTTCACGTTGCCCGTCGGCGCGAGCGTGCTGGGGATCAACCCGCACTGCCATTATCTCGGCAAGGACCTGCGAGGATTCGCCGTGCTTCCGGACGGCACGACCAACCACCTGCTGCACATCCCGCGGTGGGATTTCAACTGGCAGGGCGACTACCGCTTCGCCAAGCCGGTGGCGTTGCCGCGCGGCACGCGGTTGGCCATGCGCTTCACGTTCGACAACTCCGCTTCCAACCCGCGCAACCCGGACCGTCCTCCCCGCCGCGTGCGCTACGGCATGCAGACCACCGACGAGATGGCCGAGCTCTGGCTGCAACTCTTGCCGGACGACCCGCACGACCTGGAGGCGCTCCGGGCGGCCTATGCTCCGAAGGCCCTCCGCGAGATCATCGCCTACCAAGAGCATCGACTGCGTCTCGACCCGCTCGATGCCCATGCCCACGGGCGTCTCGGGGTCGCGAAGCTGCACCTCGGTGATTTCGCGGCCGGGGCGGCCCATCTCCGTGACGCGATCCGGCTGGACCCCGCGGACGACTACACCCACTTCAATCTCGGCATCGTCCACCAGGAGCAGAAGGACGCCCTTGGTGCCGAGCGGGAGTTCGCCGAAGCGGTCCGCCTGAACCCGATGAACGCGGAAGCCCAAGGCAGCCTCGGCATCGCGCTCGGCGAACGCGGCGACCTCGCCGGAGCGGAACGTCATCTCCGCGAGGCCCTGCGGCTCGCGCCGACCGACAGCACCGCCCGGGAGGTGCTCGACCAGGTGGTCAAGCTCCGGGCGGCGGCCAAGAAGCGTTGAGCCGGTCCGATTCGCTGCGAACGGCGGACACGGCGGCCGGCACAAACTGGCACTTGCTCTGTAGAAACACCGGCTGGAGAGATCAATCTGGAAAACAGGAAATTGGGGCTTTGCCGGCTCCGTTCCTGTTTTCCTGTTTTCCAGATTGATCTCTTCCCAGCCTCGCCAAGTCGGACCCCACTTCTGATCGTACCCGCCGTCAGGCCGTCAACCGGCGCGGCGACGCCGTGCGGCCGGCGAAGAAGTAGATCACCGAGCCGATGAAGGGCAGGAACCAGATCAGCAACGCCCACAGGACGCGTGTGGTGCCTTCGAGCGCGTCGTTGCGGATGGCGTGGACGAGCATCCAGATCCAGAACACGAAGCACGCGACGCAGATCGGCACGAGCAGGAGGAGCAGCAGCACACCGACGATGGAGAGGAGAGCGAGCATGGTTTGCCTTTCTTTCGGGGAGAGCACCCGGCGGTGCGGGGAAAAGTTTCAACGAACGGTCGAAGGGGCTTGCGGCCGATCGGGCCGGCGGCCGGCAAAGTAGTAGATCAGCGCCCCGATGAAGTGCGCCAGGCAAATGACGATCGCCCAGATGAGGCGCTCGGTGTCGGTCAGCCCCGGGTTCCGCACGCAGTCCACGAGCATCCACACCCAGAAGGCGAAGAAGGCGAACGCGAGCGGCAGGGCGAGGAACGACAGGAACATCATTTCGGTCGGGCCTAGGAATGCGAGCATAGGGTGATACATGGGGGTTGGTTGTCGGTGAAGATCAAGCGGTCGCGGGCTCCGTGCGCTCGGTCGCGCCGCAGGACGGGCATTTGCGTTCGGCACCATCGACGAAGGTCGCGCAGTAGCCGCAGGTCCAAGCCATCGCGCGCGGCACGACGATGACCGGAGGTAGCGCCGCAGGACGGCGCGCACGCACGAATCTTTTGTAACGTGTGCCTTGATGGGTGAGGTCGCCCGCGTCGTGCTCGGCCAAACCGCTGTACTCGGTTCCGGTCACCAAGAACTCCTGCCTCAGCCCGCCTGTCAGCGTCTCGAACGTGATGTAGTAGTAGGTCGAAGCGCCCGAATCGTGTCCACCGCCGCTGACATGGAGGCGCTTGGTCGCGATGCGTGCCGGCATGGTGAGCACCGGTTGCGCGTTGTTGTCGGTCCATTCGGCGACGCCTTTGACCGCGGCGACGACGAACATGCCGATCACGATCACGAACACCGCACCGATGAAGAGCGGGACCAAGGTGAACATCAACGTGAAGAGGACGCCCATACGCCGGACGCCGGTCTCAGGAACGGTCGCCGGACCCTTCCAATGGCATCAGGAACCAGAGGGCGAGATAGACGATGATGCCCGGGAACGCCGCGCTGAGCAGCGACACGAGCACATAGACGATGCGCACGCGCATCACAGGCCAGCCGATGCTCTCGGCGATGCCGCCGCAGACGCCGGCGATCATGGACTCACGGGTGGAACGATGGAGTTTCATCAGTTGGTTCGGGCAGGCTTTCGAGCGGTTTGATAGGCGTCCCGGTATCGGCTGGCCATGGAAAAACAGGGGACCCGCGTTCATCCGGCGTAGGACTCGAGGAACCCGCAGGTCTTGCAGCGGCAGGTCGTCACGTCGTGCCGGGCGCGGGCGTCGAGCTTCAATCCCATCCAGAACGACTTCTCGGGCGGACCGGAGACCCACTGCGTCGCCGACCCCCTGTTGCCTTGGGCGAACTCCAACAGGAACCCGACCTCCATCTCACCGCTGCACTTCGGGCATTTGCCGGCGGTCTTCATGACGGGTTCACGCTTCCGTTCCCTTGTCGTCGCCCATCGCCCGTTTCAGCGCGGGCACCTGTTGGAGCAGTTTCTCGAACTTCACGCCGGTGAGCGCCTCCAGCAAGGGAGGGAGCTGCGCCATGATCTGGGTGACGTCGCCGGTGAGCTTGCTCGCGCCGCCGCCGGGGCCGTTGCCGGAATTGATGATGACCATCTTGTCCATCTTCGACAGCGGCTCGGAGATGCGGCCGGCGATCTCGGGCAGCACCTTGACCAGCAGCTCGATGACGGCGGCCTCGTTGTATTGCTGGAAGGCCTCGGCCTTGAGCCGCGTGGCCTCGGCGGTCGCCTTGCCTTGCGCCATGATGATGGCGGCCTCGGCCAGGCCGCGGGCCTGGTTCGCGTCGGCCTCGGCCAGGCCGGTGGCCTTGGCCACGTCGGCGGCGGCGAAACCGTTGGCCTTCTGCGCGGAGGCGGCGCCCGCGGCCTCGGTCTCGAGCTGGAACTTCTTCGCGTTGGCAAGGGTCTCGACGCGGTAGCGCTCGGCGTCGGCGGGTTTCTGCACGTTGGCTTCCAGTTCGCGCTGACGGCGCTGGATCTCCTGCTGCTGGAGCTCGATCTGCTTCTGCTTCTCGATGATCTGGACCTGCACCTCCTCCGCCTTGACGAGCTGGCCGGTCTTGAACCTCTGCAGGTCGTAGGCGAGGTCGGATTCGGCCTTCTTCTGGTTCACCGCGGCCTGGTACTGCGCGACGTTGCTCTCATAGTCGCGCTGCGCCTCGGCGATGCGCGTGTCGGCGATGAACTTGGCCTCCTGGCCGGCCTGCGAGGCCTGCGACGACTTGATCATCGCATCGCGGTCGGCCTCGGCTTGGGCGATCTGCGCGTCGCGTTTCACCTGGGCGATCCGCGGCTTGCCCAAGGCCTCGAGGTAGCCCTGCGAATCGCGGATGTCGCGGATGGTGAAGCTCACGATCTGCAGGCCCATGTTGGCCATGTCGCCGGCCGCGACCTCCTGGACCTTCACCGCGAACATGTCGCGGTTCTGGTAGATCTCCTCGACGCTCAACGTGCCGAGGATCGCGCGCAGATGGCCTTCGAGCGTCTGCATCGCGATGTTCTGGATCTCCGGCGTGCCCTTGCTCAAGAACTGCTCGGCCGCGGTGCCGATGGAGATGTCGTCGCCCTTGATCTTGACCTGAGCCACGCCGTCCACCTTCACCGGGACGCCTTTGCTCGTGTAGACCTCGGGCGTGTTGACGTCGATGGTCAGGAGCTCGAGCGAGAGGATGTCCACCTTCTCGACCACCGGCATCACGAAGGTGCCGCCGCCCTTCACCACGCGGAAACCGCGGTCGATCACCTGCCCGCTGGGATCGGTCACGCGATACCGGCGGCCGGAGATGATGAGCACCTCGTTGGGACCGACCTTGGTGTAGCGGCTCGCCCAGACCGCGAGCGACACGAAGACGACGAGCAGGATGCCGACGGTCACGGCGGCACCGATCCCCAGGGTGCTGAGGTCGACGGCGAGGAGCTGTGCGAGGACGGGTTTCATGGGCTGGTTCGGGGGCTGGACGGGAACGGAGAAGAACGATGGATCAGAGCGGTTCGACGAAGAACTCGTTGCCGATGACGCGGGTGATCTTGACGGCCGTGCCGTTGGGGACCGGGCGTCCGCCTTCGGCGCGCGCCGGAGCGGTGTAGCGCGAGCCGCCTTGGACGTAAGTGATCTCGCCGACGCCGTCCGCCGGGATCGAGGTGTTCAACATGGCCGTCAGCCCGACGAGCGTGGCGACCCGGCTCTCGCTGCTGGCCTGGGTCTTACTGAAGATCGCGCTGAACAACCACACGACCGCGGCGGCCGCCAAGAACGCCCCGAGGGCGGCGAGCGGGGCGCTGAACCACGGTTGCCTCGTGGCCGGGACGGTGTGGAACACCATCCCGAGGCCGCCGAAGGCGGTGACGAAGGTCGCCAACGTCGTCGGGCTCAGCGGCGAGAAGCCCGGCATCTCGTGGCTCGCGAAGCCGCCCTCGGCATGGGTGTCGGCCACGCCGCCATGAGCGTCATGACCGCCGAAGACACCGCCCAAGACTCCGCTGACGAGTGTGAACAAGAGCCCCACGCCGAAACAGATGAGATAGATCAGGAAAGTGGTGTCCATCAGGTGCGGTGATCAGGGTTCATCGTCCTCAAAGCGGCTTCCGTTGCAACGGAGAAGACGCCGTGGCCCGGGACGGGGCGTGGAAGCGGGATAGAAGCGGCGGCGCTCTCGTGATCCCCGCGCCGTGGTCCTGGTCCGTTTCCCGATCTCATGCTTGGGGACTGAACCGTAGCCACGCGCCGAGGTAACGGAGCCATCCCGTCCGTTGGACGGATCCGTCGATCCTTGGCCCCGGACCGGAACCCGCGGCGCCCGTCAGGCCCTGCTGGGAGACCGTCCGTCCGCGAGGCCGGCCAACTCGCCGGTGCTGTCGGCGAAGCGGTCGGTCTTCACGCCCATCCGGTTCATCACCGAGACGTGGAGGTTGGCCATGGGATGGTCCGTCCCGTAGTCCAGGTGCCGGCCGGTCGCCAGGGTGCCGCCGCCGCCGCCGGCGAGCACGAGCGGGAGGTCGTGCGGGCTGTGCTTGTTGCCGTCGCTCATGCCCGCGCCGAACAGGACCATCGAGTTGTCCAGCACCGTGGCGTCGCCTTCTTTGTAGCCGCGCAGCTTGCCGAGCAGGTAGGCGTACTGGGCGACGTGCCATTGGTTGATCTTCTGGTACCGGGACAGCTTGTCGGCCTTCCCTTCATGGTGGCTGTTCTCGTGGTGGCTGCCGAGACCGGCCTCCAGGAAGGAGAAGTTCCGGCCGCTCACCGAGTTCGCGAACATGAAGGTCGAGACCCGGGTGGAATCGGTCCAGAAGGCGAGGGCGATCAGGTCGAGCATCAGGCGCACCTGCTCGGTGTGGTCGTCGCGCCGTTCGCTGACACGGGCCGGATCGTCGTAGAGGTCGATGGCCTGGCCGAGCTTCTCGATCTCGGCGCGGACGAGCGGGTCCTCCATGTTCTCGGCGGACTTCCGCTTCCGGTCGAACTCGATGCGCTTCTCGATGGCGCGGACGCTATCGAGGTACTCGCCGAGCTTCTGCCGGTCCGCATGGCCCAGCTTTGCCTGGAGCCGCTTGGCGTCGTCGGCCACGAGGTCGAGCACGCTCGGGTCGTTGCCGAAGCCGCCGGGACGCGTGCCTGCGGTGGAGCGGAAGAGCCGGTCGAAGGCCAACCGGGGGTTGATCTCCTTCGCCAACGGCGTCGTTGGCGTGCTCCAAGCGATGTGGGATCCGTAGAGGCGGGTGAAGCCGACGTTGGTGTCGACGCCTGTGGTGACCGGTTCGATACCGAGCTCCAGCGACGGCAGCGGTGTGAGGTGGCCGATGCGCTGCGCGATGAGCTGGTCCATCGACGTGTTGCCGGAGCACAGATTGCTGCCGGTCGTGCGCGTGATGGTCGTGCCGGTGAGCCAACCGCCGGTCTTCACGTAGTGCCCGTCGCCGGTGTTGGTCGCGGCGTTCCACAGGTTCGACAGCACGAGCAGGTCGTCCTTGTGTCCGGCGAGCGGCGCGAGGGTCTTGGACAACGCGAAATCCCGTCCGGTGCCCAAGGGCTTCCATTCCGCCATGTTCGCGCCGTTGGCCATGTATAGCGCGGCGAACCGCACCGGTGTCTTGGCCGCGGGTGTGCCGCGGAACTTGGCGGCGACCTCTCCCCAAGCGTCCATCGGCCGCATCGCGTCCAGCAACGGCAACGCCATGGTGACGCCCATGCCCTTGAGCAGGGTGCGGCGAGATATGGGGCGGCTAGTCATCGTGATAGGGTTATACGCTCGCTGGACGATCCGGCAAGCGGCCTCGCGTGGTCCACCGCAGATTTCGGCCTGGTTGCATCGGGTTCATGGCGTCGCGGCCACATCCTTCGGCGGATTCTCGCCACGGCGCCATTGGAACGGATAGCTCTTCACCACCTCGAGAACGAACGCCGCCGCGCGGTGGTCCTGCGCCGTGCTTTGCTCGACGATGCGGCGCACCGCCGGGATGTCGTGGTACTCGAGTCCGCGGCCCAGAGCGTAGGCGAGCATCTTCTCGGTGAGGTGCCGGAGGAACAACGCCCGCCGCGCCATCAAGGCGTCTTTCAGCGCCACCGGCCCTTCCACCTTCTCGCCGTTCACCAGCACTCCGCTGGCGTCCACCGGTGCGCCGCCGGATTCCGAACGCCATCCGCCGATGGCGTCGAAGTTCTCCAGCGCGAAGCCCAGCGGATCCATGCGCGAATGGCAGCCCGCGCAGTTCGGGTCCTTGCGGTGCTCCTCCAAGCGCTGCCGGAAGGTCAGGCCGTCCTTCGTCTTGTCATCGGGCGACAAGGTCTTCACCAGAGGCGGCGGCGGCGGCGGCGGCGTGCCGAGCACTTCTTCCAGGATCCACTTCCCGCGCAGCACCGGGCTCGTGCGCAGCGGATAGCTCGTCTGCGTGAGCACCGCGGCCATGCCGAGGATGCCGCCGCGCCGCCGGTCCGGCAGCGCCACGCGGACAAGGTTCGTCGATGTGACGTTGGTGATGCCGTAGAGCGCCGCCAGCTCGGCGTTCGCGTAGGTGAAGTCCGCGTCGAGCAGTTTCAGCAGGCTCGCGTCGTCCCGCAGCAGCGCGCCGAAGAACTCGACGGGCTCGGCCATCATCGCGTCGCGCAGCGTGTCGGTGTAGCGCGGGAACTTCGACCGGTCGGGGCTCGACGTGACGGCGAGGGTCTTCGTCCCGAGCCATTGGCTGGTGAACTGCCCGGCCAACGCGCTTGCCTTCGGGTCGCGCAGCATCCGCCGCACCTGCGCCTCCAAGGTCGCCACGTCGGACAGCTTGCCGACCGTCGCGAGCGCGAGGAGTTCTTCGTCCGGCATGGACGACCAGAGGAAATAACTCAGGCGCGACGCGAGCTCGTGGTCGCTGAGCCGCCAAGGCTTCCCGCCGGGCTGCTCGTGCTCGACGCGGAACAGGAAGTTCGGCGAGACCAGCACCGCCTTGTACGCGGAACGCACCGCGGCATCGAACGGCATCCGGCCCTTCTTCGCCGCATCGTACAGACCGAGCAGGCGCTCGACCTCGCCGGCCTCGACCGGACGCCGGTAAGCGCGCGCCGCGAACCATGCGAGGTTCTCCGCGGCCACCGCCCGGTCGCGCCGATGCCACATCGGTCGAGCTATGAAGAGTTTCTCGGACTTGGCCTCCGCTAGCACCGATTCCGCGGCCTGAAGGTAACGCTCCAGCAGGATCGGCGGGACGAAGAGCGTGTCGGCGTTGTTGTCGAAGCCGCCGCCGCCACCACCGTCCGAGGGGAACCGGTCCGCCGGACGGCTGTCCACGCCGAGCAGGTCGCGGATCGTGAAGTTGTACTCCGTCCGGTTCAGGCGGCGCGCGACCGTCGCACCCGGGTCGCGCGGCACCGATGCGGGGTCCGGGTCGTCGAGCAGGTGCCGCAACGATTCCGTCAGATGCAGCCGTTCCTCGGGCGTGGGCTGTGGCTTGTCCTCCGGCGGCATCTGCCGCTCCTCGATCTGGCGGGCGACCGATTCCCATAGCTTCGGATCGCGATAGAGCGATGGGGCGTTGGTGAAGGAGGTGAGATCCACGCCGCCCTTCGTTCGTTTGCCGCCGTGGCATTCGAGACAGAGCGCGTCGAGCTTCGGCTTCACCTCCCGGAGAAACGGGTCGTCCGCCCGGGCCGCGGAGGGAGCGGCGAGCAGCACGGCGAAGACGATGGCGCGAAAGGAAAGCACGGTGGAGCAGCCCAGCAGACCCGGTACAAGATATCCCGGGGATCCGCCGCGGCAACAGCGGTGTCGGGGTCGCCCTGTCGACCTCCTCGGCATGCCGCGGGATGAAGCACCGGGCGACCGGGAGGTCCACAGCGCGCCCTCTCTTCGCGGGACCGTCCGGACTACGTGACCCCTTGGTCCTGCGCCTCGGGACCGGACCGCCGGCGGAGATGTCCTTTCCCACCGTCGCAGCGCATCAACGGCAGCCGACCTCGCCGCCATTGCGCAGACCGACCGCCTGTGTAGCCTGCCGGGCAGCGGCGCAGACGTCCGCTCCTTCCATGAACACCCTCGTCGCCCAGCATCCGCTGCTCTGCCTTCTCGCGACGTTCCTGCTCGGCTTCACCGTCAAGTTCCTGCTCGACATCTACCTTCTGCGCGAACGGTTGTCCGACGCGGAGGCCGCGGTCCGACGCCGCGGCGAGGAGCTCGATTCCGAGCGCTACGTCCATGGCCGCACGCAGGTCGATCTCAAGAGCCGCTCCGCAGAGCTCGCCGCCGCCCAGAAGTCCGGCGCGTTGCTCGCCGCCCAGGCCGCAGCGCTCATGGCCCGGCTCGCCGACACGGAGACCGATCTTGCCAAGGTCGGCGAGGCCCGGACAACGCTCCAGCGCGAGCTCGGATCCACCTCCGCACAGTTGACGAGCGCGGTGGCCGAGGCCCGCGGCCACGCTTCTGAGATCGCCGATCTCCGGCTTCGGGCCGATGTCCGCGACGCCGAGTCGGCGACATCGGGCTCCGCGATCGAGGCGCTCCGCGGCAACCTCTCCCGCGCCGTCGCCGAGACCGCGGCGCTCACGGAGCGGATCCCTCGGCTCGAGCACGACCTCAGCGCCCAGACCACGAAGGCCGATGCGCTCGGCTCCGACCTGCAGCAGACGTTGCGCAGCCTGGCCGATGCCCAGGCCTCCGGCGGCGAAGCGCTCGGGGCCTTGTCCGCAGCGCAATCGATGCTCACGACGGTCCGCGCGGAGAAGGCCGAGGCGGAGGCGGCGACGGCGAAGGGCGCGGCCATCGCGGCGCAGGAGGCCGGGCGCTTGACCGCGGCGTTGGCGAAGGCGGAAAAGGAGAACGCCGCGGTGCGGGCCCAGGCCGAGAAGCTGGAGATCGCGCTGAAGGACGCCCGGGGCGACGTCGAGCCGGTCGAGCAGAAGCTCAAGGCCCTGCAGGACGAGGTGAAGCAGCTCACCGCGCTGCTGGGCGAGGCGAACGAAGAGTTGGTCGCCCTCCGGAGCAAGCACGCCCAGGTCCAGGCCAACCACAAGGCCGCGCTCCAGACGCGCGCGACCTTGGAGGCGGAGGTCCAGATCCGCGAAGGGCAGGTCGCCACGATGCGCGAGAAGCTCGACGAGGTCGAAGCCGAGCTACGCGCGACCTCCGAGGCGCACGGACGCCTCCAGGCCGAGCTCGCCGAAAGGCCCGCCCCTGTCGTCGTCCCGATGTCCGCGCCAATCGCTCCGGTCACGTCTCCTGCGCCGGCGGCCGACGCCGGACTTCTCGCCGAGCTGGAGCTGATGACACGCGAGCGCAACGAGATGGCCGCCGAGCTGGCGAGCCTCCGGTCGGCGACACCTCCGGCCGCCAAACGCGCGAAGCGGCCGGCCGCCGAGCCCGAGCCCGAGCCGGAAGAATTCTTCGCCGCCTGCCCGCAGCATCTCTCCGACGTGGAGGGCATCGGACCCACCTACGAGCAGAAGCTCCACGCCGTCGGCGTCGGCAGCTACTGGGAGCTCTCGCAGCTCAGCGACGCGGACATCGCCGAAGCGTTGGACCTCACCGAGACCGAGCGTTCGGTCGCGGACCTCGACGGCATCCGCCTCGACGCCGCCCGGCTCGCCCGCGAGACCCGATCGGTCGGACGCCGATGGAACGGGTCGGAACCGGACGGCTTGGCGCAGCTCGAAGGCATCGGCCCCGCGGCGGAGAAGAAGCTCCACGACGCGGGCATCTGCACCTTCGAGACGCTCGCGAGGACTTCCGCGGAGCGCCTTGCCGAGGTCTGGCCGGGCTCACCGCAACGGCCTGCCGACCACGCGGCATGGATCGCCCAAGCCGCCGCCCGCGCCGCTGCCCGCGACAACCCATGAACCCCGTCCGATCCATCGCCCCGTGGTCGTCGCGCCGCGCCGCGCGGTGCCGGAACGCTTGCCTCCGCTGAACCATGCTCGCCGCCCTGAGACCTCGCTACTGGATCCCGGCCATCGACCGGTGGTCGTTGGCCGCGCCGGTGCTGTTGGTGCTCGTGGTCGTGGCGTTGGCGGTCCTGCCAGCGTCGCCGGTAGCGGCCGTTAGGAAGGCTCCGGTCGCTCCACCACCGCGGGCGCTCGCACCTTCGGTCATCGTGTCGCCGCGACCGGGGACGGTCTTCACCTCCGGCGCGGTCGGCGATCTCGCCGGCACCGCCGAGCCGGGCGGGCTGGTGCGGCTGTACCACGGCACGCAGGTGCTCGGGCAGACGACGGCGACGGCCGAGGGACGCTTCCTTTTCCGTCTCGCGAATTTCCCGCCGGGCCCGCACACGTTGCGCGTCGAGACGGTCGTGGGCCCTCGCAGCGTCTGGTCGGGCGAGGTCGCCTTCAGCGTGCAAACGCCGCCCAAGCTGACGTCGCCGAAGAAAGCCGCGCCGAAGAAAAAGCCGGTCCGCTGACGCGGGCACCGTTGCCCGGCACTTCCGCGATCCGTCCGACATCCATCGGCCCGGACCACTGGTTCCGGACCGATCTCGACCTCCGGGGCCCTTGGAGTACTGCGGATGCGTGACAATGTCTCGGACGATGCACAAGCACACGTTCCGCGACGAGATCTGGCTGCCGCGTCCGCGAGCCGAGGTGTTCCCGTTCTTCGCCGATGCACGGAACCTCGGGGTCATCACTCCGCCATGGGTCCGGTTCGAGATCCTCACGCCCACGCCCGTGGACATGCGGCCCGGGGCGTTGATCGACTACCGGATCCGTCTGCGCGGGTTCCCGATGCGCTGGCGCACGGAGATCGAGACCTGGGAACCGCCCTTCCGTTTCACGGACCGCCAGGTGCGCGGACCTTACCGGCTGTGGCACCACACGCACACCTTCGAGGAGCAGGACGGCGGGACGCTCTGCCACGACGAGGTCCGCTACGCCGTGTGGGGCGGCGCGCTGGTGGAACGTCTCTTCGTCCGCGGCGATGTCCGGCGGATCTTCGCCTTCCGGAGGGAGAAGCTGCTCGAACTCTTCAGCCGCTGACCGGGACCGGTGCCGTCGGTGTTCCCGCGGCGAGCCGCTCCCCGAGCCAGGTCTGCGCTCCAACGAGGTCGGTGAACGCGCCTTCCAGCTGCGCCTCGAACGCGCCTTCGAGGATGGCCTTGAACGCGACGCCCGGGACCATGCCGCGCTCGATCAGGTGGCGTCCCAGCAATACCGGCCTTGGCGCCTTCGACTGGAGGTCGAGATCTGCCGCGGCATCGAGCAGGCGCGACACGCCGTCGGGGACGACCTGCGGACGCGGCGGACGACCGAAGGCGTCGGCGACCATCACGACCGCGAGCTCGCGGATGTTCGCGGGCGCGAGGCGATCGGCGAGACGGCGGACCATGCGCGGCGTCGCGTCGTTGAGATGGGCGAGATGGTCGGCGACCAACGGCGGCACGCGAGCGAGCAGGATGTTCGGCGCGCCGAGCCGGAACAGGAAGTGCTCCGCCAGCGGTCCACCGGCCGCTTCGTGCCCGGGCGAGACGACGCGCTGCCGGCCGTCGCGCTCGACCGTCCGCGTGAAGGCCGGCTTCGCGAAATCGTGCGCCAACACCGCGAAACTGAGCACCGCGCGCGTCGGCTCGTCCGCTTCCCGCCAACCGGCGAGCCCGACCAACGCATCGAGGCAATGGAGCGTGTGGGTCCACACGTCGCCCTCCGGATGACACTCCGGATCCTGCGGCACGCCGATGAGCGCAGCGGTTTCCAGGAAGTGCCCGATCCATCCACAATCGCGCAGGAAGCGCAGCCCCGCGGACGGCACCGTGGACCGCGTCGCCCACTTCATCCACTCGCCCAGCACGCGCTCCGTCGCGAGCTCGGGGAACGTCCCTGCGATGGTCCGGCATAGCGCTACCGTCTCCGGCGCAGCATCGAGCCCGAACCGCGCGGCGAACTGCATCCCGCGGAGCACGCGCAACGGGTCCTCGGCGAAGGCCTCGCTGGTGTGCCGGAGCACCCGCGACCGCAGGTCCGCCTCGCCGCCGAAGAAATCCAGCATCTCGCCGCGATGCGGATCGAACATCAGGGCGTTGACGGTGAAATCGCGCCGGGCGGCGGCATCCCTCGGCGTGAGCGCCGGATCGAACTCCACGGCGAACCCTTTGTGGCCCGGCGCGACCTTCGAATCGCGCCTCGGCACGGAGAAATCGAAGACCTCGTCGCCGACCGACAGCTTCACCACGCCGAAGGAGCGCCCGACCAAATCGGCACGTCCCCAGCGCGAGAGCACCCCTGCCAACCGCTCGTAGCCGAGCCCGAAGACCTCCACGTCGAAGTCCTTGCCCGGCACGCCGAGCAACCAGTCCCGCACGCAACCGCCGACAAGATACGAATGCGCCAGTTCCGGAGCCCCGCGCAGGATGCGGAGCAAGGAGGGCGGCAATCGGTCGAGCACGGTGTCGAGCGTAGCTGATCGAGCCTTGGCGCGACAGCCGCAAAGGGCGTCCCGGTCATGGCCAGGCGCATCTCGACACCGTGGCGGCCAGAGCAGACGAGGTGCTGCCGTGCGTCTCGCCGGCAGAAAGTACGGAGGGAGACGCGCGGGAAGGTCTCCCCGGCCCAGGCTTCGGCAGGCCCCTGCCAGCAAGATGCTGGCAGCACGCTCGCCTCTGCCTCTCGCATCCACGTTGAAACGATGGACACGTCGAGGCGACGTGGCCGTCATGCCGCATGGGCCGAGCGCCTTCTACCGGCGCACGGAACGCCGCGCGGGCGTTCACTTCAATCGCAACCGATAGTAGCCGTCGCCGGAACCCAGCGGCAGGACGAGCTGGCGGCTGACGCCGTCGTCGACCGGCGGTTCAGTCACCGGCGACCAAGCGGCCGGTGCGGTCAACGACGGCGTGCTCTCGATCACGTAGTTCGTCGCGAGCGAAGTCCACTGGAGCGAGAGTTCCGTGCTGTCCGCGAGCTCGAGCGAGAGCGACGGGTAGGCGGAGACGACCGCGAGCGCGACCGAGTTGTTCGCCGGCACGTCGTCGTTCGTCGCGCTGGAGACCTCCGCCTTCGCCGACAGCGTCGCCGGCGCGCCCAGGCGGACGCGAACGAACGCGCTCACCGTCGCGCCGGAGGCGAGGTCGCCCAGGTTGAAGGTCACCTTGGAGCCGACGACGTCGAAATCCCCGAAGCCGCTGACCGAATCGAACGCCGCGGTCGCCGGCAACGTGACGACCGCCTTCGCGCCGCTCGCGGCGAGCGGACCGCGGTTGACCACCTGAAGGTTGAACGAGAGCGGACCGTGCGCGATCGCCGGAGCCGATGCCGTGAAGGTCACCCGGAGATCGGCGCTGCCGCCCACGGTGAAGCGGATCGCGCTGACCGCTTGGCCCGCGGGGTTGGTCACGCGGACCGGGCCGGTCGTCGCGTTGGCCGGCACCGTGGCGAGCAGGCCGGCTCCGGCAACCGTGAACGCCGCCGGCACGCCGTTGAACTCGACCTTGGTCACCGTGGAAAGGTTCTGGCCGGTGATGGTGACC
>JBBRQL010000006.1:0-42847 GCA_038226425.1 Verrucomicrobiota bacterium
GAAGAGCTCGTCGTTCATCAACGCCAGCGACTGCGCCGGCACGTTGGTGACGTTCCGCTTGCCCACGGTCGAGAACGGCGTCGGCGTGTCGAAGGTCTGCATCAAGGTCGGGAGAAAATTCCTCCGCAGCGACATGTAGAGGCTGCGGCGTCCGCCGCCGTCCAGCGGACCGCTCTTGTCCGGACGCCCGCGCCCGACGAGGAACTCAGTGAGGTGGATCGCCACCGGCGGACCGCCGACCGCCGGATCGAGCCGACCGGACACCGCGAGCAACGCGTCGCGGATGACCTCGCCTTCGAGCCGCCGCACGGACATCCGGTGGAGCAACACATCCGACGGATCCAGCTCCTCGGCGCGCGCATCGCCGGCCCGGCTCTCCATCGCGAAGGTCCGCGTGAGCACGAGCCGACCGACGAGGCGCTTCAGCGACCAGCCGTCCTCGTGGACGAACTGCCACGCCAGATGGTCGAGCAGCTCCGGATGTGACGGCCTATCGCCCAACGCGCCGAAGTTGTCGACGCTCGCCACCAGGCCGCGACCGAAGAGATGGTGCCAGACGCGGTTGACGATGACGCGCGCGACCAGCGGGTTCGACGGGGCGGCCAACTGCTCCGCGAGCTCACGGCGTCCGCTCGACGCAGTGGTCGCGATCGGCCTGGCCGAGGCGAACACGACCGGAAGGCTCCTCGACGCGACGGCGCCCGGCTGCGTCGGACGGCCGCGCGCCAAAATGTTCTCGTCCACGCCCGTGCCGTCGGACAACGCCACCGCCGTGCGCGATTCCCAGCGGACGCGGCGCGCGATGTCGTCCTGCGCGGCGAAGTAAGCGTCCGCGACGCGACGGATCCCGGCGTCGGATACGCTCCGGAACAAGCCTGGGTTCCGTAGCATCCAGTCGGTCAGCGCCGGCGACGTCACGGTGCCGCGGGCAAGCGCTTCGTTCGCGGCGATGAGCGCGCGCTGGAACGCGTGCGGCCGGTCGTCCGCCGACGTGACCGCCAATTCCTCGGCGACACCGCCCGGCATCCACACCGACGCGGTCGCGGATTCCACGACCATCAGCACCTCGAGCTCGGCGTCGCCGTCGGGACCGAACTCCAGATGCACCCGGTGCCCGCTGTAATCGGTCAGGTCATGGGTGAGCCACCGCGGACCGTCGCCCGGGCCGCTGTCGAACTTCTGCACGAGGCGGCCATGGAGCGGGCCTTCGAGCATGATGTGCGAATCGACCGCGGCATAGACGCGTGCCTTGCCGCGGACCAGGTAGTGCAGCTTGCCCGCACCGAGCGTCACCGTGGGCGTGGACAATGTCTGGCCAGAGCGCGACGTCGCGGCCAACCGGCCCGAATCGTCCTCGTTGCCCGGCGTGGTCTTCAGCCGCGACCAGAACAGGTCGCGCCGTGCCGCACCGTAGCGCATGACGCGAGCGACGGGGCCGTTCGTGCCGTAGGCCAGGATGATCTCGCCCGCAGCGACCGGTCCCGGCCCGAACGCTTCGCCGTCCACCTTCCACGGTTGGTGGCCTGGGCGGGTGAAATCCGCGACCACCCGCGCATCGGCCGGCAGACCCGCCGCGGTCGCAACCGGTGAAGACCCGGACGCTAGGAGGTGCAGAGCATCCGCAGCGTTCGTCGCCGCATCGCGGAGCCGCGCCACCCAGAGCCCGAGCCGCTCCGGGTCGAGCGAGCGCTTGCGGGCGACGGTCTCCGCCTCGGCGGGCGCGGCGGCGGCCAGGACCTCGCGCGCGGCGACCAGCATGTCCGCCACCTCGCCCAGCCCAAGGCGGTTCGCCTCGGCGATCTCACGGGCGATCCCGGGGACGGATCGCCGGCGCAGGTCCGCGAGCTCCGCGGCCATCTTGCGGTTGTTCTCCATCGCCTCGAACCGGACCTGCCGGAAGCCCGAGCCGAGAAAGAACCCGCTCATCGCGTAATAGTCCTGCGAGCGGATGGGATCGAACTTGTGGTCGTGGCAGCGCGCGCACGAGATGGTCAGGCCGAGGAAGGTCTTGCTGAAGACATCGATCTTGTTGTCGACCCGCTCGCACTCGTCCTGGCGGATGTCCACCGGCGAATGGTTCTCCTCGCCGAGGAAAGCCCAGCCGGTGGCGACGACCGATTCGTTGATGTCCGTGCCGGGACGCAAGCGCGGCTCCCGGACGAGGTCGCCGGCGAGATGCTCGGCGAGGAACCGGTCGTACGGCACATCGCCGTTGAAGGCCCGGACGAGGTAATCGCGATAGTGCCACGCGTTGGCGATGGTGTAGTCGCCTTCGTGCCCGCGGGATTCCGCGTAGCGCATCAGGTCCATCCAATGCCGCGCCCACCGTTCCCCGAAATGCGGCGAGGCCAGAAGCCGTCCGACGACCCGGCTGCGCGCATCGGGGCGCCTGTCCGATAGGAAAACCGAGATCTCGTCCAGGCCCGGCGGAAGCCCGGTGAGCGCGAAGTGGACGCGCCGGAGCCACGTCCGGTCGTCGGCAGCAGGCGCCGGAGAAAGGCCGGCATCCTCCAACCGGCGGAGGATGAAGCGGTCCTCGGCGCCGAGCGGCCAGCCTTCGTGCTCCACCACCGGCGGCACCTGCCGCTTCGGCGCTTCCCAGAGCCACGCCTGCTTCTGTTTGCGCGCCTCGAGATCGAACTTCGCCTCGGCCGCGACCGACCGCGACTGGGACGACAGCGCAATCACCGCGAGGACGGAATTCAGCAGCGCGATGAAGGGCCGGAAATGCATCAAGGTAGCGGATGAAACCTACCGGCCCCGGCGGTGAAGACGAAACAGATTCCTTCGGCGGACACGCAACGATGTCGGTCACGAAGGCAGGCCCAGGGAAGGCACGCCGCGCCCCCCTCCGCCCCTTGCGAGGTCACCGGCGGGCGTTACTTTCGGCCGCCGTCCACGGCAACCACAACCCGACCCGACCTCCCGCAGTCCCCATGACTCCCATCCCGTCCTCCCAGCTTCTCGACGCGCTGAACTGGCGCTACGCCACCAAGAAGTTCGATCCCACGCGCAAGATCTCCGCCACCCTGTGGACCGCGCTGGAACAGGCGCTCGTGCTCAGTCCGAGTTCCTTCGGCATCCAGCCGTGGAAGTTCATCGTCGTCACCGATCCCGCGAT
Organism: Verrucomicrobiota bacterium; assembly: GCA_038226425.1. Classification (GTDB taxonomy): domain Bacteria; phylum Verrucomicrobiota; class Verrucomicrobiia; order Limisphaerales; family UBA9464; genus CAIVQB01. Next base: position 3,122 of record JBBRQL010000006.1, read on the forward strand.
GAAGGCGTCGCTCGTCCTGATCTCCTGGGGCCAGACGCAGCCGGCCGATTGCTCGCACTTCGTGGTGTTCGCGGTGAAGCGCGGTCTCGGCGAGGCGGACCTCGACCGCTACCTCGCCCGCACCGCCGAGGTGCGCGACGTGCCGGTGGGTTCCTTGGGCGGGTTCAAGAACGTCATGCTCGGCAGCATCGAGAAGGCCCGTGCCGCCGGCTATCTGGACACTTGGCAGACGCACCAGATCTACATCGCGCTCGGACAGTTCATGGCCAGCGCGGCGTTGCTCGAGGTCGACGCCTGCCCGATGGAAGGCATCGATCCCGCCAAGTACGACGAGGTCCTGGGCCTCGCCGGCACCGGCTACTCCACGGTCGTCGCCTGCGCCGCCGGCTATCGCGCCGCGGACGACAAATACGCGACGACCAAGAAAGTCCGCTTCCTGCCGGACGACGTCATCGTCCGGATCTGACGCGGCCCTGGCGCGGGTGGTTTCCGCGGTTGACGGCCCGCCGCCCGCTGCGAAATCTCCGCGCCTTCTATGCCGAAGATCACCCGCGCGCTGCTTTCCGTCTCCGACAAATCCGGGCTCGTCCCCTTCGCCCGAGTGCTCGTCGAAGCGGGCGTCGAGCTCGTCTCGACGGGCGGCACGGCGAAAGTCCTGCGCGCCGAAGGCCTACCGGTCATCGAGCTGAGCGACTACACCGGCTTCCCCGAGATGCTGGACGGCCGCGTGAAGACCCTCCACCCGAAGGTCCACGGCGGCCTGCTCCATCTCCGCGACGACGCGGAGCATGTCGCGACGGTCCAGAAACACGGCATCCCGCCCATCGACCTGGTCGTGGTGAATCTCTATCCGTTCGAGCAGACCGTCGCTAAGCCAGACGTCACGCTCCACGACGCCATCGAGAACATCGACATCGGCGGGCCGTCGATGCTCCGTAGCGCGGCGAAGAACCACGGCTCGGTCACGGTGATCGTCGATCCCGCCGACTACGCGCCGGTCGCCGACCAGGTAAAGGCCGCGGGCGAGACGACGTTGGAACTGCGCCGGACGCTCGCCGCCAAGGTCTTCGCCCGCACCGCCGCCTACGACGCGGCCATCGCGGCGCATCTCGCCAAAGAGTTCTCTTCGGGGACCGCTCCCCTGCCCACGTTGGCCATCTCCGCGCCGCTCGCCCAGCCGCTGCGCTACGGCGAGAACCCGCACCAGAAGGCGGCCCTCTACGGCAAGTTCCGCGACTACTTCACGCAGCTGCACGGGAAGGAGCTTTCCTACAACAACATCCTCGACCTCACCGCCGCCGCCGCCCTCATCGGCGAATTCCGCGACGACGGTCCGACCCTGGCCATCCTCAAGCACACGAATCCGTGCGGCGTCGGCCAGGGCGGGTCGCTGCGCGAGGCGTGGGACCGCGCCTACGCGACCGATCGGCAGGCGCCGTTCGGCGGCATCATCGCGGTGAACCAGACGCTCGACCGCGCCTGCGCCGAGGCGATCGTGGAGATCTTCAGCGAGGTCATCATCGCGCCTGATTTCACGCCGGACGCCCTCGCGCTGCTCCAGCAGAAGAAGAACCTGCGCCTGCTCAAGGTGCTCAAGGATCCCGCGGCCGCCGCGCCGTGCGATGTCCGCAGCGTCGGCGCCGAATCGTACCTCTGGCAGGAGCGCGACCTGAAGGCGACCCGCCTGACCGACCTCAAGATCGTGACGAAGCGCCCGCCCACCGACACCGAGCTGAAGGCGATGCTCTTCGGCTGGCGCGTGGTGAAGCACCTCAAGTCGAACGCCATCGCCTACACCGGTCCGGACCGCACGCTCGGCGTCGGTGCCGGCCAGATGAGCCGCGTGGATTCCAGCCGGATCGCCGTGTGGAAGGCGGGCGAGGCGAAGCTCTCGCTCGCCGGCAGCGTGGTGTGCAGCGACGCGTTCTTCCCCTTCGCCGACGGCCTCGTCGCCGCGGCCGAGGCCGGCGCGACCGCCGCCATCCAGCCGGGCGGATCGATGCGCGACGCCGAGGTCATCAAGGCCGCCGACGACCGCGGCATGGCGATGGTCTTCACCGGGCACCGCCATTTCCGCCACTGATCAGGCGGCCGGCAGCGCGAGCACCGGAGGAGCCTCGGGACGCAGCGGGTTCACCTCGAACCCGGCGTCCACGATCCGCGCCCGCCAATCCGCGGTCAGCGCGAGCACCGCGGCAAGATCGAGCCCGGCATGGGTGGCGGGATAGCGCCGGAGGTTGGCGTCCGCGAGGTCGAACAGCGCGACTGCCGGACGCATCCGCTGCTTCTGCAGATGCACGAACGCGCCGGCGAGCTGGATCAGGCCCTTGTGGAAGGCGTGGTCCGCACCGGCCTTGCCCTGCGCCAGCCAGAGCTCCTCGAGCACGTCGTGCGCCTCGAAGAAGAGCTGCTGGTTGAAGCAGGCGAAATACCCGAGGTAACGGACGTCGAACACGCCGCCATCGAGACCGGCGACGAGTTCGGCGATCTTGGCTGATTTCTTCGACATGCGCGCAGGCTAGACCGCCCCCGCCGAGCGCCAAGGGCAGAAACCCGGCGAGCCGGAGTGCCGCTACTTGCCGCCGGCTCCCTTCCGCAGCTTCCGCTGGAGCTCGCGGATCGGGCGGTAGCCGATGAGCTTCACGTGGTCGCGTTCGAGTTGTGCCTTGAGGTCGCCGTCCGTCGTGAACGTCTCGTGTTCCGCCGACCGGACCGCCCAGCTCCCGGTGATGGCTTTGAGCTCGTCCGTCGGTCTGCCCGCATGGATGAACAGTTCGGTGACGCCGGGCTTCAGGTTCGCCAAGCGCTTCATCCAGACAGGCTTCACGTCCTGCGCGCCCTTGTACTCGATGTCGAAGATGAAATCGTCGGTGAACAAGATGCCCTTCGCCGCGAATTTCTCGCGCCAGCCGGATTGCCCGTTCTTCTCGAAGGTCGCTTGCGAGGCCATCCGCACCGGCAGGTCGAACTCGACCGCGAGCCGGAGATACTGCTCCAGAAAGTCCGGCCGGTACTGCATCACGCCCATGTGCGAATCGAGATGCGTCACGTCCACGCCGGCGGCGAGCGCCTTCAGGACCTGCGCCCGCGCTTCCCGGTACGCCTCCTCGGGCGTGGACTTCGCATAGACCTGCGGCGTCTCGTGCCAGAAGTAGCCCTCGGGATCGATCAAGCCCGGGACCTCGTTCCTGGACGCGACCGGACCCCAACGATAGGTCTGCCACTCGCTGGTCTGGCAAAGGTGTACTCCGAAATCCTTCTCCGGGTTCGCCTTCGCGTAGGTGGCGATCTCCAGGAACCACGGGCACGGCACGAGGATGGTGGCGCTCCGCATCAGGCCGCGCTCCAAGGCGTCGATGGTGGCGAGGTTGGCCGTGTGGCACATGCCGACATCGTCGCCGTTCACGATGAGCAGCTTGTCGGTGGCCTGGTAGCCGAGCCGTTCGGCGAGGTTCTGCGCGGCCAAGGACGACGAGGACACGAACGCGCAGACCGCGGCGAGGACGAAGGGCTTCAGCATGCCGTTGGCTTACCAGCCGCCACGACCGGAGGGAACGGCCAAGTTGCCCGGCCACACGTCATGCGCCTCGACTGTACCGGATATCGGTGATCTCCAGCTCCTCGTCGCCGCCCGGAAGTCGAAGGCGCACGCGTTGTCCGATCCGCCCGTTCAACAACGCCTTGGCCACCGGAGAGAGCCAGCTCACGTGGTCTTGGTCCAAGTCGGTCTCGTCCGCACCGACGATCCGGTACGTGGTCGTATCGCCGCGACGGTTGCGCGTCCCGACCGTGGCACCGAAGCGGACCTCGTCCCAAGGTGCCGCCGGCGGCTCGACGACCACGGCAGATCCGAGCACCTGCTGGATATCCGCGATGCGAGCGTCGACGGCCGATCGGCGCTCGATCTCCTCAGGTTTCCCCGTCGCGGCGGCGATGGAAGGACGCTCGACCTCGACGAGGCGGGCCAGTTCGTCACGCATCCGGGCGGCACCGTCCGCGGTGAGGTAGTTCTTCGTCCCAAAAGGCAGCGAAGAACCCCGACGCGGCCGCGTCGGCGGTTCCGGAGCGTCGTCGTCTTCGCGTGTGAACGCTTTGCTCATCGGAGCAGGACGCTATCGGGCGGAACGGATCCAGACAAGGGACGCGGCCGACCGACACCGCTCACTCGTACCGGAGCGCCTGGATGGGGTCCAGGCGGGCGGCCTTGAACGCGGGGATCAATCCGGCGAGCACGCCGACCAAGGCGCTGAACGCGACGCCGACGAACATCGCGGACGTCGTGATGACCGGCGTGTTCGCCGACGGCGTCAGGCGCTGGAGCCCCTCGACGAAGGCGTAGCTCGCCACCACGCCGAGCGCCGCGCCGACCAGCGACACGACGACGCTCTCGACCAGGATCTGGGTGAAGATGTCGAGGCCGGTCGCGCCGATCGCCTTGCAGGTGCCGATCTCGCGGATGCGCTCGTTGATGCTGGCGAGCATGATGTTCATGATGCCGATGCCGCCCACCAGCAGGCTGATCACCGCGATGATGCCGCCGCTCAACCGCGCGTTGGAGATCTGCTTGTTGATGTTCTCGAGCTGGTTCTCCTGGGTCTCGAAAGTGAAGTCTTCGATGCCGTGGTGGGTCGACATCAGGACATTGCGCGCCTGCTGGAGCGCGGGCTCCAGCTGGTCGAGGCCGACGACCTTGAGGTCGATGTCGCTCAGGCGGGGATCGAGGATGCCGTCCTTGTCGCCGATGGCGCGGAACTTCACCCACGCGGTGTTGAGCGGGATGTAGATGGTCATGTTCTTCCGCCAGAAGGCCCATCCGCCCCGTTTGCCCCAGCCCTTCTGGCGCTTGGGTCCGGTCTGCGCCTGCTTGCCCTCGATCTTTTGGAGGGCGCGCTCCTTCGATTCCTGCTCGCTCTCGTAGTGCTCCAACATGCCCACGATGGTGAACGGCTGGCCGTTGAGCTGGATCCGCTCGCCCAGCGGCACGATCTCGCGTCCGACATCCTCGGGCTTGCCGAAGAGCTCGTCGCGGATGCCGGTGCCGATGACGCAGACGCTGCGGGCCTCGGTCTCGTCGATGTCGTTGAAGAAGCGGCCGTGCGCGACGGTGTGGAGGTTCATCTCCAGGACCGCGGGCCAGACGCCGACGCACTCGGAAGGCGTCACGTGCCGTCCTTCGCGGCTCAAGGTCATGTCCTCGATGGCCATCTCGGGCGAGACGACGCGGATCAACGGAGCGCTCTGCCGCAAGGCCAAGACGTCGGCCATCGTGCGGCCCGGGGCCTGGTCGGCGAGGTGGTCCTGCCACGCCGGCACGGGCTGCATGCGGAGGAGCACCTTGTCCACGCCGCCCATGGCGACCATGGTCTCCTTCATCCCGTTCTCCATGCCCTTGATGATAGCGGCCATGCCGACGAGCGAGGCGACGCCGAGGATGATGCCGAGCATGGTCAACAAGCTGCGGAACTTGTGCGCCCAGATCTCCTTCAGGCCGATGAGGATGGTGTTGACGAGGTTCATCTGAGCGCAGAACGGGGAGCGCGGAACGCGGAAGCCGGCGTGCGTTGACACGGGAGGGGCGCCGCGCAGACTGCGGCCATGACCGTGGAGCTTCCGAAGCACCTCGCGGAGTACATCGAGCGCGAGGTCGCCAACGGCACGTTCGCCGACGCGCCGAGCGCCGTCGCCGAGGCCGTGCGCGAGTACCGGGTGAACCGGATCGACCCCGACGTGGATTCGCCGGAGCTCGAGGCGTGGCTGCTCGAGGCGATCGACGGGCCGATGACGCCTTGGCGACCCGAGGAGATGCAGGAGATCCTCGCCGAACTGCGGGCCAAGCACTCCGCACGATGAGCTTCTCGGTCGACCGGTCCCCTGGTTTCCGGGCCGACCTCAAGGAACAAGCCGGTTGGTATGTCGAGCAGGGCGGCTTCGGGCTGGCGGAGCGCTACCTGTCCGCGGTCACCAAGACTTTGGCACGGCTGGCTCGCCGTCCATTTTCTGGCCGGCCGCGAAGATTCCGCGCCGCGGAATTGTTCGGCCTGCGGTCCGTCGCCGTGGCCCGGCCCTTCGACACGCACCTCGTGTTCTACCGCGTCGAAGACGAGACCCTCCAGGTCGTCCGCGTGATGCATGGCGCGCGCGACCTGCCGCGCCGGCTCCGGCAAGCGCCCGCATCGGATTGAAAGAAGGCCTGCGCGTTCAGTCATAGCGCAACGACTGGATGACGTTCATCCGCGCCGCCTTGATCGCGGGGAACAAGCCGGCGAGCACGCCGATGAGCACGCTGGCGCCGAAAGCGAGGAGCATCGAGGTGATGGTCACGATCGGCGCGTTGTCGGTCGGCGTGACGTAGGTGATCACGCGGATGAGGCCGATGCTGGTCGCGAGCCCGGCCACGCCGCCGACGACGGCGATCACGGTGCTCTCGACGACAATCTGGGTGAAGATGTCGAGCCCGCCTGCGCCGACGGCCTTGCGGATGCCGATCTCGCGGATGCGCTCGCTGATGCTGGCGAGCATGATGTTCATGATGCCGATGCCGCCGACCAGCAGGCTGATGCCGGCGATGATGCCGCCGCTGAGGCGCGCGTTGCTGATGAAGGTGCTGATCTGCTCCGCCCAGTCCTCCTGCGTGCGGAACGAGAAATCCTCGATCCCGCGGTGGGTCACCATGAGCACGTTGCGGATCTGCGTCATCGCGAGGTCGAGCTGCGCGACGTCGCGGACCTTGATCTCCATGTCGCTCAGGCGGGGCTCGGCCGGTGAGTTGGTGAGACCGGCCTTGAGCTTCAGCCACGCGGTGTTGAGCGGGAGGTAGACGGTGCTGTTCTTCATGCGGAACGGCGACCACCCGCCGCGGCCCGATCCGCCCCATCCGCGGCTGCGCTTCGGCCCGGTCGCGGAATTCGTCACGCCCGCCGCCTTGAGCTGCGCCGCCTCGGCTTCTTGGAGCTCGCGCGACTTCCGTTCCTGCTCGCTCTCGTAGTGCTGGAACATGCCGACGACCGTGAAAGGATAGCCGCTGATGGTCATCTCGCGGCCGATGGGGATCACCGGTTCGCCGGTCTCCTCAGGGCTGCCCCACAGGGCGTCGCGGACGCCGTCGCCGATGACGCAGACGTTGCGGGCGAGCTCGTTGTCCAGCGCAGTGAACATCCGGCCGTGCTCGACGGTGTGCTCCATCATCTCCAGCTGCACGGGCCAGACACCGGAGATCATCCAGGTGCGGTACGTCTTGCCGTTGGCCGCCAAGGTCGGCTGCGGTTCGAGGCGCATCTGCGGAGAGACCTCGAGGATCTCGGGCGCGCTCCGCTGGAGCGCATACACGTCGCGCAAGGTCACGCCGGTGGCGAAATCACGGAGATGCCGCTGGTCGACCGGCAACGGCGCCGCCTCGACCCGCATCTTCTGCAGGCCGCCGACGGCGATGAGGGATTCCTTGGCGCCCTTCTCCATGCCGGTGACGAGCGCGCTCATGGCGATGAGCGACGACACGCCGAGGATGATCCCCAGCATGGTGAGAAGGCTCCGGAACTTGTGCGCCCAGATCTCCTTCAGACCGACGATGACGGCATTCCAGAGGCTCATCAGGGCAAGGGGCCGGACAGCCCGGATCCATCGAGTCGCCGGGCGGTCTCCTGGGCAACATAGGCGGACAACCCGAGCTCGCGCAGGCGGTCCGCGGTGGCGGCGAGCTTGGTCTCATGCACGCCGATCTCCGCCACGCGGACCGCCGGACCGCACGTCCGGAGCAGATGGAACGCGTGGACGTGGCAGGGCACGACGACGGCGCGGTCGCCGCGGAGTTCCGCCATGCGACCTTGCGCGAGCAGGATCTCGGCGAGCGCGGCGCTCTTCGGCACCGACGACGGACCGGATTGCGCCAGCACTTCGCGCAGACCGTCGGGCGAGAGGCCGAGCACGATCGTCAGATCGATGCCGACATGCTGCCGGCAGAGCGTCGCGAGGTCGTCCGACATCCCGGTCGCCGTACCGCGCCCGTCCTCGGCCAGGCCGGCGGCGATGGCGGAACCGACCTGTTCCGCGAGCCTGAGCATGAAATCGTCGCGTAACATACGATCGCCTCAGTGCCCGGCCCCGGAGAGCAACGGCCTCCGCTCCAGCCCCGCCAGACGGTCGTCCACCTTGTCGGCGATCTTGCCGTTGCGGATCTCGATGCGGCGCGGGGTGACCGCCGCGATCTCGGGGTTATGGGTGACGAGGATGACCGTGCGCCCTTCGTGGCTGAGCCGGCGGAAGAGCGCGAGGATCACCTCGCCGGTGTGGGTGTCGAGGTTGCCGGTCGGTTCGTCGGCGAAGATGATCTTGGGATCGTTGACCAGCGCCCGGGCGATGGCGACGCGCTGCTGCTGGCCGCCGGAGAGCTGCGATGGACGGTTCTTGAGCCGGTTGGTGAGCTCGACCTGTTCGAGCGCCTTCAGCGCGCGCTCGCGGCGCTCGCGTCCGCCGATGCCGGCGTAGATCATCGGCAGCTCGACGTTCTGGACGACGTTGAGCTTGGGCAGCAGGTTGAAGAACTGGAACACGAACCCGATCTTGCGGTTCCGGATCTGCGCGAGCTCGCGGGTCGAGGCTTTCTGGATCTCGGTGCCGTCGAGCTGTATCGTGCCTTTGCTCGGCGAATCAAGGCAGCCGAGGATGTGCATCAACGTCGACTTGCCGCTGCCGGAGGGCCCGATGATCGAGCAGAACTCGCCGGCATCGATGTCGAGCGAGACGTCGTCGAGCGCCCGGATCTCCTCGCCGCCGAGGTGGTAGATCTTGCTGACGTTGCGGAGTTCGAGGAGTGCCACGTGCGGGGTGCGAGAGGGGAAGTACGAGGTCGCGGAACGTCGAGCAGATCAGCGTGTGGCCGCCTGAGCGTGCGCGACCGGGGCCGCCGAGTGCGCGGAACCGCCGGAGGCCTTGGAAGGCCCCGCCGTCTTGACGGGCGCGGGCTTGGCGACCTTGGACTTGTCCTCGAGCGCCACGGTGTCGCCGGACTTCAGCCCGGTCGTGACCTCGGCGAAGAAATAGTCGCTGACGCCGATCGTTATCGGACGCCGTTCCCACTCCTCGCCGGTCTGCAACCAGACGTAGCGCTCCTGCTGCTTCGTCTCCGGGTTGAACTCGGTGAACACCGCGGCGAGCGGCGCGGCCACGACATCGTCGGCGCTGGCGACCGGGATGGAGATGTTGGCGGTCATGCCCGGCCGCACCCGTTTGTCCACGTTCTTGAGCAAGATGCGCGCGGCGAAGCCCTTGATGTTGTTCTTGATCATCGCCTGCGGCGCGAGGCGCTCGACCTTGCCGGTGATCTTCAGGCCGGGCACGGCCTCGATGCTGACCTCGACCTCCTGCTCGACCCGGAGCCGGGTGACGTCGGCCTGGTTGATGTGGGCGTTGATGATGAGGTCGTTGAGATTCGCGATCGTGAGCACCTCGGTGCCGGAGTTGAAGCCGCCGGAACCGCTGACCGCCTGGCCATTCGAGACGGGACGGGTGAGCACGGTGCAATCGAAAGGCGCGGTGACGCGGGTCTTGCGCAACTTGTCCTGCACGAGGTCGAGCGCCTTCTGAGCACGCTCGATGTCGTTCTTCGCCAGCGCGTACCGGGTACGGGTGTCCTCGAAATCCTGCTGCGGGAGGAGCTTCACGTCGAAAAGCTGCTGGGCTCGCTTGTAGTCGCGCTCCGACTGCTCGAGCTGGAGATTGCTCCGAGCGATGGCGGTCTCCTGGGATTGCTTCTCGATCTGCAGGTCGCGGTCGTCGAGTTGGAAGAGCAGCTGGTCCTTCTTTAGGGCATCGCCCACGTCCACCGGAAGGAGAAGGATCTTGCCGTTCACCTCGGGGCGCACACTCACCTGCTCAGAAGGGGTGATCTCGCCGGCCGCGCTCACCGCGAAGCGGATGCTCCGCGTCTCAAGGGTCGCGGTCGTCGGACGTCCGCTGGCCGCGGCGACGGTCGAGGCGGCCGTCTGCTTCTTCTGCCAGACGGTCCAGCCGCCGAATCCCAAGGCGGCGATCAAGAGCAATGCTCCCAGTGTTTTCATGCGGTTTGTCGCGACAGGATAAACTTGATACGTAGACGTGCAATCAACGATCGCGACCGGCGTTGTGCCGGGCCGATGGAATCGTCAACTCTCCCCGGACTGACATGCCGTCCATGGAATTCATCCCGATCTCGGCCGCCGCGATCCTCCTGCTGCGATGGGCCGCCGAAGCGGGCTTGGCGTGGCTCAACCGCCGCCACGTCCGGGCGCACGCCGATGCCGTTCCCGAAGCGTTCCGCGACATCGTGGACGCCCCGACCTACGCGAGATCGGTCGCCTACACGCTCGCAAAGTCGCGTTTCGGCCAATGGGAGGACGGCTGGGGCATGGTCGTGCTGATGGTCGCCCTGTTCGGTGGTCCGCTGGCCTGGAGCCTCGGCTGGTCCCGCGCCCATGCCGGCGCCTCGGCCTGGGCGGATGCCGGATGGCTGTTCGCCGTCGGCGCCGCGTTGTCGGTGCCGTCGCTGCCCTTCGATTGGTGGGGCCAGTTCCGCCTGGAGGAACGGTTCGGCTTCAACACCACGACGACGAAGCTCTGGCTGCTCGACCGGATCAAGGGCCTCCTGCTCGCGGTGGTGATCGGCTATCCCCTCTTGGCGCTCATGCTGAAGCTGGTCGGATGGATGGGCACGCTCTGGTGGCTCTGGGCGTGGGCGGTGATGACGGGCTTCCAGCTCGTGATGATGGTGGTCGCACCGGTGTTGATCCTTCCCTTGTTCAACAAGCTGACGCCGCTCGACGAAGGATCCCTGCGCGACCGCCTGCTGAAGCTCGGCGAGCGGACCGGTTTCTCGGCGAAGACGATCCTGGTGATGGACGGCAGCAAGCGCTCGCGCCACTCGAACGCCTTCTTCACCGGGTTCGGCCCCTTCAGGAAGATCGTGTTGTTCGACACGCTCATCACGCAACTGAGCGAGCCCGAGCTGGAGGCCGTCCTGGCCCACGAGGTCGGCCACCACAAGCGCGGGCACATCCCGAAGATGCTGGCGTGGGCCGCCGCGAGCTCGCTGGCGGCGTTCGCGCTGATCGGATGGCTGGCGGAGCAGGCGTGGTTCTACCGCGCGTTCGGCTTCGCGGCGGACGCCGGCGTCGCGCCCGCGCTGCTGCTGTTCGCGCTGCTGAGCGGGGCGGTGACGTTCTGGTTCGGGCCGCTCGGGAACTTCTGGTCACGCCGCCACGAATACGAGGCCGACGCCTATGCGGCCCACGCGATGGGCGAGACCGCGTCGCTCACCGGCGCGCTGCGGAAGCTCACCGAGAAGAATCTCTCCAACCTCACGCCGCATCCGCTCTTCAGCGCGTGGCACTACTCGCACCCGACCCTCTTGGAGCGCGAAGCCGGTTTGGCGCGCGCCGGACGAGAGTAGGGGGGGCGGCAGGAAGGTCCACCGCGGGTCGGTCACGGCCGCACTCCGATCACTTGTCCGGGATGGTCACGATGCCGCCGGCCTCGATGGTCAGCTTTGGCGTCTTGATCCGGGAAGGCGTGGTGGCGGTGGGTTGCTGGCCGACGGCATTGATGTTGTAGGTCTCGCCGACGACCGCGACCGGGAACTTGCCGTTCTGGAAATACGGCGACAAATCCTGCTCGGAGGGCGTGTCGTTGTCGCCCTTCTTGTGCTCCGCGGCCCAAAGCTGCTTCTGGTTGTCGATGACCCGGAGGTTCTGGACGATCGAGCCGAGGCGGGCGGTGGCGAGAGCGCCGTTGATGTTCGGGATCGCCACCATCGCGAGCAGGCCGATGATCATGATGACGATCATGATCTCGATGAGCGTGAAGCCCGCGCGGAGCGGGGAACGGCGGATGTTCGAGCGGAGTTTCATGGCGGAGAACGATTGTGTGTCCCTCGGACGGGCGCAGCGGGCAAACACCAACGGTCGGCAAAGGTTGCACCGAGCCCGCGATACTCCCGGAGGACGCGCTGAAACTAACGGCGGCCCGCTCCGTTTCAATCCGCATTTATCCACCGGCCAAAGGTGCGACGGCGGATTCCATCGGTGACGCGGCTTGAACCCTTCCCGCCCGACCCGGTACCACTCGCCGGCCACCCGGGCCCCATGTGATGTCCGCCACCTTCCGCAGATCGATCCGACCATCGCGTCCCACGTGGATGCGGGGCCTCCTGTCGCCATGCCGAGCCTCGCCATGAACCTCGTCGAGCGGTTCCTGCGCGCCCGGGACATCCGGCGGATCGCGGATTATCTGATCCCGGGGATGAAGATCCTGGCCATGGGCCGCGGCCAGGACTGGCTGCTGGGTCGGTCGGGGTTTGCCGGGCCCGGCAGCCTCGGGCTCGATCCTTCGTTGACCGCAGAGGTGACGACGCCACAAGGACACCGACGGCGACCTTGGCAGCCGGGCCATCGCGTCCCGTCGGATGCCGGGATGTTCGACGCGATCGTCGCCGTGAGACCGTTCGAGGATCCGGCCGGCCTCGCGGACGAGTTCTCGGAGATCCTCCGCGCCGACGGCCTGCTCATCGTGTTGGTCGATTCGCGCGCATCGATGTGGCTCCAAGAGATCCGTGTCGTCGTCCGACGTCTGGCCGGGATGCCTTGGTCTCCGCTGACGCGTCCGGAGCGGCCCGACCGCGTTTTTTTCCTGCCCCGGTTCCGCCTTCTCCGGCATGTTCATTGCCGTCTCTGGTCCCGGGAAGTGCTCGTGTTCGAGCGCACAGGGACCATCCTGTCGTGAACTTGACCTCCGCCAATCCGTATGTGTCGAGCCCTCGGCCCGACTGCAACACCGACATCCAGCCGTGCCTCTCGGTGGTGATGCCGGTCTACAACGAGGCGGCCACCGTGGGAAAGATCATCGCCATGGTCCTGGCCCAGGCGCCGGTCCAGGAGCTGGTGATCGTCGAGGATTGCTCGAAGGACGACACCTGGGCCGCCTTGCAGGAGTGGCCGGCGCGCGACCCGAGGGTCAAGCTGTTCCGCCACGAGGTGAACCAAGGCAAAGGCGCGGCCCTCCGGACCGGGTTCGCCCATGCCACCGCACCGTACGTCATCATCCAGGACGCCGACCTCGAATACGATCCCACGGAGTACTGGACGCTCCTGCTGCCGCTGCTCACCGGGAAGGCTGATGTCGTCTTCGGCAGCCGCTTCGCCGGCGGGCCGCACCGCGTGCTCTACTACTGGCATAGCGTGGGCAACAAGGTCCTCACCACGCTCTCCAACATGGCGACCAACCTTTCGCTCACCGACATGGAGACCTGCTACAAGGTCTTCCGGCTGGAGGTGCTGAAGCAGATCCAGGTCGAGGAGGACCGCTTCGGTTTCGAGCCCGAGATCACCGCCAAGGTGGCCAAGCTCGGCGTGCGCGTCTTCGAGGTGCCCATCAGCTACAACGGCCGCACCTACGCGGAGGGCAAGAAGATCGGCTGGAAGGACGGCTTCAGCGCGCTCCGCTGCATCGCCCGGTACGGCCTGCTCCGCTGATGAACGCCTTCGAGGTCAACGCGGCGGCCGAGACGGCAGATTTCGAGTTCGCCGCTCTGGCCGAGGCCAAGAACTACCGGGCCGCGCTGGCCAGGGAGTTCGCTCCTGCGCTCCGCGGGAAGGTCGTCGAGGTCGGCGCCGGCATCGGCCAGATGACCTCGGCCTTCCGGGCGCTGCCCGGCGTCGAGCACATCGTCGCGGTCGAGCCGGATGCCCGGTTCCACGCTACGTTCCGGCGGGACAACCCGGCGACGCGCCTCGTCGAAGGCATCGTCTCCGACCTCCCGGAGCGCACCGGTTGGGACGCGATCGTCGCCATCAACGTGCTCGAGCACATCGAGCACGACGAGGCAGAGCTCAAAGCTTGGCACGGCTTGCTCGCCGACCGGCGCGGACGGGTCTGCCTCTTCATCCCGGCCCGGCCGGAGATTTATGCGCCGATCGACAAAGATTTCGGCCACTTCCGCCGGTACACGAAGCCCGACCTGCGGCGCAAGCTCACCGCAGCGGGCTTCACGGTCGAACGCCTCAGCTACTTCAACTGCGTCGGCTACTTCGCTTGGTGGCTGAACTTCTGCGTCCGCCGCAAGCGCACCTTCGAGACGCGGGAAGTCCGTTTCTTCGACCGCGCCATCTTCCCGGTCGTCCACGGGCTCGAATCGCGGATCTGCCGGCCGCCGTTCGGACAAAGCCTGCTCGCGGTCGGCCGCGCGGGCTGATCGCCGATGAATCCTCCCGCCTCCCGCAACGGGTCCACCGGCCGAGCGCTCGCCGGGTTCCTCGCGGTGCAGCTGCTCCTGGCGCTGCTGGTGTTCCGCGACGCGCTCTGGGGCGGCTCGCTCCTGGCCCCGCTGGACATCGCTCCCGCTTTGCTGTCGGAGTTCAAGGCGGTCGACCCGTCACGCGAGGTCCCGGACAACCACTACATCCTCGACCAGCTCGTCTACGACCTGCCGCTGCAACGCACCATCCACGCCGCGGTCCGGCGCGGCGAGATCCCGTGGTGGGACCCGTACACCTTCGGCGGACGCCCGCTGCTCGCCGACGCGCATGTCAACGGGACCGATCCGCTACGGCTGCTGTGCTACGCCGTCCTGCCCTTCGAGCCGGCCTACAATTGGACACGCATCCTGCACTTCGTCGTCGCCGGGACCGGCATGTTCCTGCTTCTGCGGCGGCTCGGGATCGCGTCGCCGCTGCCGTTCTGGCTCGCTCTGGCATGGGAGTTTGCCGGCTGCCAGGTCGTGAAGTTCGGCCATCCTTGGGTGCCCGCGTCGTTCGCCTGGTATCCGTGGCTATGGCTCGCGTTCCATCACGCTTGGGAGACCGGCTCCCGGCGTGCCATCGCTGGGATTGCCCTCGCGACTGCCGCCGTGTTCCACGCCGGCAATCTGCAATCGCACAGCTACCTCCCGCTCTTCCTCGGCGCGCTGGTCGTCGGCTACGGCGGGACCGAGCTGAAGGACTGGGCGAAGGCGCTGCGCTCGCTCATGCCCGGCTTCCTGCTCGGCGCGATGCTCGCCGCGCCGGTCCTGCTCAACGAGGTCGAGTTCTTCCGGCAGAACGTGCGCCACGCCGATGTCGGCGTGGCGACGAAACCATGGCTCGCCGCGGCATTGTCGCTGGCCGGGATGGGTCATCCTTGGGCGCTCGGCACCTTCCGCACGCTCGACGCGAGCAAGCTGGCCGGGCTGTTCGGCCTCGGCTTCCGGTTGTTCGCCGGCACCGCCGTGCTGGGCGGCGCGTTGATCATCTTTGCCGGACGAGAGAAACACGGGCGGTTGTCGGCTCCGGTGCGCGCCGGGGCGTGGATGTTCGCGGCCTATGTCGCGGTCCTCGCCACGCCCTTGGTGAACCTCCTGTATCCCCGCGCCGCGGGCCTCGCCGTCATCGGCCTCGTGGTGATGGGCGCCCACGGTCTCGACCGTTTGCGCAGCGATCCACGCGCCTGGCCGCGCGCCGCCCGGCTCGTCATGGCCTGGCTGCTGGGGATCACTCTGGCGACGCACGCTCTGGCCTATGTGGTGTGGCCGAAGGCGCAGGACCGTGTGGCGGCGATGCTCGCGAAACGTTCCGCCGATTCCGCCCTCGGCGACGCCCCTGCCCTGCGCGGACTCCAACTGGGCCGTTTCCCGCGCGAGATCTCCTTCGCAGATCCCGAGGCGCTCCTCGCCGCGGCCGGCTGGGTGATGCTGGCCGGGCTGCTCCACCGTCCGGCGTGGCGCGCGAAGCCGCTCGTCTGGCACGCGACGCTCGCGCTCAACCTCGCGCCGCTGCTGCTCTTCGCCGGACGCTACATCCCGCGGCACGAGCTCGCGCTGTGGCAGCGGATCCAGGCCGGCACACCCGTGCAACAGCAGGTCGCCTCGGCGCTCGCTGCGGACGGCGAACGCTTGTGGGAGAAGGAATCCCGGATGACGAAGACCCTCTTCCCCGGCGCCTTGGGCCATCTGCTCGGGGTACGGACCCTCCGCGGCTATTCCGCGCTGCATCCGAACGCGCTGGCCGAGCTCCCGGACGACGTCCGCGACCCGTTGCTCGCGCGTTGCGGCGACGCGGCCTATGCGGACGGGAAGTTCACCGCGGCGAGCGGTGGCGGGCGTTTTGTGTGGCAGGACGACGGCCACGCGCGGGCGAAGTTCACTCAGCTCGGGTTGAACGCGTTCCGGCTGGAGTTCCCCGACCCGCAGTCCGGCACGCTCCTATGGACCGACACGCAGTATCCCGGATGGCGGGTGCAGATGGACGGCCAAGAGGCCGCGCTCCGGCCGGCACCGCCGTGCTTCGCGGCGATCGAGGTCCCGCCGGGCAGCCGCGTCCTTGAGTTCCGGTACCGACCGACGTTCTTGACGATCGGGCTCCTCGTGGCGATGGCCGGGATCGTCGGCACCGCGCTATGCGCTGCGGTGCCGCGCCGACGATCCGCTTGATCGGACCCAAGAACGGCGCGGCGGCGCGCAAGTCGAACGCGCGGATCAGCGGAAGATCACTTCGCCGTCGGTCTTCGTCTTCTCGCGGAAGGCGGCGAGCAGCTTCGCGGTCACCGGGCCGGGCTTGCCGGCGCCGATGACGCGGCCGTCCACCTTCACCACGGGCACCATCTCCGCGGCGGTGCCGGTGAGGAACATCTCGTCGGCGATGTAGACGTCGTAGCGGGTGAGCTGCGGCTCGGCGGCCGGGATGCCTAGCTCGCGCGCCGCGTCGAGCACGGTGTTGCGCGTGATCCCGTAGAGCGCGCCGGCGCTGAGCGGCGGCGTGAAGAGCTTGCCCTTCTGCACGATGAACACGTTGTCGCCCGTGCACTCGGCCACGAAGCCGTCGCTGTTCAGCATGATGGCCTCCTCGACGCCGGCGTTGTTCGCCTCGATGCGCGCGAGGATGTTGTTGAGATAGTTCAGCGACTTGATCGCCGGGTTCACCGAGTTCACCTGGTTCCGCGTGGTCGGCACGGTCACGATGGTCAGGCCTTCCTGGTAGTACTTCTCGGGATAGAGCTGGATCGTGCCGGCGATGATGATGACCGACGCCTTCGGGCAACGGCGCGGATCGAGGCCGAGCGTGCCTTTGCCGCGGGTGACCAGCAGGCGGATGTAGCCGTCGCGGAGGCCGTTCTGCCGGCAGGTCTCGACGGTGGCGTCGATCAACTCCTGCTGCGTCATCGGGATCTCGAGCAGGAGCGCCTTGGCCGACCAGAAGAGCCGCTCGATGTGCTCGCGGAGCTTGAAGACGCGGTTGTGGTACATCCGGATGCCCTCGAAGACACCGTCGCCGTAGAGGAGACCGTGGTCGAAGACGGAGATCTTGGCGTCCGCCTCGCTGTAGAATTGCCCGTCGATGTAGATCTTCATGGTCGAAGTCTCGGGAAACTACGTGACCGGCTCGCGGGCGGGCAACGGTTTTGCCGTCCGAGGCTTTCATGGGACGCATATTTTCATCGCGTCTATCGTCGCCGGTCGGCCGATGGCTGTAGCCGCCGACGCGGGTCGGTGGCATCGAACCGCCCGCGGCGGGCCCGGCCACGGCCCCACGTCCGCAGCTACTGCGTGGATCGGGCCGCGTCTCGTCGACAGAAGGTGCGGCAGGACGGACACGTGGGAAGTCCTCGCGGCATCGGCTTCGGCGAGCCTCTGCCGGCAAGATGCCGGCAGCACACCGGCACTCGCCCAGGACCGTGACAGACCGACGCCCGATCGATCGAATGCAGGCTGCGGGCCGGGAGTCTGCGCGGGGCGGTCCCGTAGGATGCGGCAAAAAACCTGGAGCAACCGGTTTTGACTCTGGACGCGGCGGCACGACGGCGGCACACAATTTCGACTCTGACCATGCAATCCACGAACCTCTCTCCTGCCCGGACCTGGGCGACCGCCGCTGCGGCCGCGCTCGCCTTGGCGACGACCACCGCCCTCGCCCAAGACGGCAAGGACGCCAAATTCCGCATGTTGCCGGACGATTTCCCGTTCCAGGGCGCGTGCATCTCCGCCAAGGCCCCGGCCGGCAACACCGCCATGAAGGGCCTCGCCATCCGCGTCGGCAACGACTCGGCGGTGCTCTTCGACACCGATCTCTGCCGCATGGCGGCGGGCTGGACCGGCGGCTTCATCACCACCAAGGGCGTCGCGTTCGACGGCTCGCACGGCCACCATCCTAGCATCGTCGGCGAGCAGAAGTTCGGCACCGCGAAGGTCCCGGGCGTCGCCGATGCCGCAGGCAAATTCGTGGACACCCGCACCGAGCCCTTCGGTCCGATGGACAAGAGCGTCGCCCACTGGGACGGCCTGCGTGTGGACGGCATGGACGTGCTGCTCACCTACACCGTCGCCGGCGGCACCAAGATCAGCGAGCAACCGGGCAGCACCGCAGCCGACGGCCAGGTCGCCTTCACGCGCACGTTCCGCATCGATGCGCCGGAAAAAGGTTTCCTCTTCTTCAAGTCGCGCAAGGTCCAGCAGACGTTCTCCGTGCTGGTCGCCGACCTTGAGGGCTCGGCGCCCGCGGTCGAGGACGGCGCGCTCACCTTCGCGAGCAACGGCACCGTCACCAAGATCGCCGGCATCGGCCTGCCCGAAGGCGTCAAGCTCAAGGCTGCGGACGGCCATGTGAGCCTCGTCGTCCCCAAGGGCACGAAGGCCTCGACCTTCAAGGTCGTGGTCTGGAACGGGCCGGAATCGGCGAAGGGCAAGTTCGACCAGCTCGCCGCCGGCGCGCCGGCGCTCAAGGACTTCAGCAAAGGCGGCCCGCGCCGCTGGACCGAGTCCGTCAAGCGCACCGGCATGCTCGCCACCAGCGCGACGCCCGACGGCGCGTACGTGACCGACACCATCGGCACGCCGGAGAGCAACCCGTGGAAGCGCCGCGTGCGCTTCGCCGGCTTCGACTTCTTCCGCGACGGCAAGCGCGCCGCGTTCTGCACGCATGACGGGGATGTCTGGATCGTCTCCGGCATCGACGACAAGCTCGAGAACCTCGTCTGGACGCGCTTCGCCTCCGGCCAGTACGAGACCCTCGGCCTCGTGATCGTCGACGATGTCATCTACACCAGCGGCCGCGACCAGATCACCCGCTACCGCGACCTCAACGGCGACGGCGAGGCCGATGTCTACGAGAACTTCAACAACGACTATATGTCGACCGAGGGCTTCCACGAGTTCCTGTTCGACCTGCAGCGCGACGACGCCGGCAACTTCTACTTCGCCAAAGCCAACCCGGTGAACAGCGGCGGCGGCGGCTTCGGCAACCAGAAGGCCTCCCAGGGCAACGGCACGGTCTGCTCGCACGCCGGCTGCGTCTTCAAGCTCAGCCCCGACGGCAAGAAGCTCGAGATCATCGCCCGCGGCGTCCGCGCCCCGAACGGCATCGGTGTCCGCGGTGACGGCCAGGTCACCACCTCCGACAACGAGGGCACCTGGGTCCCCTCCACGCCGATCAACTGGGTCAAGCCCGGAGGCTTCCTTGGTGTCGTGAACAAGCTCACCCCGCAGGCGCTCGCCGATTCCTGGACCCCGCCGCTCGCTTGGCTCTCGCACAACGACTACGACAACTCCGGCGGCGGCCAGGTCTGGGTCACCAGCGACAAATGGGGCCCGTACAAAGGCGAGCTCCTCCATGAGTCCTACGGCAAATCGAGCCTCTTCCTCGTCATGAAGGAGAAGATCTCCGGCGGTCGCATGCAGGGCGGCGTCGTGCGTTTCCCGCTCAAGTTCACCAGCTCGGTCATGCGCGCCAAGTTCCACCCGCAGGACGGCCAGCTCTACATCGCCGGCCTCAGCGAATGGCAGTCCAACGCCGCCCGCATCACCGGCTTCGACCGCGTCCGCTACACCGGCAAGACGGTCTACTCCGTCCGCGGCGTCAAGGCCGTGCCCGGCGGCGTGCAGCTCGCCTTCAGCCAGCCCCTCGATCCTGCCGCCGTCGCCGATCTCCAGAACTGGAGCGGCAAGCGCTGGAACTACACCCGCAGCGAGAACTACGGCTCCCCCGAGATGCAGGTGAAGGACCCGAAGGCCAAGGGCCGCGAGACGCTCGAGATCACCTCGGCCAAGCTCTCCGCCGACGGGCTCTCCGTCACCCTCGGCATCGCCGACTTCAAGCCGGTCATGCAGCAGGCGATCAAGTGGGACCTCAAGGCCAAGGACGGCACCGCCGTCGCCCAGGAGATCCAGCACACCGTGCATGAGATCCCCGCGACCTCGGCCTCGCTCAACTGAGCGCCGGTCCGTCTCCGACCGCCCCGCTCGCGCGGGGCGGTTTTTTTGTGCCCGCCGCTTGAAGGCGTCGGGAAGCGTCCTTAACGTCCCGCCGCGCCTGAAGCTTCCGACCCGCTCATGCGTCCACTTGCCATGATGCTCCGACATCTCTCCGTGCTCGCGCTGGCCCTTACCGCCGCCGTCGCGGGCCTCCGCGCCGCCGACAACCCCGCCGGCCTCGCCGTCACCTTCACCGCCGGCGGTGCGTCGGATCTGTCCGTCGCCGAGAACGTCTGGCTTCACGTGCCGGCCGGACAACCGGCGACGCCGTTCCTCGCGCCCGGGCCGTTCACCGCCAAATGGCAGGGCCAGGTCGCCGCCGAGCTCCGCGCCGATTTCACCTTCCACGCCGAGTTCAACGGCGACCTCAAGCTCACGATCAACGACGCCGTCGTGCTCGAAGGCAAGGGCGAGGGCGACAAACCGGTCACCGGCAAGAGCGTCCGCCTCAACAAGGGCGCGAACAACCTTGTCGCCGAGTTCAAGTCGCCCGCGGCCGGCGACGCCTTCGTCCGCCTCTTCTGGTCGAACAAGGAGACGCCCTACAACCCCGTCCCGCTCGCCGAGCTCTCGCATCCCGGGACCGACGACCTGAAGAAGGCCCAGCTCGTCCGCCGCGGCCGCGATCTGTTCGCCGAGAACCGCTGCGCCAAGTGCCACATCACGCCCGGCGGCATGCCCGAGCTCGCGATGGATGCGCCCGCCTTCGACGGCATCGGCGCCCGACGCAACTTCGATTGGCTCGCCCGCTGGGTCGCCGATCCGCACGCGCTCCGGCCGGGCACCCCGATGCCGCAGGTCCTCACCGGCGCGGATGCCAAGGACAAGGCCGAGTCCGTCGCCGCCTTCCTCAGCTCGCTCAAGGGCACGACCGCCTTCGAGGCCAGGCCCGGTGATCTCGAGGCCGGGAAGGCGCTCTACGAGAAGCTCCACTGCGTCGCCTGCCACAACCCGCCCGATGTCGCCGCCGCCGATCCCAAGAAGATCTCGCAGAAACAGGTGAAGGCGAAGTTCACCCCCGGCGCGCTCGTGGCCTTCCTCCAGAAACCCAGCGAGCACTACGCGTGGATCCGCATGCCCGGCTTCAAGCTGACTGCCGAGGAGGCACAGAACCTCGGCGCCTACCTCGAAGCCTCCGCCGACAAACCCGCCGACCGTCCGGCCCCGACCGACGACGCGCTGCTCAAGAAGGGCCAGGCGCTCGTCCAGACCGTCGGCTGCCTGAACTGCCACGTGCTCGGCGGCGCCAAGAACGAGTTCGCCGCCAAGCCGCTCACCGATCTGGCCGCCGCCAAGTGGTCCGCCGGTTGCCTCGCCGACAAACCGGCCGACGACGGCAAGGCCCCGCGCTACGCCTTCGACGACGATGAACGCGCCGCGCTGCGCGCCTTCGGAGCGACCGACCGATCGTCGCTCACCCGCCACACTTCGGCCGATTTCCTCGCGCGCCAATCCGTCGCGCTGAACTGCCGCGAGTGCCACGGCAAGTTCGAAGGCTTCCCCGCCTACGAGCTGCTCTACGGCAAGCTCAAGCCCGAGTGGGCGGCCCAGTTCATCGCCGGCACGCATCCGGTGAAGCCGCGCCCTTGGCTTGAATCGCGGATGCCCAACTTTCCCGCCTACGCCGAGCACCTTGCCACCGGCCTCACCGCCATCGCCGGCCTGCCGGCCAAGACGCCCGCCGATCCCGCGCCGGCCGACACCGCGGACCTCGCCAAGGCCGGCCTGAAGCTGGTGAGCGCGAACGGCGGATTCGCCTGCGTGTCCTGCCATCCGGTCGGCGAGATGGGCGCGACGCAGGTGTTCGAGGCTCCGGGAATCAACCTCGCCTACAGCTTCGACCGCATCCAGCCGTCGTATTTCCGCCGCTGGCTGCGCGCGCCCACCTCGGTGGATCCGTCCACCAAGATGCCCGGCTACTTCGACGAAGAAGGCAAGAGCCCGCTGCCCGACGTGCTCGGCGGCGACGGCCCGAAGACCATCGGCGCCGTCTGGGAGTACATCCGTCTCGCCGACAAGATGCCGCGCCCGGAGTGATCCCGGCGCGATGCGTGGCATCCGGTCCGCCTCGCGCGAGCGAAAGCTGAAACCGTCTCAGAGGGGCGAGCTCCGCGAGCCCCCATCGCACCCGCCGCTGCCGGCCCTCCGATCAGGGACTCGTGGGACTCGCCCCTCCGACCGTGGAAAGAGTCCCCACCTTTCGAGTTCGCCCACGGCATGAGGCGATGCGAAGCGTCTTGGAGTGCGGTCGCGGAGCGCAGCGCAGCCACCGCTTTCGCCCGCCGGACCGGGCGCCGGATATCCCGACCGCTCGACCGCTGATGACGCCCCCGAAAGCGGTGGCAAGCCACGCGCACTCCACGACGCTATCGCGCCGACTCACGCGCCATCGCCGAACCGGATGCCTTGGAGACTTCCAATTTCTTCGAGACTTGCCCGCACCTGCTCTTCGGTGAGGCCCATCTCGCGGAGCAAGACGACATAATTGCCACAAGCCGCTGCCGTGTCGGGGTGCCCGCTGCCGAGGCTTCTTCCGAAAATGACGAACGCAAGCCGCAGCAGCGGTTCCGCCTCTCCCAACCGGACGTGCGCCCCTCGCTACGCCAGCGGGTAGATGAGCAGCCGATCAGGTTCGAGATGGCAGTCGCGGCAGCAGGTGCAGGACTTTCCGCAGTTTTGTCAGGTCGAGGCCCCGCTTTTCGGCGCGTCGGACGTCTTTCTTGGACTGGCTGGTCCGGCTGAACATCCTCACAGGCCCAAGTCGGCGTAGAATTCCTGCTGGGTGGCGAACTTTTTCACCGCTTTTCCCGCCTTGCCGGCCCGAAGGGTGCGGGCGGTGAATTCGTCCGGGATCCGCACCTCGAACGGCAGCCCGCGTTGGAACTCGATCTGCAGACACGGCAGGTGGATCGCCTCCGGAGTCGTCATCCCGAGATGGAGGAGGATGGCCTCCACTTCGGTCTTCAAGCCGGGTTCAACTCGTGCTGCGCGGATGAACGCTGTCTTGCCCATTCAAAAATTTGGCCCAGGTGTGGCTACATGGCATGGTGTTGTGCCCGGGACCGTACCGGTGCCGCGGAACGTCGAGAAGGGAACCTCCGACCCGTGTTCTCAGTGATGCCGCAGATCTCAAAAGCGAGGACCAAACCAACTGAACCGAGGCGCAAGTGAAGAACCAAAAGATCCCGAAACACCGACTCAACCCCAAGAAGCTGTTGCTGGCCAAATGGACGGCAGCCGACCCGCAGGACAAGGAGAAGCATTTCTTGGTGACGAAGGTCATCAATCCAGAAACCGAAAAACACCTGATCGAAGAAGTGGTCATGGAAGCGGTGCTGACTCGTCGCAGCTTTACTTTGCGGTGGACTGAGTTGACCGACCCGAAGAAATGGCTCCAAGGCTGGTTCTGAACTGACCGATCATCGCTTCGGTCGGGATCCAAAAAATCCTGCGCTCGACCCCCAAGTCCTCGCCGGCATTGGGCGGAGGGCGACGCGGACTCCGCGCGAAAGGCAAAGCGCGCGTAGGCGAGGCTGCTCAAACCGGCCTCGCCTACGCCTTTCAAGAATCGGCGCCAAGTCGTTCAACATCTCGTCCACCGTCGCCGGGGCAGCCCGCTGTCCAAGATCCGCAAGCGCATCGCGATCAACCGAGGCTCAGTCAGTTTCACGAACTCTTCCACGTCCAAAAACCCGCCCTCTTCCTTCCGATCGCGCAGCTCCGACCCCAGCCGTTCCGCCCGACCTTTCCAAGCTCCTCCCCTTCGCGGTCGCCGACTGCGGCGGCGCAGATCGGGCGCGTTGAAAAACGGCGCTACCTCGGCAGCCGCATCCGCCTCGCGCGCTGCAGCCTGCTTGCCACGCGGCTTCCGACCGAGCTTGCTCAGGCGCGTCGCCCCAAACGCTCCATGGACTTCGAATTCGCCACCGCCACGCGCATCGTCTTCGGTCCCGGCAGATCCGCCGGAGCGGGCACGCTCGCGCTCTCTCTCGGACGACGAGCACTGCTCGTCGTCGGCGCGGATCCTACCCGTGCGGACGGGGTCCGTGATCGCTTGGCCGTAGCAGGTGTCGCGGCTGAGACGTTCCCGGTCGCGGGCGAGCCTTCCGTGGCGATGGTGTCCCGGGGCGCGGAGCTGGCCCGCGCCGGCCGCCACGAGCTGGTCGTCGCGTGCGGAGGTGGGAGCGTCATCGACGCGGGCAAGGCCATCGCCGCGCTCGCGACGAACCCGGGTGATCCGCTGGATTTCCTGGAGGTGGTCGGACGCGGCCGACCGTTGCGCGCCGCGCCCCTGCCCTTCATGGCCATCCCGACGACCGCCGGCACGGGGGCCGAGGTCACGCGCAACGCGGTGCTTTCCGTGCCGGAGCAGCGGGTGAAGGCCAGCCTGCGAAGCCCGTTGATGCTGCCGCGCGTGGCCTTGGTGGATCCGCGGCTAACGCACGGTCTCCCGCCCGCGCTCACCGCCACGACCGGGCTCGACGCGTTGACGCAACTGCTCGAACCGTTCGTCTCCGTCCGCGCCAACCCGCTGACCGATGCGCTCTGCCGCGAAGGTCTGCGACTTTGCGCCCGATCCCTCCGCCGGGCCTTCCGCGACGGAGAGAACTCCGACGCACGCGAGGACATGGCGCTGGCGTCGCTTTTAGGCGGATTGGCCTTGGCGAACGCCGGGCTTGGAGCGGTGCATGGCTTCGCGGCACCGATCGGCGGGATGTTCCATGCGGCGCACGGCGCCGTGTGCGCCGCGCTGGTCGCGCCGGTGACCCGGGCGAACCTCGCCGCACTGCGCGAACGCCGTCCCGACAGCCCCGCTCTCGCCCGCTACACCGAGGCCGCCCGGTTGCTCACCGGCGACGTCGAGGCGACCGCGGACGATGGAGCAACGTGGCTCGCCCGATTGGTCGCCGACCTGAAGATCTCCGGGCTTTCCGCACACGGCGTGACCTCGGCCGATCTTTCCGGCATCGCCACGAAAGCCGCGCAAGCGAGCAGCATGAAGGGCAACCCGATCAGCCTCGAGCCCGGCGAACTGTCCACGATCCTCGCCGCGGCGCTGTGATCGCGGTACGCCATCCGATGGTCTGCCCCTTCGTCGCGGGCGATGGGTCAATGGGCCGCGGGCGGTGGCTTCGCGACGCCGGTCGCCTTGTCCTTCTTCCACGGCTGGTCGGGGAATTTCTCCGGCAGCTTCACCGGCGCGAGCTTCGGCTGAGCCATCTGGAGCTCGCCGTCGGCCGGTTGCGCGGCACCCGCGGCGGGCGCGGCCATGTTCTCCTTCCATGACGAGATGCGGGCCTGGAGACCGTGCTTCTCCGCGGTCTGCTTGTCGCCGGACCTCATGTAGAAGAGCGACAGGTTCGTGTGCACGAGTTGCTCGTTCGGCTTGAGCTTCTCCGCCTTGTGGCCTTCCGCGATGGCGGTCGGATAGTCGCCCAACCGGTAATGGCACATGGCGATCGCGAGCTGGGCATCGAAGTCCACCGGCGCCTCGGCCAGGATGCCTTGGAGCTTCGCGATCGCGCCGGCATAGTCGCCGGTCGAGTAATCGAACATCGCGTCGTCGTAGCGTTCTTGGAGGGTCGTGATCATCGCCGGCCGAGAATCGTCGGGAAGCATCCGTCCCGCAAGCAGCGGGCAACGGTGAGGCCCGATTGGAGGTGGCGGACCGTTTTTGAAAAGTTGTGTTCCGCCGTGTCGCCGAGTTGGACTCGGCATGGCACGAGGAGGCGCCTTGGTGCTTGGCAAAAGGTGGCGTCTGCTGATCTCGGAGCTTCGGTACCGCAGCGTGCCATTTGCTCTGTGGAAGCGATAAATCTGGAAAAAAGAAAAACAGGGACAGAGCCGGCAAAACTCTAGTTTTCCTGCTTTCCTGCTTTCCAGATTCTCTCTCCGGCCCGTGTCTTCGACAGTGCGAGCGCGACCCTGCCCCGGCTGCGTTGTCCGCCACTTCGGATCGCGCCCGCAACGGCACGGCGAAGCGGGCGTTGCCATCTCCGCCGCGTCCGGAGATGAAACCGGGCGTGACCCCCCGCAGCTCCGGACCTGGCTCGTCCGGCCGGTCATCGCCCTCGCGGTGGTGGTGCGGTCCTGGCCTTGGCCACGGCCGGCCGCGACGCTTCCGTCACCCGGCTGACCGACGGAAGCCGGCTGCGGGTCTGGGGCTCCCTGCAAGGGATGCCGGCGCATCCTCGAGATCCACGAGACCTATGGCAGGAGGAAGGGTGTCCGGTGTCCCGGCAGGGTTGCGGAGCTGTGAGGTGTGTGAGGATAGCGCCGGAGGCGCATCCGCGGGCCGGGCCGGGTGAGCCTTCCGGGCGACGAAAGCGGCGTGGTGTGGCACCCGCCGCCGAGGAACAGGCTTGGCAGAGGGCTTTGCATGAAAAAATCCGGACCTGGTGGCTTCTTGTCCTGATAGCCCCGCGTGGATGGCATATTTTATCGCCCCTTGGACGGCCTGGTCACGAGCTCGCCGCACTCCCGCCGGTGCCCCGGGGACAGCGATGAGGACTGGCTGCGGCTGGGGATCGCGCGCGTGCTCGGACTGGCCGGGAGCGGACGGGCGTTCTTGCAGGAACACGGCCCGGGCTCCGGCTAAAAGCCGACGGGGGCCAACCACCTGGAGGTCCTGGCCACCGACGTCAACCGGCGGCTGCTCGCCGCCGCCGCGGTGGGCGTCCTGCCCGACCGCTTGGCCCACGTCCCGGACCTAGCGCGCTACGAGTGCTTCGCCGTCGACGTCCATCGGCACGCCGCCGCCACCCACGACGCCCGGCACGAAGGATCGAAGATGGCCGTCGGCCACTTTCTACAGCCTGGACCTGCGCGGCCTTCCGTTCCGGCACTTGGCCGCGGCCGAAGGCTTGCACGAGCACGACATGAGCGTGCCCGAGCGGCTCCAAATGAAATGGTTGCGATACGCCGTGCCCAGCAGGCCGGACGGCCCATCTCCTCCCTCCTCCTGTCCCCCAGAATGGCCTCCCTGCGCTCCGTCAAGTTCCTCCGCTGGCCACGCCTCGCCCTCCGCGAACAACTCGCGGATGCCATCGCCCTGCCTCGCCTCGCCCTTCTCGACGCCTCCCTTTAAATCGTCAGGTCGGACACCGTTGATGCAATTGTCGTCTTCATGGCGGAAACATTGCGACAACGATCCGGTACCCAACTTTCCTCGGCTCAGTCGATTTTCGGGCACTCCCGGACACCTGCATTCTTAGCGAAAAGATGCGGCACGAGACGGGAGACGGGAATAGAAGCGACGTCGTCGACCGGCCGATCTCGTGTTCTTGAGAACAGTCGGGCCGACTCCCTACTTTCCATCTGTCGCGACCGGAACAAAGCAGGTCCGGGTCACCCAGGCACCGACTTGGCGTCCTAATTCGGCGCCATCGATGTCGGCCGATCGGAAATGGATGCCGCCCCAGATGCGGCTCATACCGATCTCGCGTGCAGCGGCCGTCAAAGTAGGGAAGTGCCGCCGAACGTCTGGAACGGTGTCGCTCTCCACATCGAACGCCAGGTCGTCCCGACCGAACCAACGGCGCAGGACCTCGGCAGCGGCACCGCTGAACGTGCTGTGGCCGCTCACATATTCCGGATGCGCCGGTGTGGGCAGCAACGGCTCCCAAGCGCTATCTGATCCGTCGTTTCTCGCGCCGATTTTCAAAGCGTTGATGGCCGTCACCGGTCTCCACGAATTGTAGAAATACTTGGCGTCCCAACACGCGATGGCGGAGTCCGCCAACGCGACCTGGACCAGCGCGAAGAGGCGGACCTTGTCCGAGAGGACGAGCCGGTTGCTGGCGGCCAAGGCGAGCGTGATCTGGGTCCAATGCCCTGGCGGCGTCACGGTCCCGGAGAAGTCGCTCCAGAAGTAAGCTGCCTGAGTCTGGTCGCTCGTCCGGTCGTGGCTGGTTTTTCCTCCCAAGGAAAAGGTCATCCGATAGTCCTCAAGCACACGTCCGCGATCGGGTGAGCCAGGGCCAGCGGGACGAAATTGAGAAGGTCGATCGAGAGAAAATGGACGGACATGCCGCCAGTGCGGCAATTCCGGTGGCCGGAAAAACGGCATCGTGCGTCGCCAGGCACCTGGCTTGTCCGATGGAACATAGGGCTCTTGGGTGTTGGCCCCGTCCGTGGACCGAGCGTCCAACAGAGCCTCCGCACTGGCTCGACCGATCTTGAAGCCGGCCAAGCGAGCAGCGTTCGAAGTCGAGCCCGGTCCGGTCTGCAGCCAGAGGGTGTCGAACTCCGCACGGCGTGATGGAAAGACGGCGATGCCCACGCGGTATGCCGCCGCTGCGACAGCGGCTTCCGGGTCGGCCTTTTCGTGGGTGTTGGTGGCAAAGAGGAACGGTTTCCACCGATGCTCTATGGCGTTGACCGCATCCGCGACCGCCACCGCAAATAGCGCGGTATCGCGGGAACCAAGGGGCGGAGGCGTGTTCTCCGCCTTCAACGCACGCAGGTAGAGTACGGCCCAATCTCCAAGGACATCGCCTCGCGCAGGAACCAAGAACCAAGCGAAGACGATCACCCGAGCGATCCAGGCCAAAGTCGTCTTTTGTCGCGGCACAGAGGCAACGGTAGATCCCGGCCCGGTCGGCAGACCGTCTCTACGGCACGCCGTAGCGCCGGACCCCGGCTTCAACAGACCCGTAGCTCGCTTCGAACATCTCATGCGCGATGATGTCGTCTCCCGAACTTCGGGCACTTGCATCGTCGTCAGGTTGACTTGCGCTCCTGCCGCCGGCCAGCAGTTCATGGATGGTCCGGGGCGACGAGGTGCAGGCCGCTGATGGGTTCCATGGTGTTGGCCGGTTGCAGCGTCCCGGGGGGATTCCAGGCCACGCCGACATGGTCATTCTCATTGCTGTGCCGGACCCACACTTCGACCGCGTAACGCCGGCCGGCGACAAGGTCCACGACGGAACTCCAGTTCTCCGGCGCATCAGGATTGCGGCTCGGCGGGTTGCTCTCGAACCAACTGCGGGCGGCCTCCACGCCGACCGGTTCGGTCGCGGCCAGCGCTAGATGCGCAGGCTGCTCATCGGGACTTAAGAACAGTTCCGCCGGCCGCCTCGCCGAGATGAAGAAACGGTGCGGCCCGCTGCTATAAGGCACCACCCAGCCGCTCAGCCGCGTTACCGACGGCTCAAAGCTTGTGAAGGTAGTAATTTCCAAGCGGTCCACGCGCGCGGTTTCAGTCGGCGGCTGTTGGGCGGCAGGACTCGCGCGGAATTCAGCCAGCGTCGCAGCTGTTACTCGAGTCCACGTCTCCCGCAGCAGGAAGCCAGCGCCGTCCGCTGGAACGGGCGCGAGCAGTTCCGGCCCAGACAAAGGCGGGTCTTGTGGCGTAGGCGGCAACAGGGTCAATGGATCAGCGGGATCATCGGCCACCGGGACGAAGAGCAGGTAGTCCGGGCCTTTGTCGATGAACCCGGTGATGGTCAGCCGCAAGGTTGTCGTGCCGGCCAGGTCAAGTTCCACCGCCTGACCGGACTCGTCCGACAGTCGGACGATCCGGTCCCCATTTTCTCCGGCGGCAAAATGCCCCAGGTCCGCCACAGTCTGCGTCGGCGTGCCGGCGGCGGCGGTGACCTGACCCAAACGGTAGTTGACACTGTAGGCCGTGGAGGAGAACGCGAGATAGACCCGGTAACGTCCGGCGACGAACCCGCGGGTGTAATTGAGCCAGTCCCCTTCGACGCCGCTATAGAGTGAAAAATTGTTTATGACGCGCACCCCGCCATGCAGCGGCGACCCATCCGCGCCCATGGTGGGCTGTCCGGGAGGATCCGGCCGGTAGAGGGTTCTAAAGCTCTCGGTCGCGTGGAAATCCACCTCCGGCACGCCGGGCCGGTTCGCATACTGGCCGGGTAGATAGGGGTGGCCGCTGGCCGAAGCGACTTGCTGTCCGCCGTCAAAGTCATAGTCCTCCACCTCGACGACAAGTGTGCGGTGGTAGGCGGCGGCGACCGGA
This sequence comes from Verrucomicrobiota bacterium, assembly GCA_038226425.1. Lineage (GTDB taxonomy): Bacteria > Verrucomicrobiota > Verrucomicrobiia > Limisphaerales > UBA9464 > CAIVQB01. Next base: position 33,340 of record JBBRQL010000006.1, read on the forward strand.
GCGCTGAGGCTAAACTGCGCGGGGGAATTGGCGACGCCGCCGCGCAAGTCGAGACGGTAAAGCCGGCCCGTTTCAAACAGGAGCGGGTCCGAAACCTGGAAGAATGGCGGATTGACTGCCGGGAAGGCCAGCAAGGTCCGTTCCGTCCCGTCCGGCGACGCAAAGAGCAGCGAACTGCCGCCGCCGGCCGTGAGCAGGAGACGGCGGGTGGATGTGTTCGTCGGTCGCAGGAACGCGAGAGCGCGGTTTGCGTCGGCGCCGGTGAAACCGGGCGCATTGGCGAAGCTGGGCAGGGTGCCGGACGCAAATGGGAAAATCGGCCAGCCCGGGCTGGCTGTCACGGGATCATTGAACCCCGGCGCGGTGTAGAGTTCCCGCCGCACAGTGTCCGGCATTAGCCGAGCGGTCGTGAAGGCCGCCGCGCCCGTGGCCAGGCGAGCGGAAGCGACCGTGACGACATGCCGCGTGTTGTCAGGCAAAGGCGCGGTGAGCAATTCCACGTCCTTTCCATTGGCAAGCAGCGTGGCGGCGCGGATGGCCACCGGCGGAGCCAGAAGGTAGTTCGCCGCCGTCTCGGCCTCGGCCGGGTCGAGTGTCTGGTCGAAGCGTAAAAAGATCCGGTCGAGCGTCGGCTCGCCGAGCGCCGCGAGCAGGGCGGCCGGACGGGTGTTGACCACCGGACGCAGTTGGGCGAATGGCACGGCTTCTTCAGGCTGGCTCGGGCTGGACCACGTCAGCAGCGTGCGGCCCGAACCTCCAAAATCAAGTTCGAGGATGAGGTCATGACCGCGTCCGGCCTGGAGGAAGACACTGCCGCGCGCCACTTCCGCTGAGTAGAACCGGTCGTCGAACACCAGTTGGCCGTCCACCCACAGTCGGCGCAGGCTCGAGCCATCCGCCTGTGGCAACGCGAACTCATAGACCTCGGAGAAGCGCGGTGTGACCTGGCCGCTCCAGCGGGCGAAGAAGGTTCCGCCCACGGATGGATCGGGACCGGTGAAGTCCCAGTTGAAGTCCACGTTGGCATCGAGCCGTGAGAGCAGGAGCGCGAGCGGTTGGAAGTTCCCAGCCTGGGAATACTCCGCGCGCAGCCCGTAGCCGGTGAAGGCTTCGCTCGTGGCCGGCGCCGTCAGCGGCCGGCCCGCCCGGTCCGTGAGCGTGGCGGCCAGTTCCAGCCGGTAACGGCCGGGGGCGAGCGGCGGATTGAATTGGAGATAAACGGCGTTGTTCACGTCGTCGAACGCGAAACCGCCGCGCGTGACGAGCGTGTCGTCCGGAGTGTCGAATGTCAGGTCCGGCCCGGCGTCGCGCAGGCGGAAGCTCTCCGCGGTGACCGTGGCATGGTCCATCGGCTCGCTGAAGATGGCGACGAACTGGCGGAGTTCTTCGCTGCCCGTCATGTCGGCCGGCAGCACGCGAACGAGTTCCGGCGGCGTGAGGTCTTCCGCGAGAGTGATGCTCACGGGTTCGCTCCACGCCGCGTTGCCGCCGGTGTCGAAGGCCTTGGCGCGGACCACGAAACCGGTCTTCGTCGCGGTGAGCAGCGGTGCCGGCAAAGTCTGCTCGAACGGCGGGCTGCTGTCCGTCGCCGCCAGCTTTCCGTCGAGGTAGAATTCCACGCCACGCACCTGCACATCGTCCCGCGCAGCGGCGCTGACGGTGAAGAACTTGCCCGACTCGACCGGGTTGCCCGGCGCGGCCACGCGCACCGCCGCCGTGGGCGGCGTGGTGCCGGTGTCGGTCGCGAGATAGTTGAGCACGAGCAGGCCGTTGGCCCCGTCGGCGACATAGGCACGGCCGTTGTCCACCGCGAGCGACTGGGCGATCCCGGGCGTGGGCAGCGTGACCACGAGCGCCGGCTCGGCGTCGGGCGCGCTCACGGTGTACAGCGAGATGTCGTGGTCGTCCGGTGCCTCGAACGACTGGTTGCGCCCGACGGCGGCCAGCATCAATCCGGTGCCGTTGAGCACGGTCTGCTTCCAGCCGAACGCCGCCGTGGTGCTCGTGCGCAGCGGACGGGGATTGGCCGGGTCGCCCACGTCGAACGTGATGACCCCGCGCTGATACGTCACCCATGCGACGCCGTCCGCGACGAACACGTCTTTCACTTCCATGCCAACCGGCAGCGCCGGGAAGAAGCTGCCCAAAAGGTCCACCCCGGCGGGCGTCGGCCGCAAGATGGACACCGAAGCGGCGGTGGCCGCGTAGAGCAGGCCGCCGCCCTGCGTGAGACGCTTCACTGGGGCCGTGAGGCTGAGACTGCGGAGACGGTCTCCGCTCGTGGCGTCGAGCGTGTGGACGCGGTTGTCGGACGTGCCGGCATAGACGCGGTTCCCCAGGACGGCCACGGCCTCAACGCGACCGGTGAACTTCACCTGCCGGAAGATGCGCGCGACCGCCGGGTCGGTGATGTCCACCAACGCGAGCCCCTGGGCGCCATCGGCGACGGCGAGCACGCTGCCACCGAGCGCCACGGCCGAGGCCGAGCCCGGCGTGTCCACCAAGCCGATGACCGAGGGCGTGATGCCGCCGAGGATGTTGACCAAGGCCACGCCCGCCTCTCGCAGCGCGACGGCGGCCAGGCCGTTGGCGGTGACCACATGCGCGGCGTCGCCCGGCAGACGCAGCGAATTCAGGATGCCCACCGTCGCGGGCCGGCCATCGAGCGGGTTGGTGCCGGCGGCGACCTCGCTGCCGTCGCTCAGGCCATCCCGGTCGGAGTCGGCCAACGTGGGACTGGTGCCGAGGACGAACTCGGCCGCATCCGCCAGGCCGTCGCCGTCCGTGTCGGGCAACGCGGTCTCGACCCACGGAACGCTGGGCAAGGCCGCTCGCACCCCGGCCGCACCCGTCCGGTCGTCCGCCCAGCCATAACTGCGCGTCTCCGGGTCGAAGAGGTGGATCCGATACGCCGTCTCGGGCGGCAGGATCACTTCGAAGGTGCCTTGGTCGCTGCTCCGACCTCGCACGATGCCGGTGGAAAGTTCGATGGCGTAGAAGATGTGGTTCTCAATCAGCCCGAAATCCTCGGCTTCAGCATCCATGGCTGTCTCGCGGATTTCACGCCCTGCGGCGCGGAACTCCTCGACGACCGACAGTGCCGCATCGATCTCCGTGAAGCCGCCGCCCACCCCTTGCTCGAGTTGCGTTATGATGTCGTCAAGTTCCTGGAACAGCGCGTCTTCCGAGGTGCCCTGTGGCCTGAACCCGGCACGCGCCGCCCGTGCGGCTGTTACCTCGATCTTGCGCCGCAGCTCCGCGAGGCGGGCGGAAGTTTCCTGGACTTGGCGTTGCACTCGCGAGGAAGGATCCCCGCCGTTGCAGGCCGCACCGATGAAGTCCGTCAGTTCGCGGATGCGCCGGCCGACCCCTCGCTTAGCTTTGCAGAGCGCGGCGTCCAACCGGCTGGGTTGACAGCCTTGGGAAGCGTCGCAGTTGTCTTGGATGCGCCCATAAGCATCTCCCAAGCAGCCCGCCAGCGTCGCCAGCGCCGCGCAACCGCGAGGGCCCTGGCTGTGGAGTTCATCGGCCGTGGCTTCGGCCCGGTTGTGGGCCGCGATGATGCGGCCCGCCGCTGCGTCGATGGCATCCCGCGCTTTTTCCTTGGTGAGTCCCGCGATGGAGCTACGCAGCGTTTCCGTCTCGCGGCGCATGGTGCGAAGGTGGTCCGTGAGTCGGCCACGGAGGCGCTTAATCTCCTGTTCAATCACCTGGCTGGCGGCGCCGCAGGCCGACAATTCCAACAGCGCGAGCGCGCGATTGATCGCCCGTCGAGCCCTGGCTTCGGGAGTTCCCTTGCACGGGTCGGGTGGCAGTGGCGGCTTGTCCTTGGGCTTGGGCTGCGGGTCGTTCTTAATTTTCACCGGCTTCGGGTTGGGCTTCTTGTAGTTCGGGCAGCCGGGAAATTCGCCATGCCAACCTGGCTGACGGATGCCAACCCCGGGGAGCGTCTCGACGAACCGGCCGTCGGCCGTGACCACCATGCCACCGACCACCTCCCAGCGACCCAAGTCCTGATTGAAGCTCCACAGCGCTGACCGCGAACCGGCGGGCAGCGGCAACCCGGTCGCCGGGTCGGGCAGGTTCGGGAACCGCACCGGCACCGGCCGGTCGAAGTTCTGCCCGCCATCGCTCTGCACGGTGATCACAAGCGGCAGGTTCAGCCCCGGCGGCAGCGGTTCGGGCAAGCGGTCCGGGGCCACCGGGGCGAGGCCGATCTTACCGCCTCGGGCACCCGATTCGGAGTAGAGCGCGTTCGGTGGCACCATGATCTCGGTGCCGGCCAGCTGCGGATTGGCGGCAGCCACGGCGGCAGGCAGCTCGATACGGGTCTCCACGAGGGCGCTGACAGTCTGGAGCGACCCGGCGCGGACCAGCGGGAGAAAGATCTCACCGGTGCCGCCCGCCAAGTTGTCGGCGCGCCCCGCGAGCGCCTCCCAGGCCTTGCCCACGAACGGGTAGTAGTCCCCGTCCGGCCAGCGGCTGAGCGGCGCGGTGCGGCCGTCCACATGCACGAAAAAGCGGCCGGCAGGCGCGGGTCCGAGCCGGAAGTTGCCGTTCGCATCCGTCACCGCGCGCAAGGTCTCCTCTTGGCCGTCCACGGTGACGGTCACGCCGGCCAGAGGACGGTTGAGGGATTGTTGGCCGGTCGGGCTGGGCATGAGCTCGCTTGCGAACACGCGCCCGACCACGGCCGTGCCCGTCACAGGCGTCGTGTTGGCCGTGTTGAAATCGAGCGCAAGACGACCGCCGGGCAGGCCGTCCGCATCCGCGTCGACGAGGTCACCGTTGGCATCCCTCACCACGCCGCCTTGGAACCACACACGGACGCGGGCGCTGCCCGGCAACGGTTCGAGGTAGAAGAGCGTGATCGTGCGGCGGTCGGAGGACAGCTCCGGTCGCGTCAGCAAGCGACGCCCCCCGAACTCGGCGTAAAGATCGTCGGCCTGCAGCAGCGTCTCCGCCGCAAGAGGCCTGCTGAAGCGCAGCACGGTCTCGCGGTTGACCGAGACGCCACCTTCACCGGCGAACGGAGAGGTGACGATGGTCGTGGGCCGGGTGTCGCGGTCGAGCGCGGTGCCGGCGCGGTATTCGGCGAGGTTCGAGCTGCCGTCGCCGTCGAAATCCGCGGATGCGTCGTCCGCCCGCAGCGGATCCAGGACGAGGGGATGCTGGAGCTCGAAGACGTCGTCGATGCCGTCACCATCGGTGTCCAGCGGTTGCGCGAGCGGCACCTGCTGCAGGCGATAGAACGCCGTCGCGTAGCGCTGCGTCGGCGTCGGATCGGTGAGCGTCACCGGTGCGGTCGCACCGAGCGTCAGGGCGACAGGGGTCTGCAACTGGCTCAACCCGCTGCCCCGGAGGAGGATGTAGTAGCCTGTCGCCTCGGCCGGAGCCGTGACCTGGAGGCGGCCGCCGGCATCAAGCCGGACCGCGTTGATCCGCAGCTCGGCGGCGTGGGCCATCGAAGAAAGGAGCGAAAGACCCGCCAGACGGCCAGCGAGCGGCAGAAGGGCAGGAAGTTCCATGACCTTCGAGAACATGACGACGAATCCGGAGCGCATCACCGACGGATAACCAGTCTACCGGGTCGATCTATCCGACTTTTCCAAAAAACTTCGCCGCGATCGGTCTGCCCATGAGCGCGGCGAGCCCTGGACCCCGGCGGCGGCGGGTCTCATCCGCTGTTCGTCGTGGGGCATCGACCGGATCGATGGGGGCCAGTTTTGGAAGTTCGTGGATCCGCAGGCCGGAGGCTGCGGCAAGGCATGCCGCCGGTAGTCCGCGGCATCATCCTCGACGAGCAGAGAAAGATGCTCGCACGTCGGGACGCTCGGTGAGCCGGCTGGGCGCGTTAGGGGACGTCCCCGTTCCTCAAAGCAAAAGGCGGCCGGGCTCTCGCCCGGCCGCCTTCAGATTGTCACGGAAGTGATGCCTCTACCGTCTCCCGCTAACAGGTGCGCGATCATGTTGTCGCCGAACGCGGAGCACTTGATCTCCGTCGCATCTTCCATCAGGCAGACGAAGTCGTGGTCCAATTTCTTCGACGCGATCGCACCGTCCAGACTTTTGAGCAAGGGCCCGCGTCGGACTTGGCATGAACAATCACGCCTTGTTTCATTGTCCTTGGCCCAGCGAGTAGCCGGGCTTGCCGTCGAAGTTGTAGAGCAGCTCCATCTTCACGAACTCGAGGCCGGCGTCCGTCACGCGTTCGAGCAAGGAGATGACCGCTTTGTGGGCGAGCGGCTTCGGCGCGTCCTTCGGCAGGTTGAAACGGCAACGATAGACGTCCACGCAGAAGGTCTCCGCGTGGCCTTTCGGCCAGACGGCCATGCCACGGTTGGAGAGCATGTCGAGCTTGAGGCCGTCGCCTTCGAGCGGCTGGAGTCTCGCGGCGAGCGCTTCGGGCCGGCCGAGGAACTCGATGAACACATCCGCGCCGGTCAGCTCCTTCTTCTCGGTGGAGCGAACGTAGGTCGGCGCGACGATCTCCGGCATCCCGGCGGCGGCGGCGTAGCTGGCGGCCTTGAGCTTCTCCGGCTTCTGTCCGAGTCGCGCGACGACGGCCTGCGCGAACTCCTTCGTGCCGACCTTCTGTCTGCTGATGCCGTCCTTGAAGATGTCGTAGGTGTGGACGCCGTCTTCGATGGCCTTGAGCCAAGCGTTGTGCGCCCGCTCGGCGATGTCGTACTGGCCGAGGTGGACGAGCATCAGGATCGAGCCGAGGAAAAGGCCCGACGGATTCGCGAGGTTCTGCCCGGCGCGGCGCGGCGCGGAACCGTGGATGGCCTCGAACATCGCGGCCTCGGTGCCGATGTTCGCGGAACCGGCGAGACCGACGGAACCGGCGATCTGCGCGGCGACGTCGGAAAGGATGTCGCCGTAAAGGTTCGGCATGACGACCACGTCGAAGACCTCGGGCGTGTCGGCGAGCTTCGCCGCGCCGATGTCCACGATCCAATGCTCCTTCTCGATGTCGGGATAATGCACGCCGACCTCGTCGAACACCTTGTGGAACAGACCGTCCGTCAGCTTCATGATGTTGTCCTTGGTGAAGCAGGTGACCTTCTTGCGGCCGTTGCGGCGCGCGTAGTCGAAGGCGTAGCGGACGATCTTCTCCGTGCCGGGGCGCGTGATGAGCTTGAGGCATTGCATCACATCGATGGTCTGGCGGTGCTCGATGCCGCCGTACACGTCCTCCTCGTTCTCGCGCACGATCACCACGTCCATCTTCGGGTGCTTCGTGCTGACGTAGGGATGGTACGAGACGCACGGGCGGACGTTGGCGTAGAGGCCGAGCGCCTTGCGCGTGGTGACGTTGAGGCTCTTGAAGCCCCCGCCCTGCGGCGTCGTGATGGGCGCCTTCAAGAACACCTTCGTCCGGCGCAGCGATTCCCACGCGGACGGATCGATGCCGGCGGAGTTGCCGCGCAGATAGACCTTCTCGCCGATCTCGATGGTCTCGATGTCCAGGCGGGCCCCGGCCTCCTGGATGATGTGCAGGGTGGCGGCCATGATCTCGGGCCCGATGCCGTCGCCATGGGCTACTGTGATGTTGGCTGGTTTGGTCATGTTCTGGTTATGAAAGTTTCGATGGAGATCACATGTGGGCGACGATGTTGTCGCCGAACTCGGAGCACCTGACCTCGGTGGCGCCGTCCATGAGGCGGGCGAAGTCATAGGTGACCTTCTTCGAGCCGATGGCGCCGTTCAGGCCCTTGACGACGAGGGCCGCGGCCTCGTGCCAGCCGAGATAGCGGAACATCATCTCCCCCGACAGCACCACGCTGCCCGGGTTGACGACATCTTTGCCCGCATACTTCGGCGCGGTGCCGTGCGTGGCTTCGAAGATGGCGTGGCCGCTGACGTAGTTGATGTTGCCGCCGGGCGCGATGCCGATGCCGCCGACCTGCGCCGCGAGCGCGTCGCTCAGATAATCGCCGTTCAGGTTCGGCGTCGCGATCACGTCGAAATCCGTCGGCCGCGTGAGCACCTGCTGCAACGCGATGTCGGCGATCGAGTCCTTGATGACGATGCCCGCGCCCGGTTTGCCCTCGGGGATCCTGCACCAGGGCCCGCCGTCGATCTCCACCGCGCCAAACTCGGACCTGGCGAGCTCAAAGCTCCAGTCGCGAAAAGCGCCGGAGGTGTATTTCATGATGTTGCCCTTGTGGACGATGGTCACGGACTTGCGGCGCTGCTCGATCGCGTGGCGCATGGCCGCCCGGAAGAGCCGCTGCGTGCCGGGCTTGCTGATGGGCTTGAAGCCGATGCCCACGAGCTCGGGAGCCTCCTCGCCGAAGCGGATCTTTTTGAAATCCTTCGGGAAATTCGTCTTGAGGAAATCCAGCGTCAGCATCGCCTCCTTCGAGCCGGCGGCGAAATCGATGCCCGCGTAGATGTCCTCCGTGTTCTCGCGGAAAATCGTCATGTCCACCCTTTCGGGATGCTTCACCGGGCTGGGCACGCCGGTGAAATACTGCACCGGGCGGAGGCAGACGTAGAGGTCGAGCATCTGGCGCAGGGCGACGTTGAGCGAGCGGATGCCGCCGCCGACGGGCGTGGTGAGCGGGCCCTTGATGCCCACGAGGAACTCGCGGAACGCATCGACCGTGTCGTCCGGCAGCCAGTTGTTGAAGCGCTTGAAGCTCTCCTCGCCGGCGAAGACCTCCATCCACGAGATCTTGCGCGCGCCGCCGTAGGCCTTGGCCACCGCGGCATCCATCACCCGCACGGACGCGGCCCAGATGTCGGGACCGGTGCCGTCGCCACGGATGAAGGGGATGATCGGGTTGGCGGGGACGTCCAGCTTGCCGGCGTTGATGGTGATCTTCGCGCCGGCGGGGACGGTGCAGGTGGTGTAGGCCATGGGAGATTAGCGATGGACGATGTGCGATGGATGATTGCCCGGCGTCGGGCAAGGGCGCGGCGGATTTAAGCGGGCACGACGGAGGTGCCGCAAGCGGTTTGGTTCATCGGGCGGACTTCGCGATGGCCAGCGAGCGCCGGCGTCACCGTCCCGCCTCACTTCAGCGTCTTCAGGTAAGCGAACAGGTCGCTCACCTGCTCCGGCCGGAGCGCGTCCAGCAGGCCTCCGGGCATGACGCTGCCCTTGATGAACCCGGCGCGCTTCAGGCCGGCACGGGCGAACCTCTGGTCCTCGATGCCCGGCTGCCGGACTGTCACCGAGCCTGCGTCCTGCGCCGCGAGCAGTCCTTCGACGACCTCGCCGTCCTTGGTCTCCACGCGGAAGCGACGGTAGCCGGCCTCCATCGCGGCATCCGGCGTGATGACGTTCCGAAGCAACGCCTCGACGCCGCTCGCGCCCGCGCCGTCGAGCACGGGACCGATCTTGCCGCCGACACCCTTCACCGTGTGGCACACGCCGCACGTCGCGGTGAACACTTGTTGGCCGCCAGCCCGGTCTCCGTCCTTCTCCGCCAAAACCCGGAACCGCGCGAATTTCATGTCGAGCGCCTTTGCCTGCTCCGGCGTCTGCACCGGCGGA